>NZ_CP138214.1:2171093-2481250 GCF_034043515.1 Pseudomonas sp. MUP55 | reverse complement strand
AGGGCTTGCAGCAAGCGCTCGCGGCCGACTTCGCCCAACACCGCCAGGGTGATACCGCTGAAATACACCAGGTCATAGCCCGGCAAAGCGGCCAGGATCGGCTCGGCGGCCGGCGTGGTGAAACAGTCGCGCACCGCGGCTTCGTTGCGCCAATACAGAAATTTGCGCTCGCCGTTGGCGTCGGTCTGGATGCAGTACAAACCCGGCAGGCGTCCGGGCAAACGTTGCACCATGCCCAGACCCAGGCCTTCGTCGGCCCACTGCTGGCACATGGCATCGCTGAAGCTGTCATCGCCCAACGCCGTGACATAGTCAACGGTGCCGATATCGCCCAGCTCGCGGCGCAGGTACACGGCCGTATTCAGGGTATCGCCGCCGAAGCTCTGGTGCAGGCTGCCATCGGCGCGGTGTTGCAGTTCGATCATGCATTCGCCGATGAGGGCGATGCGGGGTTGGCTGTTCATGGCTGCTGTCTCGGTGGGGCTGGTGGACTCATCGGGGGCAAGCCCCCTCCCACAGGGAAATGCATGCAACATGTGGGGAGGGGGCTGCCCCCGATGGGCGCGACTCGGTCTAGAAGCAGGTACGCAGGGACTCGATCACCTGCAGTTGTTCATCCACCAGGCACCCCACCTGCCACTTGTCGAAGGTCAGGCACGGGTGGGAGGTGCCGAACGAGATGATGTCACCGATGCGCAGCTCAACCCCCGGCGCCACGCTCATGAACGCATGCTGGTCCATTACCGCAGTGACCTTGCACGCGCTGACATCATCGCCTTCGGCCGGCACCACGCCGGCCCTGTAGCGCTTGAGTGGCACCGGCAAGCCGGCGTCGTAGGCCACGTCGCGCTTGCCCAGGGCGATCACCGCAAAGCCCGGTTCCGGCATCGATTGCACATGAGCCCAGACTTCCAGGGCCGGACGCAAGCCCTCGGTGAGGTCGCTGCGACGGTCGAGCACGCAACATTGCGCTTCCTTGTAGATGCCATGGTCGTGGGCCACGTAGCTGCCGGGGCGCAACACGCTGAGGAAGCGGCCGGCGGCATTCTGCGCCTCGAACGACTCGGCGATCAGGTCATACCAGGCCGAACCCGAAGCGGTCACGATCGGCTTGGCCAGGTCGAAATAAGCCTGGTCTTGCAGGTCCACCGCCAGGCGCACCAGGCTGGCCGCGAACGCACGAATACCGCTGATCGCCTGGTCACCGTGGATCACGCCTTCGTAGCCTTCGATACCGGTAAGGGCCAGGGCCGGCTGGGCCTTGATCGCTTCTGCCAGCTCGCGTACCTCTTGCTCACTGCGACAGCCACAACGACCGCCGACCACGCCGTATTCAATCATCACGTTCAGGCGCAGGCCACGGGCAGCGAAGAACAGGCCCAGGTCGGCGACGTTGTCCGGGTGGTCGACCATGCAGTGAAAATCGAAATCCGGGTCGGCCAGCAGGTCGGCGATCAGCGCCATGTTTGGCGCGCCCACCAGTTGGTTGGCCATCAGCACGCGGCGCACGCCACCGGCGTAGGCGGCGCGGGTCTGCACCGCAGTGGCCAGGGTGATACCCCAGGCGCCCTGGGCGAGCTGACGCTGGAACAACGCCGGCATCATGCTGGTCTTGCCGTGGGGCGCCAACTGCGCGCCGCTGTCGCTGACAAATTTTTGCATCCAGCGGATGTTGTGTTCCAGGGCTGCGTGGTGCAGCACCAGGGCCGGCAGGCTGACGTCACGGACCAGATGAGCGCCAACCGCAGCGGCGCCTTTTTCAACGGCATTGAAGGCAGACATGGAAAATTCCTATTCGTTGATACGCCGGGCCAGGTGGTTGGCGCTGTCGATCAGCACCCGGCGATAGTCGTTATAGTTTTTGCTCGCATCGGCCCGCGGGGCGACGATGCACAGCGTCGCAATGCTGACGCCCTGCGCGTCGCGCACCGGCGCGGCAAAGCAATGGGTAAAGGTGTCGGCCACGCTGTCGAAGGAAAAGAACCCATCGAGGGTGGCCTGGCGGATCTGCGCCAGAAAGGTCTCCAGTGGCAGGCGCTGGCCATCGGGCAGGATGAAGTCGTCGGGGTCGATCAGGTCGATGATTTGCCGGTCGCTCAAGTGCCCGAGCAACAGGCGCCCGGAGGCGGTCCAGGGGATTGGCGCGTTTTCGCCGATGTCCGAGGAGATACGGAAATGCCGCTCGCCTTCGCGCATCAGCGCCACCGTGTATTTGCGCCCATTGAGCAGGCACATCTGTGCGGTTTCGTGGGTCTGGCTGACGATTTCCTGCAAGGCGTGGTCGGCCTCGCGGGTCAGGTCGAAGTGACGCAGGTGCGCCTGGCCGAGGAAATACAGCTGGCGTCCCAGGTAGACGTGACCGTCCTTGCCCACGGTTTCCAGGATACGGCGCTCGAGCAGCGAGGCAACCAGCTCGTAGACCGTGGACTTGGGGCTGCCGATGCCACTGGCGATATCATTCGGGCGCAGTGGCTGGCCGATTTCCTTGAGAAAATCGAGGATATCGAACGCACGGTCCAGGCCTTTGGCGCGGCGTTTGATGGTGTCTTCGGTCATGGCAGTATTGGGTCCTGACAAAGTATGTGCGGCACAGTGATCCCTGTGGGAGGGGCCTTGCCCCGATGACGGTGTGCCAGTGGACACATCTGTTACTGAGACACCGCTATCGGGGGCAAGCCCCCTTCCACACTGGTCCAGTGTGGCTTCAAGAGTGAGGCCATTTAGCCCTTTTTCTTGTAGGCCACGCAATCGATCTCAACCTTGCAATCGACCATCATGCTGGCCTGCACACACGCACGCGCCGGGGCGTGTTCCGGGGTGAAGTATTCGCCAAACACTTTGTTGAAACTCCAGAAGTCCCGCGGGTCTTCCAACCACACGCCGACGCGCACCACATCTTTCAATTCGTAGCCGGCCTCTTCAAGAATCGCCACCACGTTACGCAGGGTCTGGCGGGTTTGCTCGATGATGCCGCCGTTGATGATCTCACCGTCCACCGCCGGCACCTGGCCCGACACATACAGCCAGCCATCGGCCTCTACGGCGCGCGCGAAGGGCCGTGGCTGGCCGCCGCCGGCGGTGCTGCCGGTACCGTAACGAGTAATGCTCATAGAAATAGCTCCTGATTAAAAACGAATGTTCTTGAGAAATTCCGCCAGACGCGGCGACTGCGGCCGCTCGAAAATGTCTTTGGCCGATCCCTGCTCTTCGATGCGGCCCTGGTTCATGAAGACGATCTGGTCCGAGACTTCATAGGCAAAGCGCATTTCATGGGTGACCAGCAACATGGTCATGCCCTCCTCCGCCAGCCCCTTGATCACGCTGAGCACTTCACCCACCAGCTCGGGGTCGAGGGCCGAGGTGACTTCGTCAAAGAGCATCAGGCTGGGGTTCATCGCAATCGCCCGCGCAATCGCCACGCGCTGCTGCTGGCCGCCGGACAACTGACCGGGAAAATGATTGCGACGTTCCAGAAGTCCCACACGGTCAAGCCATTTTTCCGCGAGCGACACAGCCTCGTCCTTAGGCATTTTCTTAACTTTCAACAAGCCCAGGGTCACGTTCTGCAGCGCCGTCAAATGCGGGAACAGGTTGAACTGCTGGAACGCCATACCGGTCATGGCCCGGTGCTGGGCGATCACCCGCTCGGGGTGGCGCACACGCTTGCCAGCCACGTCGCTGTAGCCGATGGACTCGCCATCGAGGGTAATCTGCCCGCCCTGGAATTCTTCCAGCAGGTTGACGCAACGCAACAGGGTGGTCTTGCCCGAGCCGCTGGAGCCGATCAAGGTCACCACGTTGCCGCGCTGCATGCTCAGGTCCACGCCCTTGAGCACTTCCACGTCGCCGTATTGCTTGCGCAGGCCACGAATGTTCAGCAGCGGTTGGAGTGTTTGAGGTTGGTTCATGGCAAGGCCACCCGCTTTTCAATGTAGCGCCCGAATAACTCGATGGCGTAGTTGATGACAAAGAACATAAAGCCTGCGAACAGGTAGAACTCCAGGGTCATGAAGGTGCGTGCAATGACCTGCTGGGTGCTCAGCAGCAACTCGGCCACGACGATCACCGAGAGCAAGGTCGAGGCCTTGACGATTTCCGTGGAGGAATTGACCCAGGTTGGCAGGATCTGCCGCAGCGCCTGGGGCAACAGCACGTAGCCCAGGGACTGGTAGAACGTCAGGCCAATCGCCTTGCCCGCCTCCAGTTGCCCACGGGGGATGGCCAGCAGCGCACCGCGCACGATTTCCGCGACGTGGGAGCCACAGAACAGCGTGAGCCCGACCGCGCCGGCCTGGAACGCGCTGATCTGCCAACCCAGCGCCGGCAGCATGTAGAAACAGGCCAGCACCAGCACAAATACCGGGGTGCCACGAATCAGGTCGACATACAGACGAAACGGCGCACGCATCCAGAACTTGCCGTACGTCAGCACCAACCCGGCGAAGATACCGATCAGGGTGCCGAAGATAATGGCCAGCGCCGAGCAATAGATACTGGTCTGAAAACCCGCCCACAGCGTCTCCCGGGCGACCCACAATTCATGCAGCCAGCTAGGCGATTGGTACATGGGGAACCCTCCTTAACGACGGATCGCCAGACGCTGTTCCAGGTAACGGAGCAGCATGGCAATGAGGTAACAGGCGGCCACGTAGAGCGCGGTCGTCACCAGCCAGGTTTCAATCACCCGGTAGCTTTCGACGTTGATCTTGCGTGCGTAATAGGTCAGCTCCGGTACCGCAATCGCAGCGGCCAGGGAGGTGTCCTTGAACAGCGAGATAAAGTTGTTCGACAGTGCCGGCAGCACGTTGCGCAGCATCACCGGCACCGTGATGTAAGCGCGGATACGCCACTCACCCAGGCCAATCGCCAACCCGGCTTCGCGCAAGCCCTTGGGAATATTCAACAGCCCGGCGCGGAACACTTCGGTCAGATAGGCCCCGGCGTACAGCGACAAGGTGATGATGAACGAGGGGATTTTATCCAGGCGGATGCCCAGCGACGGCAAGGCAAAGTAGATCAACAGGATCAGCACCAGGATCGGCGTATTGCGGATCACCGTCACATACACCGAAGCGAGCACCCGCAACGCCCGGTGCCTGGACAGCATGGCAAACGCCATCAGCAGGCCAATCACGCAGCCGATGGCGATCGACAGCAAGGCCAACTGCAGGCCCAGGCCGAGCCCGGCGAGCAAGGTGTCGAAATCACGCCACACGGCGGCAAAGTTCAACTGATAATTCATGGTCGGCAGTACCTGAATGGGGCGCCGTCAAGCGCGCCCCGGTTGGTGCGGGTCACTTGAATTCCACAGGAAAACCAATCGCCGGTTCTGGCAGGTCAACGCCGAACCATTGCTTGAACGACGCCTTGTAGGTGGGGAATTCGACGCCGGTCATGGCTTCATGCAGGGCGGTATTGACGAAGTTCAGCCAGTCCTGGTCGCCACGCTTGACCGCGCACGCGTAGGTCTGCGGGCTCCAGGCGTAGGTCGGGCTGCGGTAGCGGCCGGGGTTCTGCACCATCAGGTATTTGACCGAAGACTGGTCGGTGGCGGCGGCATCGGCGCGACCGGAGTTCACGGCCTGGTACATCAGGTCGACGCTGTCGTACTGGTCAACCTTGGCCTTGGGCAGCGCCTGGTGCACCAGCTCTTCGGCATACACGTTCTGCAGCACGGCGACGGTGACGCCATCGCCCGCCGCCTGCAGGTCTTCGATTTCCTTGTACTTGCTGGTGTTCGGCAGCAGCAGGCCCACGCCTTCGCGGTAGTACGGCAGGGTGAAGGCCACTTGCTGCGCACGGCTGGCGGTGACGGTGATGAACTGACAACTCATATCGACCTTGTCGGTCAGCAGGTTGGGAATACGCGCGTCGGAAGACTGCACCACGAATTCGACCTTGCTCGGATCGTTGAACAAACCCTTGGCCACGATGCGGCCGATGTCGATATCAAACCCCTGCAACTTGCCATCCGCTCCCTGGAAGTGCCACGGCGCATTGGTACTGCCTGTACCCACGACGAGGTGCCCACGCTTGAGCACATCATCGAGTTTGCTGTCCGCTGCCTGCGCGAGGCTGGCAACGGTAGCCGATGCGGCGAAGAGAAAAACACACGCTTTGAACACGGAAGGTCGGTGATGCATGACAAGCACTCCAGGGGTTGTGTATTCCGCTATACCGGAACTTAGTATGTAACAACGGAATAGACAGCAGAAAGTGTGCCATAGGTGTCGAAAGAAAAATATGATGTAGGAAAATGCTTTGGGTATCAGCGAGATAGCCACCCGCACAGCCTAGGCGTTGCGCCATCACTGATTGGTAGATTGCTACGCAAGGCCTCAGACGGTGTTACTGCGCACCAATACCGGGCGAATGGAAGATTCAATGCGATGGGCTAGCCTGTAGAAGCGGGCTTGCTCGCGAAGAACGCCCAGCCAACCCGTTAGAACAGGCTGCCCGCGTTATCGTTGACGTTTTTCGCGAGCAAGGGCTAGCCGCCCGCCTCGCTCCTACAAGGACCCTGCACTGATGAAGCTCAGCCTTAGCCTGTTGATCATCGGCACGCTGATTGCCGGTAATGCCGTTGCCAGCAACGACCGCCGCGACTGCAAGGAAGAACTGCAAAAACTCAAGGAAGCCTTCGATACCAACTACACCAGCCAGAATCACCATGACTATCGTGAAGCCAAGGCGTCCCGTGACAATGAGGAATACCGGAAGTGCGCAGGCCAGGCGCGCAAGGCACGCGAGCGTATGGAGCGTGAAGACGACCTGTGAAAGTTGACAGTAGACCGGGGGAGCGCTGCGCCTTAGCTTAGGCCAAGGCCTTACAGGGAGACGCCCGATGGACTATGTCAATGCGGTGATTGCAGACAAAGCGGAATTTGAACGCGAACTCAATACAAAGCAGCCCGTATTCGTTGTATTCATTTCCCAGGGATGCACGGCGTGTGATGACGCGATGCCGCGCTTTATGCGCACCAGCGAACCTTACCGGGACCAGGTCAAAATACTGATCCTGAACAGTGCCAATACCCCCAGGCATCCGCGTGTCGATCGTGTCCCGATGCTGCTGGTCTACCGCGACCAGACATTGCTTGAGGCCATCCCCGGACTCGGCGAACAAGCGCTGGAAAAAGCCTTCAAGCAATACACCCGGCCAGGCAATTACAGCTGAGACACCGGCGCCAGACGAACCTGCGTGACCCGCCGATCTTCCACCTCAGCCACCGTCAAGCGCCAGCCTTGATGTTCAAGGCTATCGCCCACCACCGGCAAGCGGTCGAGCAGGCTCATCACCAAACCTGCCAGGGTTTGATAATCCTCGGTTGCTGCAGCCTTGAAGCCTGTGCGCTGACGCACCAGGTTGAGGTTCAGGGCACCGTTGGCACGGTAGCCCTCGGCGTCCTCGACGATGTCCGGCCCCTCGATTTCGCTGGCGTCTGGCAATTCACCGGCAATGGATTCGAGGATGTCAGTCATGCTCAACACCCCCATGAAGTCGCCGAATTCGTTGATCACGAACGCAATGTGCGTGGACTCCTGGCGCATCTGCTCCAGGGCGTTGAGGATCGAAAAGCTCTCCAGCAGGTTGATGGCGCGGCGAGCCAGGTGTTCCAGATTCGGCTCGTTGCCGGCCAGGTATTCCTTGAGCAATTCCTTTTTGTGTACAAAGCCCAGGGGCTCATCGACCGCGCCATTGCGGATCAACGGCAGCCGCGAGTAAGACGAATGCATCAACTTCAGGCGGATACTCTCGGCGTCGTCCGCCAGGTCGATGCAGTCGACCTTGGCCCGTGGCGTCATCAAGGTGCGAATCGGTCGTTCAGCCAATTGCAGCACACCACTGATCATCACGCGCTCGCGTCGGTCGAACAACGGCCCCTGCGCAGCATCCGACTCACCCAGCAGATCAGCCACTTCTTCACCCACCTCCTCCACCGCCAGGCTGCGACCGCCGAGCAGGCGCATCACCGCATGGGCCGTACGCTCACGCACCGGCAATACGCCTTGCGCCGACTTCTTGCGCCGCGAGCGGGCGATCTGGTTGAACACTTCGATCAGAATCGAGAAGCCGATCGCGGCGTACAGGTAGCCTTTGGGAATATGAAAGCCCAGGCCCTCGGCCGTCAGCGCAAAGCCGATCATCATCAAAAAGCCCAGGCACAGCATGATCACCGTCGGGTGCGCGTTGACGAAGCGGGTCAGCGGCTTGCTCGCCACGATCATCAGGCCGATGGACACGATCACCGCGATCATCATCACCGCCAGCTCGTCGACCATGCCCACTGCGGTAATCACCGCATCGAGGGAGAACACCGCGTCGAGCACCACGATCTGCGCCACAATGGGCCAGAACATCGCATACGCCACGCCGCCCTTGTGCTGGGCGACATGACCTTCAAGGCGCTCGTGCAATTCCATGGTGGCCTTGAACAGCAGGAACACACCGCCGAACAGCATGATCAGGTCACGGCCGGAGAAGCTCTTGTCGAACACCTCGAACAGCGGCTGGGTCAATGTCACCAACCAGGAAATACTCGCCAGCAGGCCCAGGCGCATCAGCAAGGCCAGGGACAAACCGATCAACCGCGCACGGTCGCGCTGCTCCGGCGGCAACTTGTCCGCGAGGATCGCGATAAACACCAGGTTGTCGATACCCAGTACCAGTTCCAGCACAATCAAGGTCGCAAGGCCGAGCCAGGCCGTTGGATCCGCTAACCATTCCATTTATAGAGTCTCTGTGTTCAAGAATGCCGGGCACGACGAAGCGCGGTCATTGGACCGGGACAAGGTTAGTCGATGCAACAGGGAGGGGTTGGGCGAAGACAGTGACAACGGGTGTCCTGGGGAAAGACGACCGGGAGGCTCCGAGAGGGTGTTCATGCAAGTCCTGAGGTAACAAAAGGACTTGAATCCTACAGCGAGAATACGAATTTCCTACAACGCAAAACTATTACAAAACCTGTCCTCAAAACCCTACACCAACCCCCACCTTGAAGATCATCCCCACGCTCCCGCGTGGGAATGCGGCCCGTGACGCTCTGCGTCACCGAGAGCTGGCGGGACGCGGAGCGTCCCAGGCGGCGTTACCACGCGGAGCGTGGGAACGATCAGCCCCCTCCCACATGGACTACCAGAAACGCTGCTGGGTCAAACGGCTCCACCAGGTCAGCAACACCCGATCCACCGAACCACTGGCCGCCAGGCCTACGCGTTCCTGCAGGCTCTTACGCTCGGCGTAGTGCAGGTGGAACACTTCGGCGCTCTTGGCTTTGGTCGCCAGGTATTCATCGCTGGTCTGCAGCTCGTCGACCAATTGCTTGTCGAGGGCGGCAACCCCCAGCCACACTTCTCCGGTCGCAACCTCATCAATCGCCAACTGCGGGCGATAACGCGAGACGAAGTTTTTGAACAGCTGGTGAGTGATGTCCAGGTCTTCCTGAAACTTCTCACGGCCCTTCTCGGTGTTTTCGCCAAAGACCGTCAGCGTGCGTTTGTACTCGCCGGCGGTCAGTACTTCGAAGTCGATATCGTGCTTTTTCAGCAGGCGGTTGACGTTGGGCAACTGCGCAACCACGCCGATGGAACCGAGGATGGCGAACGGGGCGCTGATGATCTTCTCGCCGATGCACGCCATCATGTAGCCGCCGCTGGCGGCAACCTTGTCGATGCACACGGTCAACGGCACGCCCGCCTGGCGAATACGCGCCAGCTGCGAGGAGGCCAGGCCGTAGCTGTGCACCATGCCGCCGCCGCTTTCCAGGCGCAGTACCACTTCGTCCTTGGGCGTGGCCAGGCTCAGCAGTGCGGTGATTTCATGGCGCAGGCTTTCAGTGGCCGAAGCCTTGATGTCACCGTCGAAATCCAGCACGAACACCCGTGGCTTGGCCTCGGGCTTCTTCTTGCCCTGCTTTTTTTCAGCCTTGCCTTCGGCTTTGCGCAGGGCCTTGAGCTGGTCCTTGTCGAGCAGGCTCGACTCCAGGCGCTCGCGCAAGCCCTTGTAGAAGTCGTTCAGCTTGCTGACCTGCAACTGGCCGGCGGATTTGCGACGCCCTTTGCTGCGCAGGGCCGCGAAGCTGATCAGCACCACCAGAATAGCGACCACCAGGGTGACGGTCTTCGCCAGAAAGCTCGCATATTCGGCCAAAAAATCCATATGTCTCCTTAAGAATGCACTGCGCCAGGCGCGGATGGCCCAGCATACCGGCGCTACTGCCTGTGGACCAGTGCCCAAACCGCCAGCGGCGCACCTCTAACGGGCTTTTAAAACAAGCGTATGTTTTTTCATTGACAGCTCGCAGGCATCCTCATAACCTCGCCAGACTTTCAACGTACCGGGAAAACGGACGTGGGCAGCATCTATCTGATTCGACATGGCCAGGCCTCCTTCGGTGCAGACGACTATGACGTCCTGTCGCCCGTCGGTGTGGAACAAGCCCAGGTACTCGGTCGCCACTTGGCAGACCTGGGGCTTACGTTCGATCGTTGCCTGTCGGGTGATCTACGCCGCCAGCAGCACACCGCCACCGCCGCGTTCGATCAATACCGCGCCCTCGGCCTGCCGGTTCCGCCCCTGGAAATCGACAGCGCCTTCAACGAATTCGACGGCGAGGCAATCATTCGCGGCCTGCTCCCCGATCTGCTCGGCGCTGAACCCGACGCCGTGCACATCCTGCGCAATGGCGCGCAGAACCGCAGCGAATTCCAGCGAATCTTCGCCCTGATCATCGAGCGCTGGCTGGCCGGCACCTACGACCCACCGGGGCTGGAAAGCTGGCTGGGGTTTGTCGAGCGTGTCAACGGCGGTTTGCAGCGCATCCTTGAGGCAGCCGACAACGGGCACAAGATCGCCGTATTTACCTCCGGCGGTACCATCACCGCCCTGCTCCACCTGATTACCCGAATGCCGGTGGCCCAGGCGTTCGAACTGAACTGGCAAATTGTTAACACCTCGCTCAACCAGCTGAAATTCCGTGGTCGCGAGGTGGCGCTGGCTTCCTTCAACACTCATACCCACTTGCAGCTGTTGAAGGCGCCGCAGTTCATCACTTTCCGATGAAGTGCGGCCAACCGTGACCCCCAGGTCACTGGACTCTACCCTAAAGGATCGAAACCATGACTGACGTAGCTAAAGCCGTAGAAGCAATGAAAGCCAAATTCAACCCAAGCGCTGCTGAAGGCCTGGACCTGGTATTCGGTTTCCGTATCGACGACACCAAGAACTTTTCGCTGGTGGTCAAAGACAAGACCTGCGAACTGCAGGAAGGCGAAAACCCGGACGCCCAAGTGACCCTGGTCATGGACAGCGAAACCCTGGAAGGCATCGTCGACGGTTCCACCGACGGCATGCAGGCGTTCATGGGCGGCAAACTGCGCACCGAAGGCGACATGATGCTGGCGATGAAGCTGAGCGACCTGTTTCCTTCCTGATTCAAGGGCAATCCTGAGTCAGATAAAGATCCAGTGTGGGAGGGGGCTTGCCCCCGATAGCGGTGTATCAGTGACAGGTGAGCTGGCTGAGACACCGCCATCGGGAGCAAGCCCCCTCCCACATTTAGTTTTTAGGTTGCAGCAACAACGCCACCAACGCACTCCACCCCGTCTGGTGCGACGCCCCCAACCCCCTCCCGGTTTCTCCATGGAAATACTCATGGAACAACACCAAGTCACGGCTGAGCGGGTCCGCTTCCAGCTGCGCATACCCCGCCATTGACGGCCGCAGGCCATTTTCATCCCTAAGAAACAGCCGCGTCAGGCGCTCGCTGAGGCTGTCGGCCACTTCCTCCAGGGATGACAGGTAACCACTGCCCTTGGGGTACTCCACCGAGAAGTTATCTGCGTAATAGCGATGAAATTCGCGCAGCGACTCGATCAGCATGTAGTTGACCGGCATCCACAACGGCCCGCGCCAGTTGGAGTTGCCGCCGTACAAACGCGAATCGGATTCGCCGGGCTGGTAACTGGCGCACAAAGTGTTGCCGTTCATCTTCAGTGCCAGGGGCCGCTCGGCGAACGCCTTGGACAAGGAGCGCACGCCAAACGCCGACAGAAACTCATCCTCGTCCAGCATGCGCCGCAGCAAGTCCTTGGTACGCTCGCCCCGCAGCAACGCCAGCAACAGCCGATTGCCCTGCCCCGGTTCATTCCAGCGCGAAACCAGCCTGGCCAGGTCCGGCCGATGATGCATAAAGCCCAACAGCCGCTCGCGCAAGCCTTCCAGGCCTTCATGCTCGCGCTGCTCCAGCACCAGCACCGCAAACAGCGGCATCAGCCCGACGATGGAACGCAGGCGCACCGGCTCGCTCTGGCCATCGGGGCGATGCAGCACGTCGTAGAAGAACAGATCCTGCTCATCCCACAGCCCTTCGGCGCTGTCGTCGACGCGGTTGATGGCGCCGGCGATGTACAGGAAGTGCTCGAAGAACTTCACCGCGATATCCACGTAGACGCCGTTGCGCCTGGCCAGCTCCAGGGCAATGCGCATCAGGTCCAGCGCATAGGCGGCCACCCACGCCGTACCGTCGGCCTGGTCCAGTTGATAGCCCGGCGGCAGCGGCGCCGAGCGGTCGAACAGAGCGATATTGTCCAGCCCCAGAAAACCGCCCTGGAACAGGTTGCGGCCCTCGGCGTCCTTACGGTTGACCCACCAGGAAAAATTCAGCAGCAGCTTGTGGAAAATCCGCTCCAGGAAATCCATGTCGCCCACCCCCGTCAGCGCCTTGTCCTGCTGGTAAACGCGCCAGCTGGCCCAGGCGTGCACGGGCGGGTTGGCATCGTCGAAGCGCCATTCATAGGCCGGCAGTTGGCCGTTGGGGTGCATGAAACGGTCCTTCACCAGCAACAACAGCTGTTGCTTGGCGTAGCCCGGATCGATCAGCGCCAGGGCCACCGCCTGGAAACCCTGATCCCACGAGGCGTACCAGGGGTATTCCCAAGTGTCGGGCATGGACAGGATGTCGAAATTGGACAGGTGCCGCCAATGGCTATTGCGGATATGCAGGCGCTCGGGCGGCGGCGCGGGCTGGGCCGGGTCGCCGTCCAGCCACTGGTTGACATCGAAATAATACAACTGCTTGGACCACAACAACCCGGCCAGGGCTTGGCGTTGTACGTTGCGTGCATCGGCGTCGGCCATCCCCGCCTGCAAGGCCGCATAGAACTCGTCGGCCTCCTGGCGGCGCTGCTCAAACAGCTTGCGCGCGTTGACCTCGGGCGCGTCCACGGGGGCGAAACGCAGGTACAGGATTTTGCGTTCATCACCCGCCAGCTCCAGGCAGAACCGGGCAGCAACCTTGGTACCCGCGTCCCGGCGAATAGCGCCTTGAATGCCGTCCACTACATAATCGTTGATACCGTCCTTGAACGGCCCCGGCGCCGATGGCCCACCCAGCCTGGGGAAGTTGGTCTGGTTTTCACAAAACAACCATTCCACGCCGTCCTGGCCCCAGGCGCTGAGGTGGCGATCGCCCAACTCATGATGACGGGCGCGCACGCGGTCACCGTCCAGGGTCAAATCAGGCTTGGGTGCGTCGAACGTCCAGCTCCAGTCATTGCGCGCCCACAGCTGGGGCAACACCTGCAGGCGCGTGGGCTGCTCCGAGCGGTTGTGCACGGTGATGCGCATGAAGATATCGTCGGGTTGGTGCTTGGCGTACTCGACGCTGACGTCGCAGTAGCGGTTGTCGTCGAACACACCGGTATCGAGGATTTCATATTCGCTGTCAGCCAGCCCGCGACGAGCGTTTTCAGCGATCAGGTCGGCGTAGGGAAACGCCGCGTGGGGATACTTGTAGAGCATGCGCATGTAGGCATGGCTCGGCACGCCATCGACGAAAAAGTACAGTTCCTTGACGTCCTCGCCATGGTTGCCCTCGGCGTTGTCGAGGCCGAAAAGACGTTCCTTGAGGATCGCATCGCGTTCGTTCCACAGCGCCAGGCCCACGCACCAGCGTTGCGCCTTGTCGCTGAAACCGGCCAGGCCATCTTCGCCCCAGCGGTAGGCGCGGCTGCGTGCATGTTCATGTGGGAAATAGGCCCAGGCATCACCGTCGGCGCTGTAGTCCTCGCGCACGGTGCCCCATTGGCGTTCACTCAGGTACGGCCCCCACTCGCGCCAGCACTCTGCATCCTGCGCCGTCAGGCGCTGACCTTCGAGGGTGTCGAGCATTGGGTGTGTGGGTGTGGCCGTCATTGAGTCCTCCATCGTCTGCCGGGTGAGCAGCAGTGTAGAACCCAATGACGCCCGGGTGCACATGAAGACTTAGAACAGCGCGTAGGTGTAGTTGAAGATCAGGCGGGTTTGGTCCTGGTCGGCGATGCCGGTGTTTTTACCGTGGTAGGTGCCGGTGCGAAAGGTGGTACCCAAGCCTTTCAGAGGGCCGGCCTGCACCACGTAGTCCAGGCGAAAATCGGTTTCGTTTTCTTTCTGGTCAGGGCCACCGGCCACCTTGGCCTTGATATCGCTGCCGTTCAAGTAGGCCACGGAGGCTTTCAGGCCCGGCACGTAAGCCTTGAAGTCATATGCATACTGGCCGAAGTTGACCTGCTCGCCCGCACGGGAAAACTGGCCCACCACCGCATCGGTAAACAGGTAGAAGTCGCTGCCCCCGGCGCCCTGGGCGTGGGGGTCGGCCAGGCTGCCCTGGTTGACCCACACAAAGCCGCCGTCGTCACCCACGCCGATATGGCCGAGCATCAGGCTGCTGCCGCCCAGTTGGTAGGTGAAGGCAGCGCTGTAGGTTTTGTTGTCCACTTCATTGGCGTGCCTGGCGTAGCCACCGTTGTTATTGAACTGGTAACCGCTCTCACCATTCTTGCCATCGCTGCTGCTGTCGAAATAGCGCAGGTCGGTCTTGAACGACTGGTCGTTGCCCAGCGGCAGCACATGCACCAGGCCGAAGTAGTTCTGTTTGTAGAAGTCCTGCAATTGCGCGTAGTAGTACTGCAGCGTCAGGTTTTTCGCGACGGCGTTGTCTGAAGAGCCGAAGGGTTTGTAATCCACCCCGCCGAACTTGAAGCTGTCGCTGTCCCGCGTGCCGCCGGCCACGCTCAAACCTGTCGAGTTGCTGGAGGCGCGACCTTCGGCGCGGTTCAGTTCACCGCCCGTGAAGGTAACGTTGGGAATGTCGCTGGACGTGAGGATGCCGCCATCGAAGGTCTGCGGCGCCACGCGGCTGTCGTTCGAGACCAGGATCGGCAGGACCGGAGCCAGGCCGCCGCCAACGTGCAACTCGGTCTGGGAAATACGGAATTTAACGTTGCCCGCGGCGCGGCCGAAGGAGTCGGCGGGCTCGGTGCCGTTGTTTTTGGTCGGGAAGAAGCTGTTGCCATTGCCGGACAAGCCGGGGCCCGCGGT
Source organism: Pseudomonas sp. MUP55 (assembly GCF_034043515.1). Taxonomy (NCBI): domain Bacteria; kingdom Pseudomonadati; phylum Pseudomonadota; class Gammaproteobacteria; order Pseudomonadales; family Pseudomonadaceae; genus Pseudomonas; species Pseudomonas sp. MUP55. The sequence continues at coordinate 2,465,892 of NZ_CP138214.1, read as the reverse complement.
GTGACCGTCGCCGCCATCCAGGCGCAAGGCACCGAAGGCCATCACGTCAAACCCGACGCCAAGGGTGCCCTGGGTATAGCCGGATTTGTAATCCAGGCGCAGCGCTGTCGCGGCTTCGCGCAGATCGTTATTGCTGCCCGAACGGTTGTCTGCGCTGTAATACATGCTGCGCGAGCTGACGGACGCATGGCTGTCTTCAACAAAGCCGCTGTGCCCGTTACCCGTGCCCAAGGCGCCGAGCCCGAAGTCATCAGCGCACGCTTGTTGTGCAAGCACGGCGGCGGTGATGGATAACGCCAGTGTAGAAATTTTCATTAACGACGGCCCCTTAACATTTTTTTATGAGTGTTGTGTGCAAAACGGCGTTTTCATCCCTACAAACGTGACGATTGTTTCACGCCGCCCCCGACGAACTCCGTGAAGAATTAGTTAGGAAAACCGCTGAAAAATGAAATTTCGCCGAGGCTGAGCGTTGTCATATTTTCGTCACCTCATTCTTTTGCAGAATGAAGTCCAGAGGAAACTTCGTTTGCACCCACCGCTGTCGCCCAACAAAATCCGCAGAAAGCCACACCCCCTCGCCCACGCCTTCAGGAATTTTTCTATGCCAGGTACCGCACATGTCAGCCCCGACGAGATCCGTAAGGGCTTTTCCCGGGCGATGTCCGATATGTATAGGGATGAAGTGCCGTTGTACGGCGCGCTGATGGCGCTGGTGGCCCAGACCAATGCACGGGTGCTGGAGAGCAACCAAACCCTGGCCGAGCACCTGCAACGCACCGGCGAAATCCAGCGCCTGGACATGGAACGCCACGGTGCGATCCGCCTGGGCACCGCCGCGGAGCTGGCGACCATCTGCCGCCTGTTCGCGGTGATGGGCATGCAACCGGTGGGCTATTACGACCTGACACCGGCCGGCGTGCCGGTGCATTCCACCGCCTTTCGCGCCGTCCACGAACAGTCGCTGCAAACCAGCCCGTTTCGCGTGTTTACCTCATTGCTGCGCCTGGAGCTGATCGAAAGCCCCGCGCTGCGCAGCTTCGCCGAAACCGCTCTGGCCAAGCGCTCGATCTTCACCCCCGGCGCCCTGGCGCTGATCGAACAGGCCGAGCGAGACGGCGGCCTCGATGCCGACGACGCCGAGGCATTTATCCGGCAGGCGCTGGAGACCTTTCGCTGGCACCACACCGCCACCGTCACGGCGGCGCAGTATCGGCAACTCAGCGATCAGCATCGTCTGATCGCCGACGTGGTGGCGTTCAGGGGCCCGCACATCAACCACCTCACCCCGCGCACCCTGGACATCGACCAGGTGCAGGCCGCCATGCCCGGCAATGGCATCACCCCCAAGGCCGTGATCGAAGGCCCGCCTCGGCGCAATTGCCCGATCCTGCTGCGCCAGACCAGCTTCAAGGCCCTTGACGAACCCATCGCATTCACCGATGCGCAAGGCAGCCACAGCGCACGCTTCGGCGAAATCGAGCAGCGCGGCGTCGCGCTCACGCCCAAGGGACGCGCCCTGTACGACCAATTGCTGAATGCCGCCCGCGATGAACTCGGCGCCTTCCCCAACGAATCCAACGCCGCGCGTTATGAGCAATTGATGGCGCAGCACTTCCAGGCATTCCCGGACACCCACGCGCAGATGCGGGAGCAAGGCTTGGCGTACTTCCGTTACTTCCCCAGCGAAAAAGGCCTGGCGGCCCGCGGCAAGGCCGACCAACCGCGCACACTGCAAGAGCTGATCAGCGCAGGGCACGTGCAAGTGGAACCACTGGTGTACGAGGACTTCCTGCCGGTGAGCGCGGCGGGGATCTTTCAGTCGAACCTGGGGGATGCCGCGCAGAGTCACTACGCAGCCAATTCGAACCGTGCCGAATTCGAGCAGGCGCTGGGCCGCGAGACAATCGATGAGTTGCAGCTGTATGGCGAGACGCAGCAGCGTTCGATGGATGAGTGCATGAGGACGCTGCTGGTATAAAAACGGATGTCCGCCCGGCTCAACAACGCAATCCTTGCGCCGCAAAAAGCCCCAGAGCCGGGTGGACGGGGCGCATCATAAGGAGTGGGGCTGAGCTTGTCCCTCAAACAATTCTGAACAAATGTGCACATACGACTGAAACAAACGGAGTGTGGCGAGCAAGCTTGCTCCCGCTCGGCTGCGTAGCAGTCGCACTGTCCAGGGGGGCGCTTCGCACCCCAGCGGGAGCAAGCTCCCTCGCCACAGGGTTGGGGTTCTGCTTATTTCAACTTCGCGACAATCTCGTCTTTGATCAACAGCCGTTTCTTCTTCAGCTTTTCCACTTCGTCATCGCTGGCACTGGCCGATTCCGCTTTCAGCACCTCTCCATCGGCGGCGTCGTACTGAGTGAGCAACGAGTCCAGACGCTTGTCACTCGCCCTGCGTTCGTGAACAACTTCCTTGCTCATCCCCAAGTCCTGATACAGGTCGTGTTTCACTGGCATGGCGTACCTCCACTAGTTGATCAATGGGCTTACCCCTTGAAGCTAGCCCATTCGTGAGGGTCTTGTCATGTCCGGGGTCAATACGCCCCGTTCGTCGCAACCCGGTCGATGGGATCAAACCTTTGCGGCGCCCTGCCCTCCACTGTAGATCGCCACTTCAGGGAGACCGGTTTCATGAATTACACCGCCACAGCCGCCGACACCCAATGCATCAACACTATCCGCACCCTGGCCATGGATGCCGTGCAGAAGGCCAATTCGGGCCACCCCGGCACGCCCATGGGCTTGGCGCCGGTGGGCTATACGCTGTGGAGTCGCTTTCTGCGCTACCACCCGGAGCATCCCGATTGGCCCAACCGCGACCGCTTCGTGTTGTCGGTGGGGCATGCGTCGATGCTGCTGTATTCGCTGTTGCACCTGGCCGGTGTGGTGGAGATCGACGCCCACGGCAAGCGTTCCGGGCAGCCGGCGGTCAGCCTGGACGACATCAAGCAGTTCCGCCAGATGAGTTCCAAAACCCCGGGGCACCCCGAGTACCGCATGACCACCGGCGTGGAAACCACCACCGGCCCTCTGGGCCAGGGCTGCGCCAACAGCGTGGGCATGGCCATGGCCAGCCGGTGGCTGGGCGAGCGTTTCAATCGTGACGGCCAGGTGCTGTTCGACTATGACGTCTACACCCTGTGCGGTGACGGCGACATGATGGAAGGCATCAGCGGTGAAGCGGCGTCGATGGCCGGGCATTTGCGCCTGGATAACCTGTGCTGGATCTACGATAACAACACCATCAGCATCGAGGGCCACACCGAGCTGGCCTTCAGCGAAGATGTGATCAAGCGCTTCCAGGCCTACGGCTGGCACACCGTGCATGTCACCGATGCCAATGACCTGCAGGCACTGTGCGTAGCACTCGACACCTTCAAGGCCAATACCGGCGCCCCCACCCTGATTGTGGTCGACAGCGTGATCGGCTACGGCTCGCCGCACAAACACAATACCGCCGCCGCTCACGGCGAGCCGTTGGGCGACGAGGAGATCCGCCTGACCAAAGCCGCATACGGCTGGCCGCAGGACTCAAGCTTCCTGGTGCCCGACGAGGCGCGCACGGCATTGCGCGACGCCCTGCACGAGCGTGCCGAGCCGCTGTTTGCGCAGTGGAACCAGACCTTGTCGTCCCTCGACCCGCAACGCGCCGATGAACTGCAACGCATGCGCGCCGGGGAAATGCCCGAACACTGGCAGGCTGACCTGCCCGATTTTGCGGCCGATGCCAAAGGTGTCGCCAGCCGTGCATCGGGCGGCCAGGTGCTGAATGCCTTCGCCCAACAGATCCCCTGGCTGCTGGGCGGCTCGGCGGATTTGTCGCCCTCGACCAAGACCAACCTCACCTTCGACGGCGCCGGCCGTTTCAGTGCCGACGACTACAGCGGGCGCAACCTGCACTTCGGCATTCGTGAGCACGCCATGGGCGCGATTGCCAACGGCATGGCGCTGTCCTACCTGCGGCCCTACACCTCGACGTTCCTGGTGTTCAGCGACTACATGAAACCGCCGATTCGTCTGGCGGCAATCATGGAGTTGCCGGTGATCTTCGTGTTTACCCATGACTCCATCGGTGTGGGCGAAGACGGCCCCACCCATCAACCCATCGAGCACCTGACCCAGCTGCGCGCCACCCCGGGCCTCTTGACCCTGCGCCCGGGCGATGCAAATGAAACGGCGCAGTTGTGGAAGGTGGCGCTGGCGCAAACCCATCGGCCAAGCTGTGTGGTGCTGTCGCGCCAGCCACTGCCGACGCTGGACCGTAGCCGGTATGCACCCGCCTCCGGTGCGGCCAAAGGCGCGTACGTGCTGGCCAGCGCGGATAAACCTGAGGTCATCCTGATCGCCACGGGCAGCGAAGTCAGCCTGGCGGTGGAGGCCTATGAACAACTCACCAGCGAAGGGGTTGCCGCGCAAGTGGTGTCGATGCCCAGCTGGGAGCTGTTTGAAGACCAGGACCAGGCCTACCGCGACAGCGTGTTGCCGCCAGCGGTGAAAGCTCGGGTGGTGGTGGAACAGGCTGGCCCGCTGGGCTGGGACCGCTACGTCGGGCAGAGCGGCGCCAAAGTGGTGATGAACAGCTTTGGCGCGTCGGCGCCGCTGGCGAAGCTGCAGGAAAAGTTCGGGTTCACCGTGGACAACGTGGTGACCTTGGCCAAGCAGCAAATCCAGCACAACTTGGCTCAATAACCGCCCTTGATGCGCAGGGGGCTTGCTCCCTGCTGCATCTGGCCCCGCGACGACTCAGTTCTTGTAGTCGGTATCGGTACGCTCCAGCTGCCGAATCAACGCATTCCAATGCCGCGCCACCCCAGGCCCGTCGCCGCTGCTGAATACCTTGGCCTGCTCCTCAACCCTGGCCACCACTTCAGCCGGTGGAAACACCAACTCCGCATTCCCCGCCGCCTGCGCCGCAATCTGGATATTGCACGCCCGCTCCAAACCCTGCAGCTGCTGAAATGCGTGCTCCACGCTGATGCCCGCGGTCAGCAGCCCGTGGTTGCGCAAGATCATCACGCTCTTGTCGCCCAGGTCCGCCACCAGCCGTTCGCGTTCGTCCAGGTCCAGGGCCACGCCCTCGTAGCCGTGGTACGCCACGCGACCGGAGAACGCGATGGAATGTTGGGAAATGGGCAGTAACCCATCCTTCTGCGCCGACACCGCAATACCGTCGCGAGTGTGGGTGTGCAGCACCGCTTGCAGGTCGTGGCGTGCGCCGTGGATGGCGCTGTGAATCACGTAGCCGGCGTAGTTGATGCCAAGGCCAGTGGGGTCGTCGACAAGGGTGCCATCGAGGTCGACCTTGACCAGGTTGGAGGCGCTGATTTCATCGAACAACAGGCCGAACGCGTTGATCAGGAAGTGTTCCTCCGGGCCCGGCACGCGAGCCGAGAAATGCGTGTAGATATGGTCGGTCCACTTGTACAACGCCGCCAGCCGGTAGGCGGCGGCCAGTTTGACGCGTACCTCCCACTCCTCTGGCGTGACGCGTTGGCGGACGGTACTGGAAACGCTCGGTAGCGAGGTGACGCTGCTCATGGCAAAACTTCCTGGATGGCCTAAAGGACTTGCAGGCCAGCCTAGGGGATGCTCATAAATAATAAAAATCACATTTTAATCTAAGCTAATTATTATTAATTTTTATAAAGCCCTGGGAGGGGGGGGCAAGCCCTAATGCCAGTCAGTAAGGCTTTTTTGTAGGAGCGAGCTTGCTCGCGAAGAACTCAGTGCCCCCCTCGTTTATCCAGAGTGAACGCGTTGCCTGGGCGTTTTTCGCGAGCAAGCTCGCTCCTACAGTGAACCACTTTCGCTTAACTGGCTGGCATTGGAGCAAGCCCCCTCCCACAAGGATTCAGGCAGCGTTGCGGATCTTGTGCAGGGAGTTCGCCACCCACCGGCCAAACGCATCCACCGGCCCTTGCAGGTTGCCAAGAAAATGCGGATAGATCAGCCACAGATCCATCACCGGCTTGAAGTCCTTCAGCGGCATTACCGCCAGTTGCTCTCGATGGGCACTGCGCTCGAGCAGTGGGCGCGGCACCAGGCCAAGGCCCAGCCCATCGGCCACCAGCCCCAATTGCAACTCGGTGCCGAAGGTTTCCAGGTTGACCCGCAAAGCCAGGCCCTGGTCGGACAAAGTGCGCTGCAAACCGGCCCGGAAGCCGCACCCGTCCGGGTTGAGGATCCAGCCGCCCTGGTAAACGTCGGCCAGCTTGCACGGCTTTTTCGGCAGTTGCGCCTTGGCGCACACCACCACCAGCTCCATCTTGCCGATGGACTCACCGACGATGTTGTCCGGAAAAATCTTGCCCGCCGGGAACAACGCCACCGCCGCATCCAGCTCGCCGCGCTCGATCTTGCCCACCAGTTGGCTGCCCCAGCCGGTGGCGACCTGGGCGCGCAGGTCGGCGTAGTCGGTGCGCAGCTGCTTGAGCGCATCCAGCAGCACCACATCGCCGATGGTCTGCGGCACGCCCAGGCGCAGCACGCCCGTGGGCGGTGCATCGGTGGCGACCAGTTCGCGCAGCGCGTCCATCTCGCGCAGGATCAGCCGGCATTGCTCATACACCCGGGTGCCGATCAGGGTCGGCTTGAGGGGTTTGGTGTTGCGGTCGAACAGCTCCACCCCCAGCGCCTGCTCGAAGTTCTGCACGCGGCGGGTGATGGCCGGCTGGGTCAGTTGCAACGACTCGGCGGCATGGCTGATGGACTGGCAACGAATCACTTCGACAAAGGCATCGATATCGTCAATTTTCATTTGGGCCGCACATAGAGATCAGTCATTAAGATGTGCGCGAAGCATAGTTCGCGCAATCCGGTCTGGATAGCCCGCGCTCTGATCGATAACGTCTAACGCTATACAGAGCGGTTCTAAATTACCTTGAGCTATAAGCTAATCATTAAAAAATAGCATATTAAACATGAACATTATGCTTTTATAAGGCCATCAAAACCGCCAAGGGAATGTTCATGAGCCAGGCCACACACCCCGAGAGACTGCGCGCCTTCATCGGCGCCTTGGCTGAGCTGATCGACGGCAACCCGCGCGAGGGCGACCTGCTGCACCGTGGCGGCAAGCTGCTGGCGCAACTGGTCAGCCATGATGACTGGCTCCCCGACGACTTCGCCCAACCTGACCCCGAGCGTTACCAGCAATTTCTGCTGCATGCCGATTCGCGCCAGCGCTTCAGCATCGTCAGCTTTGTGTGGGGGCCGGGGCAACGCACGCCGATTCATGACCACCGGGTGTGGGGCCTGATCGGCATGTTGCGCGGTGCAGAATTTTCCCAGGGGTTTGCCCGCACGCCCGATGGCGCGCTGGTTGCCGAGGGCAAGCCGGTGCAACTGCTGCCGGGCCAGGTCGAAGCCGTGTCGCCGAAGATCGGTGATATCCATCAGGTGAGCAATGCCCACGCCGATCAGGTGTCCATCAGCATTCATGTGTACGGCGCCAACATCGGTGCGGTGCGCCGAGCGGTGTATCAGCCCGACGGCAGCGAGAAACTGTTTATCTCCGGTTATTCCAACGCCTACCTCCCCAATATCTGGGACCTGTCCAAAGAAAAGAGCCCTGCCCTATGAGCACCGTATCGACCCGCAGCTTCGCCCAGATTCGTCAGGCCCTGTTGGACCACGAAGAGGTCGCCCTGGTAGACGTGCGCGAGGAAGCGCCGTTTGCCGAAGCCCACCCGCTGTTTGCCGCGAACATTGCCCTGTCCAAGCTGGAACTGGAGGTGTATTCACGCATTCCGCGCCGCGACACCCAGGTCACGCTGTACGACAACGGTGAAGGGCTGGCCGAGCGCGCCGCCGAGCGCCTGCTTGCGCTGGGCTATACCCAAGTCAGCCTACTGGAAGGCGGGCTTGAGGGCTGGCGCCAGGCCGGTGGCGAGCTGTTTATCGACGTCAACGTGCCGAGCAAGGCCTTTGGCGAACTGGTGGAAAGCCAGCGCCACACGCCGTCCCTGGCCGCCGAAGAGGTCCAGGCGCTGCTCGACAACAAGGCCGACGTGGTGGTGCTCGACGCCCGGCGTTTCGATGAGTACCAGACCATGAGCATCCCCACCGGCATCAGCGTGCCGGGCGCCGAACTGGTGCTGCGCGCCCGTGAACTGGCCCCGGACCCGGCCACGCGCATTATCGTCAACTGCGCCGGGCGCACCCGCAGCATTATCGGCACCCAGTCGCTGATCAATGCCGGCGTGGCCAACCCGGTGTCGGCACTGCGCAACGGCACCATCGGCTGGACCCTGGCCGGGCAAACGCTCGCCCATGGCCAGACGCGCCGCTTTGCGCCGACCAGCGAGGAACATCGCCTAACCGCCGCCCAGGCCGCACGCGGCGTGGCCGACAAGGCCCGCGTCGGCCGTGCCAGCCTGGCCGATCTGCAACGCTGGCAGCGGGACGCGGCCCGCACCACCTACCTGTTCGACGTGCGCACCCCGGAAGAATTCGAGGCCGGCCACCTGCCTGGCGCCCGCTCCACACCGGGCGGGCAGCTGGTGCAGGAAACCGACCACGTCGCCAGCGTGCGCGGTGCGCGCCTGGTGCTGGTGGACGATGACGGCGTGCGCGCAAACATGTCGGCGTCCTGGCTTGCCCAACTGGGTTGGGAAGTCTATGTGCTCGACGAGTTGCAAGCCGCGCACTTCAGTGAACAGGGTGCCTGGGTCGCGCCGGTGCCCCCGCCGCCCCAGGCCGAACTGATCAGCCCGCACACCCTGGCCGACTGGCTCGAGCATGGCGACACGGTGGTGCTGGACTTCACCGCCAGCGCCAATTACGTGAAACGCCATATCCCCGGTGCCTGGTGGGTGTTGCGCGCGCAACTGCCCGAGGCGCTGGCCAAGGTGCCCCGCGCGCAGCGCTACGTATTGACCTGCGGCAGCAGCCAACTGGCGCGCCTGGCGGTGGCCGAAGTCGAAGCCCTGACCGGCAGCCAAGTGTTCCTGCTGCAAGGTGGCACCGCCGCTTGGATCGCCGCGCAACTGCCGCTGGAAGAAGGCGAAACGCACCTGGCCTCACCGCGCATCGACCGCTACCGCCGCCCCTATGAAGGCACCGATAACCCACGGGAAGCCATGCAGGCCTACTTGGACTGGGAATACGGCCTGGTCGCGCAACTGGCGCGCGACGCCACCCACGGTTTCTACGTGATCTGATCCACCGCTGCACCGTTCCCGGAAATCCGACCCCTTCTCCAGGCGGAGGTACCTTCCTTTACCCAACGCCTGGAGTCTGTCCCCATGCTGTTTACTATCCCATTCAAGCGCCTTTTGCTGGGCGGCGCCCTCGCCCTCGGCCTGCTCGGCAACGCCCACGCCGCTGACCTGCAACCGCTGCGGGTGGCCAACCAGAAGTCGACGATCAAAGCGCTGCTGGAAGCCTCCGGCGAAACCCAAAACGTGCCATACGAGATCAAATGGTCGGAATTCCCCTCGGCCTCGCCCCTGGGCGAAGCCCTGAATGCCGGCGCGGTGGATGTCGGCGCGCTGGGCGATGCGCCCTATGTGTTCGCGCTCGGCGCCGGTGCGTCGCTCAAAGTGATCAGCATCATCCACGCCGAAGGGCGTAACACCACCGCGCTGCTGGTGCCTCAGAATTCGCCGATCAAGACCGCAGCCGACCTCAAGGGCAAGAAAATCGTCACCGGGCGTGGCTCCATCGGGCATTACCTGGCGATCAAAGCCCTGGCCAGCGCAGGCCTGACCTCGCAGGACGTGCATTTCATCTTCCTGCTGCCCGCCGAATCCCGGCTGGTACTGGACAATGGCACCGCCGATGCCTGGGCGACCTGGGACCCGTACACCACCGTGGTCACCTCCCAAAGCAACGCCCGTGTACTGGTCAGCGGCAAAGACCTGCTGAGCAATCACCTGTACTTCGCCGCCACCAGCCAGGCCATCGCCGACAAGCGCGTGCAACTGGACGACTTTGTCGCCCGCGTGGACCGCGCCTACGCCTGGGCCAACGCGCATCCCGAGGCATACGCCGCCGCCCAGGCCAAAATCACCGGCCTGCCGTTGGCCGTGCACATCGAAGTGGCCAAGGACACTCGCCTGTCCCCGGTGCTGATTGACGACACGGTGATCAGCGGCCTGCAGGCCACCGCCGACACTTACCAAAAGGGAGGCCTGTTGAGCCGGCACATCGACGTGTCGCAAGGCTTCGACGCGCGCTTCAACGCCCAGCGTGCCCCCAATTCCCAAGCATCGCGCTAAGGAGCAGAACATGAGCAAGCCACGTCAATTGAAACTCGGTGCCATGGTTCACGGTGTCGGCCACGGCTGGGGCGAATGGCGCCATCCGCAGGCGCAACCCGACGCCAGCACCAACTTCAGCTTCTACAAGCAGCAGACCGAACTGGCCGAAGCCGCGCGGTTCGACTTCGTGTTCATTGCCGACAGCCTGCATATCCACGCCAAGTCCAGCCCGCATTACCTCAACCGTTTCGAACCGCTGACGATCCTTTCGGCGCTGGCCGCGCTGACCACGCACATCGGCCTGGTCGCCACGGTAACCGTCAGCTACACCGAGCCTTACCAAGTGGCGCGCCAGTTCGCCTCGCTGGACCATATCAGCGGTGGTCGCGCCGGCTGGAACGTGGTTACCTCGTGGCTGAGCGGCACCGCCGATAACTTCGGCAAAGCCGAACACCCGCCTCACGCCGTGCGTTACCGCATCGCCAAGGAACACCTGAATGTGGTCAAGGGCCTGTGGGACTCCTGGGAAGACGACGCCTTCGCCTACAACAAGCACAGCGGCGAGTTCTTCACCCCGCACAAGCTGCATGCGCTCAACCACAAGGGCGAGTTCTTCTCGGTCAAGGGCCCGCTGAATATCGCGCGTTCGCGCCAGGGCCAGCCGGTGATCTTCCAGGCCGGCACCTCGGAAGACGGGCGCAACTTTGCCGCGCAACATGCCGACGCCATCTTTGTGCACGTGGAAACAATCGAGGAAGGCATAGCCTATACGGCCGACTTGAAACGCCGTGCCAAGGGCTTTGGGCGTGACCCCGGCAACCTGTCGATCCTGCCGGGTATCCGGCCGATTGTCGGGCGCGACGCCGCCGAGGTGGAAAGCCGTTACCAGCAGGCGGTGGAGCTGGTCACCGTGGAAGATGCGATTGTCGCCCTCGGCCGTCCGTTCAATGACCATGATTTCAGCCAGTACCCGCTTGATGCGCCCTTCCCCGAACTGGGCGACCTGGGCGCCAACAGCCAGAAAGGCGGCTCCGAGCGCATCAAGCAATTGGCCCGGGACGAAGGCCTGACCCTGCGCGAAGTGGCGCTACGGTTCTCGCGGCCCAAGCGCGACTTCGTCGGCACGCCGGAGCAAGTCGCCGATGCCATCCAGCGCTGGTTCGAAGCAGGCGCCAGCGATGGTTTCATCATCAACTCGATGCTGCCCGATGGCTTGCAGTACTTCACCGAGCTGGTGGTGCCGGTGCTGCAGCAGCGTGGTTTGTTCCGTACCGAATACAGCGGGCAGACGTTGCGCGACAACCTCGGCCTGGAGGTGCCGGCCAACCGCTACAGCGTGGCTGAAGTCCCCGAGAAAGCCCTGGCCTGATCACCATCCCTGTGGGAGGGGGCTTGCTCCCGATAGCGGTGGTTCACCCAATGCATGTACCGCCTGACATACCGCCATCGGGGGCAAGTCGAATCGTCGCACCGCCCCTCCCACATTTGACCGAGTACATCTTCATGACTCAATCGTCCCTACGCGCTGTGGAAGTCGTTGATTTCGACGCCGTGCTCGAACGCCTCAGCGCCGAGCTGGCCAGTACCGCTCACCTGTACGATGAAAGCGGCGCCTTTCCCCACGATAATTTCAAGCTATTGCAAGCCCACGGTCTGATCGCCCTCACCGTGCCCAGGGCCTTAGGCGGCGGCGGTGCCAGCCTGGCCCAGGCGCGCAAAGCCATCAGCGCAATTGCCAAGGGCGAGCCGTCCACCGCGCTGATCCTGGTGATGCAGTACCTGCAACACACCCGCTTGCAAGACAGCAAAACATGGCCTCAGCATCTGCGCGTGCAAGTGGCCGAAGACGCGGTGCGCCATGGCGCGCTGATCAATGCCCTGCGCGTCGAGCCGGACCTGGGCACCCCGGCCCGGGGTGGCTTGCCGGCGACAACCGCCGTACGCACCGCCGAAGGCTGGCGCATCAGCGGGCGCAAGATCTACTCCACCGGCAGCCACGGCCTGAGCTGGTTCAGCGTATGGGCGCGCAGTGACGACGCTGACCCGCTGGTGGGCGCCTGGCTGGTGCCCAGGCACAGCCCCGGCGTGAGCATCATCGACACCTGGGATCACCTGGGCATGCGCGCCACCTGCAGCCATGAAGTGGTGCTCGACAACGTGCTGGTGCCGCTGGACCACGCCGTCAGCGTCAGCCCCTGGAGCGCACCGCAGCCGGAGTTGGATGGCGAGGGCTTTTTGTGGATGTCGGTGCTGCTGTCCTCGGTGTACGACGCCGTGGCCCAGGCTGCGCGGGACTGGCTGGTGAACTGGCTGGAGGAGCGCCAGCCATCGAATCTCGGCGCGGCGCTGTCGACCTTGCCGCGTTTTCAGGAGACCGTCGGCCATATCGACACCCTGTTGTTTGCCAACCGCAGCCTGCTCGATGCCGCCGCCGCAGGTCACACGCCGGCGGCCAACGCGGCGCAATTGAAGTACCTGGTGACCGGCAACGCCATTCGCGCGGTGGAGCTGGCCATCGAAGCCTCGGGCAACCCTGGCCTGTCACGGCACAGCCCATTGCAACGGCACTACCGCGATGTGCTGTGCAGTCGCGTGCACACCCCACAGAATGACGCCGTGCTGCAGGGCGTCGGTAAAGCAGTGTTCGCCCAACGCCAGAAGGAACGCACATGAGTCAGCTGATCATTGCCAGCCAGTTGGACGAAGACTACAACGACGTGATCCGCGCACGCCTCGCCACGCGGCACCCTCACGCCCAGGTGATCGGGGTTCCGACCGGTGTACCGAGCGACCTGCCGCCCCAGGCGAACATCCTGCTGCTGCGCCCCATCAACGTGCGCGGCTACACCGCACCGGACACGCCGCCACCCGGCTGGCCCTACGGTGCGCAATGGGTGCACCTGGTGTCATCGGGCATCGACTTCTACCCGCGCTGGCTGTTCAACGGCCCGCCCGTCACCACGTCTCGGGGCAGCGCGGCTGACAACCTCGCCGAGTTCGCCCTGGCGGCGATCTTTGCTGCGGCCAAGCATTTGCCGGACATCTGGGTGCAGGATTCGCAGTGGCAGTTCACCGCGTTGCGCCCGCTCAAGGGAACGACCCTGGGCATTCTGGGCTTTGGTGCGATTGGTCAAAGCCTGGCGCAAAAAGCCCTGGCTCTGGGCATCAATGTCGTCGCACTGCGTCAGAGCCAGGCACCGTTTGGGGTGGGTGTAGAAGCCGCCAAGGACATCCACGACCTGTTCGCCCGTGCCGACCACCTGGTGGTGGCGGCACCGCTGACCGAAGCCACGCGGCACATCATCAACCGTGACGTGCTGGGCAGCGCCAAGCCGGGGCTGCACCTGATCAACATCGCGCGCGGTGGGTTGCTGGATCAGGAGGCATTGCTGGAGGCACTGGACAATGGCCAGATCGGCCTGGCGTCACTGGACGTGACCGAGCCGGAGCCGCTGCCGGACGGGCATCCGTTGTACAGTCATCCGCGGGTGCGGTTGTCACCGCATACCTCGGCGATTTCGACCAACAGCAAGGACGAGATTGCCGATACGTTCCTGGCCAATCTGGAGCGCTATGTTTCGGGTATCGAACTGGCGAATCCCGCTAACGCCTGATGCGGTTCAAATGTGGGAGGGGGCTTGTTCTGGTCAAGTTTTTCCGGACACCGGTTACGGTGATCAAGCCGCCTCCTGCTCCATGGCTATTGGCGACAGGTAATTGTTGTAGCTGTGGAGCCTGATTCGGTTGTATCGCATGAAAAAGCGGGTCATATCCTGCTTGGCTTCTTCAACTGTCGTATAGCCTTTGGTGGGCACCCACTCTGATTTGAGCGTCCCGAAGAAACGCTCTGTTGGCGCGTTGTCCCAGCACTGCCCCCTGCGGCTCATGCTTTGCGTTATTCCATGCTCCAGCAGCTCGGACTGAAAGAGCTGGCTGGTGTATTGGCAGCCTTGATCTGAATGAAACATCAAGCCTGCATGTTTGCCTCGAACCTCCACCGCCATTCTCAGCGCCCTGCTAACCAGGTTGGCGTCATTGATCAGAGAAAACGCCCAGCCAACGATTCGGCGGGCGAACAGATCAATCACCGCTGCCAAGTGATACCAGCGTTTCCCAACCATCAGGCTGGTAACGTCGCCGCACCAGACCTGATTAATTGCGGTTGGCTCGAAGTTACGCTCGAGCAGGTTCTTGGCCACAAATGCTTCGACGCCTCTAGAGCGATACTGATGGCGGCGACGCTGTTTGCTGGCCAGATTTGCCTCCGCCATGAGCTTTGCAACTAAATACCTTCCCGCCTTGATCTGTTGGGCCTTCAGGCGCTGAGAGATCATCCGTGCGCCTGCACTTTCCCGGCTTTCGACATGCAATTGCACGACTTTTGCTCTAAGCGCGTCACGCTCGGCATTCGGTGCTGAGCGACGCTTAATCCAGTCATAAAACGCGCTGCGAGAAACGCCTAGCGCACTGCAAAGCAGGCTGGTCGGATATGAACTCGACTCCCTCAGTTCCTCGATCAGGAAAAACGATCGGGATCCGACATCAAGAGAGCCGTAGCCTTTTTTAAGATTTCAGCCTCAGTCTCCAGGCGCTTGATCTTGGCTCGTAGCTGTTGAAGCTCTCGCTGTTCGTCGCTGATAGCCTTGGTACCTGCCACTGGCTGCCCTTTGTGACGTTCTTTACGAACCTGATCAACCCAGCGGCGCAGAGCCGTAGGGCCAACGTCCATCGATGCGCAGACGTCGGGAACTGAGCAGTTATCATCAAGAACCATGCTTGCAGCACGTTGCTTGAACTCGTGGGTATAGGTCTTTCGCTGTTGCATTCGGAACCTCCTGATTGGGCGAATCATATCGCCCTTAAGAGGTGTCCGGGATCATTAGGCCAGTTCAGCTTGCCCCCGATAGCGGTGGATCAGCCATGGATGTAGAGACTGACACACTGCTATCGGGAGCAAGCCCCCTCCCACATGGGTTCGGTGTTTTAAGATCGTTCCCACGCTCCCGCGTGGGAATGTAGCCCGTGACGCTCTGCGTCACCCATGCGCAATTGCCGAAACGTGCAGCGGTGGCGGGACGCGGAGCGTCCCAAGGGGCATTCCCACGCAGAGCGTGGGAACGATCAATGTGGAAGGGAGCAAGCCCCCATCCCACATGGGTTCGGTGTTAACCATTATTTGATGCGGTAGTGGAAGGTGTTGCGCACCGCAGGTACCGCCACGGCCTGGCCGTCGACCATCCTCGGTTGATAGCGAAAGGTATTCGCCGCCGCCAGTGAAGGCCGAATGAACAACGGGTGGCAGCCGTCCAGTACCTTGGGATTTTCCACGCGGCCCTGGGTATTGACGGTGTACTCCACCGAGCAGTCGCCTTCGATGTTTTTGTCCAGCGCGCGTTCCGGGTAGTCCGGTGCTTCCTTGCTCAACGGCTGGTATTGGCGGCTGTCGAACGCCGGAGCGGGTGCCGGTACGGCGGCCTGGGCTTTCTCGGAAGCCACACGCTGCTGGTTCAGACGTTGCTGCTCCAGCTCTCGATTGCGCTGCTCGGTGGCCAGGCGCTGCTGTTGCTGCTCGGCTTTTTTCTCTTCGACCCGTTTGCGCGCCAGGGCGGCTTTCTCCAGTTTTTGTGCCTGGATCTGTGGGTCAACCGTCGGTTTGGCCGGTACCGGTACTGGAACCGGCGTCGCAACAGGCTCCGGCAATGCGGGCGCTACAGGCTCGGGCGCAGGCGTGGGCGTGGGCATCACCACCAGTTGCGTGTGCATCACCCGCGGCGCGTCCACCTGCGGTTTTTCGGTGGACCAGCCCAGCATCAAGGCCGCCACCACCGCCACATGCAGCGCCACGGCCAGGCTGGCGGCCAGGCCGTGGCGCCACATCGCGTCGCTTTCTGGCGCCCGCGTCGGGCCGTGCATGATCATCGCGGTCATTGCGGGGCCTCGGTCACCAGCCCCAGTTTGCTGACCCCGCCCTTTTGCAGCACCGCCATGGCCGCCACGACGCGGCCGTACCCGGCGTTGTCGTCAGCGCGGATATACACCTGGGTGTCGCTGCGCGCCGCCACCACTTGCGTGACCTTGGCACCCATTTCCTCCAGGCTCACCGCGCTGTCGGTCTGGTTGCGGGTGTCGAGCTCGCCGCCCAGGTTCCAGTAGTAGCCGCCGTCCGCCTTCACCGACAAGGTGAGGATCTGCTGGCGGGTGTCGCTGGCCAACGCCTCGGCGGCGACCTTGGGCAGTTCGATCTTCACGCCCTGGGTGAGCATGGGTGCGGTGACCATGAAGATCACCAGCAGCACCAGCATCACGTCGATGTAAGGCACCACGTTCATCTCGGCCTTGGGCCCGTGCTTGCGTTGCGGCCTGATCAGCATGGGTTTGCTCCTTTCAGGCGGCCACGGCTAGGTTGATCGGGGTACCCCGCAGGGCGCGGTGCAGGCGCACTTGCAGTTCGTTGCCAAAGGCGTAGTAGCGGGTGAGCAGGGTCTGGCTGCGCGCGGCGAAGCGGTTGTAGGCAATCACCGCCGGGATCGCCGCAAACAGGCCGATGGCCGTGGCGATCAAGGCTTCGGCGATGCCCGGCGCGACCGTCGACAGCGTGGCCTGCTGCACCTGGGACAAGCCAAGGAAGGAATTCATGATGCCCCACACCGTGCCGAACAGGCCGATATAGGGGCTGACTGAGCCCACGGTCGCGAGAAATTGCAGGCCCTTTTCCAGCTCCATCTCCTGCTCGGTGATCGCCACCTGCAACGCGCGCTCCACGCTTTCGAGCACGGCGGGGTCATGGTTGTGCAGGTGCTGGTATTCCTGCAGGCCGGCGATAAAGATCGGCGTCACACCGCCCTCGCCCGCCTGCACGGCCTGGCGGTACAAGGGTTGCAAGTCCGTGGCAACGCGAAAGCGCGCCAGGAAGTCGTGCAACTGCCGCTCCAGACGCCGCAGCACGCTGCCGCGCCGGATAATCAGGTACCAACTGGCCAACGAGGCCAGCAACAACGTAATCATCACCGCCTTGACCAACAGGCTGGCGTCGCTGATCAAGCTCCAGATCGTCATATGTTCCATCGTCGCGTGCATGGTGAAGCTCCTATTCGATTAAAAACGGATGACCGGGTGATGACCGTTCAGGGCAATTCCAAGGCGCGGGTCACCTCGGCCCAGGGCACGAACTTGAAGTTCTGGGTTTGCTCGGGCATGCGCTTGCGCCCGTCCTGCACCACCAGCATGCCCTGGCTCCACGGCCCTCCCAGGTTGACGGCGGTGACTTCGAGGCCATCGGTTTCCGAGGCGCCATCGATGCCGGCAGCGGCGTTCAAGCCGACGCGAAACGCGCCGCGCATGGCGAACGGCGGTTCGGCATCCAGCACCAGGTAGCTGTCATTGCCCTGGCTTGAGACCACCAGGTAATCCCGCGCAGGGCTCTGGTACAGCGCCAGGCCCTCAACGTCGGCATGCAACTGGGCACCGACCTTGATCACACTGGTGAGCGTGGCCGGTTGGTCGGCGCGGGCATCCACCGCCCACACGCCGACATCTTCCTCTCCCAGAAACAGGCGCTGGCGCTGGTCGTCGGCCACGCAGCCTTCCGGCTGGCTGTCGACCTTGAACTGGCGCACCAGCTCGCCCTGCACACGCCCAGCTGGCGCACTCAAGCGGTATTGCAGGAAGGTGCCGTCCTTGCCATTGGCGATTGCATAGATCTCGCCGCTGGCGGGCTGGAACAGGCAGATACCGTAGATTTCCTTGAGCGGCGTCGGCACTTCACCGGCTTCCTGCAGCTCGCCGCTCTGGCGGTCGATGCTGAACAGGCTCAGGCTGTTGCGATCGCGATTGCTGGCGACGGCGAGGTCGACGGTTTGCGTTCCTAGCTTGAAGTTGGGGCGTATGTCGACGTTGTTCAGCCGCCCTACGGCCAACTCCTGCAGCAGCTTGCCGTCGAGGTCGTAGGCCAGCAGGCCCTGTTTCTTGTTGGTGCCCAGCACCCGGCTTTTCGCCGGAGTGTGCGGATGAATCCAGATCGCGGGGTCATCCGCCGCATCGCCCTGGCGGCTTACCGGGTCGGTCTGGCGCAGCGCGGCGACCTGGGGCAGCACCGGGGCCGTCGGCACCGGCGTGGCCTGCCAGTCGAGTTGGCCCTGATAGAGCTGGCCGCTGTCGTCATCGCGTACCAACAGCTGCCGCCCATTGATCGCCAGTTGCTCCGGTTCCTTGAGGCCCGGCAAGCTCAGGCTCGGTTGCTCGGCCCAGCGCTCGCCGGTTTGTTGGAACACATGCACCTTTGCGGTTTTCGGGTCCAGCGCCAGCATCCCGCCCGGCACCAGCGCCATGGCGCCGGCTTCGCGCTTGGAGCTGTCGAACAGCGCCACGGGTGTGCGTTTCACCTCGGCTTCCGGGTGCGCCGGGTAGGCCCACCAGCCAACGTTCTCTTCGTTGACCACCAGGCGCTCGGCCGCATCGTCCACCTGACAGAACTGCGCCGAAGGCGGCAGCGGCAGGCCGCGTACCCGCTGCGCCTGGGCCAGCAGCGTCGCGCCGTTGCCCACCAGCCACTGCTCGCCCTTGCCCTCCTCGCCCACCAGGAACACAAACAGGTTGGCCGCCGAATCGCGGTACAGGCACACACCGTTTACCGGGTAATCGCGAGCAGGCAGGTACAGCGGCGTGCCCCAGGTTTTGCTGGCAGCCTCGAGGTTGATCAGCGCCACCTGCTGGCGGTCGTTGTCGAGGCTGGCGACCAGCACACCGGCATCTGTAGCGCGGATATCAAGGCTGCTGAAGCTGCCTTTGAAGCGGGCCAGTTCGGTGCCTTTATCGTCAAGCAGCAACAGGCCATCGCGGACACTGGCGGCCAGGCGCTGGGTGGCGTTGGGCAGGAAGGCGACCGCTTCGGCCTTCAGGCCGGGGGCCCAGGGGGCCAGGGGCAGATCAGCTGCGAACACCTGGCCTGAAAGCGCCATCAACAGCAACAGCTTGCAAATTCTCATGGACAAACAAATCCTTTAGATACGATGAAGATCCCATGTGGGAGGGGGCTTGCCACCGATAGCAGTGGGTCAGTCACAGATCCATCAACTGACACTCCCTCATCGGGGGCAAGCCCCCTCCCACAGTTGGAGCCAGGTGTGGGTTAGAAATGGGTGAAGGTCAGGCCCAGCTTGTAAGTGGGCCCGTACTCTTCGTACTGGCCGTTGTAGCTGCGGTGGCCGGTGTAGACGAAGTACGACTCGTCCGTCAGGTTCTGCGCTTCGAAGCTGACTTGCAGTTGCTTGGTCAGTGAGTAGCGCGCGCTGAAATCGACGAAGGTTTGCGCGTCCACGTGCAGGTCATGGGCCTTGTCGTTGATCGAGGCCAACTCGTACAGGTAGGCCGACTTATAGTTGGCCGAAAGGCGCAGGCTCAGCTTGTCGTCTTCCCAGCCAAGCATCAGGTTGCCGACGGTGTCCGACTGGTTGGGCAGGCTGATGTTGCGCTTGCGGTTGCGACCGCTGGCGCTGTCAAAGCCTTCGATATCCGCGCTTGAGCGGCTGAAGGTGCTGTTGGCGCCGATCAGCAGGCCGTTCCACGGCGCCGGCAGCCAGTCGAATTTTTGCGAATAGGCCAGTTCCAGGCCATACAGCTTGGCGCTGTCGCCGTTGGCGAAGGTGTGCGCCTCGGCGAAGTTGGCCCACGCGCCGGTGCCGGCGACGTCGGTGTTGTAGACGAAGTTCTGGATGTCCTTGTAGAACACGAACGCCGACACGGTGCCGGCACGGCCCATGAAGTGTTCGATGCCCAGGTCCAGGTTGCTCGACTCCAGCGGCTTGAGGTCCGGGTTGCCGAAGGTGGCTTCGTCATCGTCGATCACAAAACCGGGCGCCAGCTGGCCGAAGGTCGGGCGCACCACGGATTTGGTCCAGGCCGCGCGCACCTGGGTGTTCTTGTCGATCTGGTAGCGCGCATGCAGGCCCGGCAGCCAGTGGTGATAACGGCGCTTGGTCTCGGTGGTGCTGAACTGGCCGTCCGTGGCGCCGGTGCCCTTGGCTTCGAACTCGGTGCCCTCGTAGCGCATCCCGGCGATGAAGCGCCAGTCGTCAATATCGACGGTGTTCATCAGGTAGCCGGCGTTGATGTCTTCGCGGATGGTGAAGTCGTTGACCCGGGATTCGGTCGGGTCATAGAAGTCGTCGCGGTTCAGGCCACCGATCAGTTGGCGAATATTGCCCGCGCTGATGCCCGGCCCGAAGCGGCCAAGGCGGTAGTCGAGGTTGCCTTTCTGAAACCGGGTAAGGTTGAGCTGTTCGTCAGTGAAGCCCTGCTCATCCAGGTCCTTGTAGGCCCAGGCTTGCAGGTCGTTGTCCTTGTGACGTCGGCTGACCTTGCCGCCGAACTTGAACTGGGACGCGTAGCCACCCAGGTCGTAGTCGCGGGCCAGGTCCAGGCGCAGGTTTTTCTCGGTGTCCTGGGTGTGCTGTTTCTCCCAATCGACTTTGTCGAGGGTGAAGTTGCTGGCGTCGTAGAAACCGTTGCCGATGATCGGCCGTAGTTTGGCCGTGTCGTAGAAGCCGCTGTCGGCGAAATCCCCGCCGTCGAAGGTGGCGCCGGCGATATGCGCCGGGCTGTCTTCGCTGGAGCGGCTGTAGCCGGCCTGGCCGCTCAAGGTCCAGAGGCCAAGCATGCGTTCGCCGCCGAACACGTAGGACTGGATCTGCTGGGTCTCCTCGCGGTTCTTGAGCTTGCGCTTGCCCTCGGCCTCGCCCAACTCGCCGGGCGCCTGGGGGGCGGCGAATTCAAGGCTGGCGGCGTTGCGGGTTTCGGTGTCCTTGTAACGGCTGTAGAGGGTGCGCAGGTAGTAGCTGCTCAGGTCATCGGGCTTGTAGTCGAAGTTCAGGCCGCCACCGGCGCGTTCGCGGCTGATGTCGTAGTCGCGCTGTTCGAACTCGTTGAGCCGGGCGCCGTTGTTGAAATCCCAGGCGCCGCCGGTTTCGACGTTGTCCGAGCCAAAATCACGTTTCTGCCAACTGAGGGCCGCGGCCACGCCGAAGTTGTCGATACCGTCGCCCAGGCTGAAACGGTTGCTGGCGGCGCCGGAAAATTTCGGGCTGGTCTGGCGGGTGTTTTTGTCGTAGCTGGCCTCGGTGCTGCCGGTATAGAACAGGCCCTTGTGGTCGAACGCCGACAGGCTTTTAACGTCGACGGTACCGCCGAGGGAGTTGGCGTCCATGTCCGGGGTGAGCGTCTTGATCACCGACAGCGACTGCACCAGTTCCGAAGGCAGTACGTCGAGGGCCACCGCGCGGCGTTCGCTCTCGGGCGACGGTACCAGGGTGCCGTTGATGGTCACGCTGTTGAGGTCCGGGCCCAGGCCGCGCACGCTGACAAAACGGCCTTCGCCCTGGTCACGCTCGACGCTGATCCCCGGCAGGCGCTGCACCGCCTCGGCGACGTTTTCATCGGGCAACTGCGCCACGCCGTCGGCATGCACCACGCTCTTGATGCTGTCGGAGCTGCGCTGCTCCTTGAGGGCACTGCCGATGGCGGCGGCCTGCCCGACCACTTCGACATGCTCGGTGGCCGCCGCTTCGGCGGCGTTGAGCCGTTCGCAGACGACCGCCAGGGCCAAGGCGCTAAGCGTGAAGCTGACGAGCCCGGTGCGCTTGTACATGAAACCCTCCCCAAATCCGTTGGCGCCAGGCAAGAGGCCCGGCAACTGGGAGGGCAAGCTAGGGATGGGGGATGACGGTTCTGTGACAGGGTTGAGTCGAGAAGCCCCTAACCTGGGCTTTTCGCAGACTTCTGGGCGTGGAATGAGCTGATATGACCTCAGCAGGTCTCATGTGGGAGGGGGCTTGCCCCCGATAGCGGTGGGTCAGCTTCAAATAAGCTGACTGATATACCGCTATCGGGGGCAAGCCCCCTCCCACATTTTTTGACCTCCAGTGTGTTTGGCATGAGCTGATCCGACCCTCTCCCGCTGTCACGCAGCCGTCATATTCATCTGCTGTGCTGGCGCCCACGATTGAATCATCCAAGGACGCGCAGCCATGTTTTCCGTGCTCAAACCCCATCGCTGGAAACTTGCAGGACTGCTGGTGGCCGCCAACCTCGGGCTGATCCTGCACCTGGCCTGCGGCGAGCTAAAAAGCGTCAATGAATGGGAGTGGCTGGACATCGTCGGCGAAGGCGGTTCAGCGTTGCTTGCGTTGATCTGGCTGGGCCTGGTGCTGAAAAGTCGACCCGCCGGACGGGTCACTCATTACCTGGCACTGGGCCTGTCGTGCATTTTCTTTTCCTGGTGGGTCGACAGCCTCGACGAGTTCATCCGCCTGCCCGACAGCATCACCTGGGACCATTGGCTGGAGTCGGGGCCGATGCCGGTGGGCATGATCCTGCTGACGATCGGCATCTACCACTGGCACCGCGAGCAACTGGCGATCAGCGCGCAGATGGAAAAGCGCGAGCGCCTGTTCCGCGAACATCGGCTGTTCGACAAACTCACGCCCCTGGCCGGTGCCGACTACCTCAAACGCCAACTGGCCGACAGCCTTTGCGACAGCCGCGATCAGCAACAAGCGCTGTCGCTGCTGGCCCTGGACCTGGATAACTTCGCCGCCATCAACCAGGCCTACGGGCATGCCGAGGGCGATGCGGTGCTGCAGGCGGTCAGCCATGTGCTGCTGCTCAACCTGCGCCGCCAGGACCTGTTGTGCCGCCTGGCCGGTGACCGTTTTGTGGTGCTGCTGCCCAACACGGGTGAGCGCCAGGCTCAGGGGCTGGCGCTGGAGTTGCAGCAGGCGGTGCAGAGCCTGGCGCACAAAACCCGGCTGCAGGGCGAGCGCCTGCAACTGGCGGCGACCACGGCGGTGGTGATGGCCCTGGACGAGGCGCCTCAGGACCTGCTCAAGCGCCTGAACCTGGCACTGGCGCGGGCCAAGCAACCCCTTGCGAAAAGCGCCTGAGATGGCCGTGAAAGCCAACGGGTATGAAAACGACAGCCGCTTCATTCCTGGCCATTACCAACCCGCCACGCTGATCGACCTGGCCTTGTCCCGGGACATCGACAGCCATCGCCTGCTGCGCGGCACCGGGCTGTTTCACGACGACATCCTGGCCGGCAACGCACGCTTGAGCCCGCAGCAGTTCCTCGGTTTGATCGGCAACAGCCGCAAGCTGCTGGACGCCGACGACAGCAGCTTCCTGTTTGGTCAACGCCTGCTGCCCGGCTACTACGGCGCGGCCAGCCATGCCCTGGGGCATGCGCAGAATCTGCATCAGGCGTTGGAGGTGCTTATCCAGCAACAGGTACTGCTCAGCCCGCTGGTCACGCTGCGCCTGGAGTTGGATGAGCGTCACGCCTACCTGTACTGGCGCGACAGTTGCGGTGCGGGCGAGCATTGGCGCTTTCTGCTGGAAGCGAGCATGACCTCGCTGGTTGCCATGAGCCAATGGCTCAGCGGCGAGCGCCTGCCCTGGGCGTGCAGTTTCAGTCATGCCGAGCCGCGTTATGTCGAGCAGTACTGGGTGCACCTGGGCGAGCAAACACGCTTCGAACGCCCGCTGGACACGATGTGCATCCCTCGTGAGTACCTGACACGGGCCTGGCCTGGCGCCTCGGCCACGGCAGCGCAAGTGGCGCGCCAGCAAGCCCGGGAACAGATCGACCAGTTGGGCTTCGCCGCCAGCTTTCTCGATGGCCTCTACGACTACCTGCGCGAACACGTACGCCAGCCACCGAGCCTGGAACAGGCCGCGCAGGCCTTCGCCATGAGCCCGGCGACCCTCAAGCGCAAGCTGCACAAGCACGACACCGGCTTTCAGCAACAGGTGGACCGGGTGCGCAAGCACATGGCGCTGCACCTGTATCAGGTCAAGGGGTTCAGTAACGACGAAGTGGCCGCTTACCTGAATTTCAACGACGCCGCGAACTTTCGGCGCGCGTTCAAGCGTTGGACCGGCAGCACCCCCAGCCTGATCCGGCAGTTGTTCAGCAGCCGCTAGCCAGGCGTTCGCGCAGGAACTCGACCAGCGCCTGCACCGGCCGCGAACTCTGCCGGTGCTGGGGGTACACCGCCGACAGCGTCAGGGCTTCGGGGGCGAATTCGTCCAGCACGCTGACCAGACGGCCGTCCTTCAAGGCCTCGCCGACGATAAAAGTCGGCAAGTAGGTCACGCCCAGGCCGGCAATCGCGGTGTCACGCAGCAGGTCGCCGTTATTGACGCGCATGCGCCCGCTCACGTTCAGCGCTTGCAGCTTGCCTTTGAAGCGCCATTGCACGTGACGGCCATGGCCGTAGGGCAGGCAATCGTGCCCGGCGAGGTCATCGGGTTTTTGCGGGGTGCCGCGCAGGGCCAGGTAGTCGGGGCTGGCGCAGTACACCCTCGGGATGCTGGCAATGCGCCGGGCGATCAGGGTGGAATCTTCCAGGGTGCCGATCCGCAGCACCAGGTCATAGCCTTCACCGATCAGGTCTACCGGGCGGTCGCTGAGGTCGACTTCCACCGCCACCTCGGGGTAGCGCTGCAGGAACAGCGGCAACAGGCAGCCCAGATGCGCCATGGCAAACGACAACGGCGCGCTGAGGCGAATGGTGCCCCGCGGTTCGCTGTTCTGCCCGGCGATGCCCTGCTCCACTTGCTCCACATCGCCGAGCAGGCGCAAGGCCGATTCGTAGTAGCTCTGGCCCAGCGGCGTGACATCCAGGCGCCGCGTGGAGCGGTTGAGCAGGCGTACACCCAGGCGCTCTTCCAGCTGGATCAGGCGACGGCTGACGAACTGCTTGGACAGGCCCAGTTGCTCGGCGGCGGCAGTGAAACTGCCGGACTCCATGACCTGGCAGAACAGGCGCATGTCTTCGAAGGGGTTCATTGTCGCTTCTCGGTGGACATTAGGTTGTTTTATAACTGGATAGTCGCAACACCACAAACCCAATGTGAACACAGGCAAATGTGGGAGCAACTGTCTTATTGGATTCAATTCAGAAGTCATTTTCATAGGCAGCAAAGCTCCCACAGCTTAGGCCGTGCAATGCTGAAGGAAATTGCTGCTACCGAGCTAATCGGTGCGCTCTTTCCATTCAGTGCGGTCACGCAGCATCGCGTTCAGACGTACCAACAAAACGCGCATACAGGCGATCAACGCGACTTTGGCGCATTTCCCTTTATCACGTAGCGCCTTATATCGAGTCCCGAATTCTGGCTGGTCACGGATAACCACCCAACAGGCCATGTAAAGTGAGCGACGGGCTGAAAACCTTCCGCCACTAATATGGCGTGCACCTTTATGCCTTCCGCTGTCGTTGTTGTACGGAGCGAGGCCCGCTAGTGCCGCGATAGGGCGCCCTCCAATCTCTCCCAGCTCAGGCAGGTAAGCCATAAGACTGGTGGCAGTAACCAGCCCGATTCCTTTGACTGAACACAGTCGAGCCACCTTTTCGCTATCTAACTCGTTCGCACTTTGACGAATCAGTTGATCTATCGCCTCCACTGCCACGGTCAAATAGTCGATATGGTTCTGTAATGCAGGCTTTACCGCATCGCAGGAAGCTGTTTTCAGGCGTCGTCTGTCGTCATCTCTTTGCTGAACAAAATGCTCCCGCTGCTGGACCAACGCGCGCAGCTTATCGTGCTCCGGGCTTGTAACTCGGGCGCTTGGCGAGTCTAGAACAGCTGCATAGTGCGCAAGAGACTTTGCGTCTATCGGGTCGGTTTTGGCTTGTTTGCCCATCGCCCTGGAAAAACTCTTGGCTCGGTGCGGATTGATGCAGATGACATCAAGGCCCGCAGCCTGAAGCGCCTTCATGACTTTGCGCTCATAACCGCCAGTAGCCTCCAATACCACGCGACCAACCTGGTGAAGCAATAGCCACCCAATCAACCCAGGGAAATCTTCTTCGGCGTTAGCGCAATTTACCCCAACGTCAACCTGATTAACTCGAGCCTCAAGGCTGTCCTTGGAAACATCAATACCTGCTGGATAGGAAAACATAGCCAAATCCTCTTACACTTAATGTGAGAGCGCTCTGGCTTGGCCCACGCTTGTAACTGTTCGAGGTGGGCTCGTTCAACTGTTCGGGCTCATGTCCAGAGCGGAGAGGTGAGTAGCAGCGTGGGCTCCCACACGTGCTTTAAGCACTCGGGGCATTCAGCTTGCTACTCACCGCTCTCACCCTCAGTCTAATCCTGGCTCAAGACACAAGGGGGCTTGCCCCCGATGGCGGTGGGTCAGCTGCAAATAAGCTGACTGATACACCGCTATCGGGGGCAAGCCCCCTCCCACAGGGATTACCGACAGGTTTGCGGACGAGTTACTTGGCGGTGAACGCCGAGTAGCTGTTCATCAGGTTGCGGTAGTTGGGGATGCGCGGCGACAGCAGGTTGGCCAGGCCTTCCATGTCGTTGCGCCAGTCCACCTGCAGCTCGCAGGCCACCGAGAACCAGTTCACCAATTGCGCGCCCGCGGCGGTCATACGTGCCCACGCGGCTTGCTGTACGGTTTCGTTGAAGGTACCAGAGGCGTCGGTGACCACGAACACCTCGAAGCCTTCGGCCAGGGCGCACAGGGTTGGGAAGGCAACGCACACATCCGTCACCACACCGGCAATGATGATCTGCTTGCGGCCGGTCGCCTTGACGGCCTTGACGAAGTCTTCGTTGTCCCAGGCGTTTATCTGGCCAGGGCGGGCAATGTACGGCGCGTCCGGGAACAGGGCCTTGAGTTCCGGAACCAGCGGGCCGTTGGGGCCGGCTTCAAAACTGGTGGTCAGGATGGTCGGCAGGTTGAAGAACTTGGCCACGTCGGCCAGGGCCAGCACGTTGTTCTTGAATTCGTTGGGGGAGAAATCCTGCACCAGCGAGATCAGGCCGGTCTGGTGATCGACCATCAGTACAACGGCGTCGTCTTTGTTCAAGCGCTTGTAAGTCATGGGTTAACTCCTTGGTGGGTGTTGAATCAGAAGGCAAAGCACGAGCAGCCAAACGCACCCCAGAAGCCCTGGAAGTCGCTGACCGGAACGCTGGAAAGACGCGCTTTCTCATGGCTGTGAGAGTGCACGCCGCACGGGCCGCTGCACTGGTGAACCTGGGCTTGCAGGGGCGAGTTCGGACGCCAGTGCCCCGGCACCTTGACCACCGGCGACCAGTCCGGCAGTACCGGCACACGCGGCGGTGCGAAATCTTCGAAATCGCCGGCGCCGTAGACCACCTTGCCGCCGACCACGGTGAGCACCGACTCGATCCACTTGATGGCTTCTTCATCGACGCTGAAAAAGTCCGCCGAGAGTGCCGCGACGTCCGCCAATTGGCCCACCTTGATCTGGCCCTTCTTGCCCTGTTCGGACGAGAACCAGGCGCTGCCATGGGTGAACAGTTCCAGCGCGGTCAGGCGCGGCAGGCCCTCGGCGTGCAGTTCCAGGCCACCCACGGTGCGGCCGCTGACCATCCAGTACAGCGAGGTCCACGGGTTGTAGCTCGACACCCGCGTGGCGTCGGTGCCCGCGCCGACCGGTACGCCTTCGGCGAGCATGCGCTTGATCGGCGGCGTGGCTTCGGCGGCCTTGGCGCCATAGCGCTCGACAAAATATTCGCCCTGGAACGCCATGCGGTCCTGGATCGCAATGCCGCCGCCGAGGGCGCGCACGCGTTCGATGTTTTTCGGGGTGATGGTTTCGGCGTGGTCGAAGAACCACGGCAGGCCGTTGAACGGGATGTCGCGGTTGACCTTCTCGAACACATCCAGCATGCGCGAGATCGACTCGTCATAGGTGGCGTGCAGGCGGAACGGCCAGCGCTGCTCCACCAGGTGGCGTACCACCGGCTCCAGCTCCTGTTCCATGGTCAGCGGCAGGTCCGGACGCGGCTCGAGGAAGTCTTCGAAGTCGGCGGCCGAAAACACCAGCATCTCGCCGGCGCCGTTGTGACGCAGGTAGTCATCGCCCTGATGCAGGGTGACGCTGCCGGTCCAGTTCTTGAAGTCGCTGAGCTCTTCCTTGGGCTTCTGGGTGAACAGGTTGTAGGCGATGCGCACCGTCAACTGCTGGTCCTTGGCCAGTTGCTCGATCACCGCGTAGTCGTCGGGATAGTTCTGGAAACCGCCGCCGGCATCGATGGCGCTGGTCAGGCCCAGGCGATTGAGTTCACGCATGAACTGGCGGGTGGAGTTGACCTGGTATTCCAGCGGCAGTTTCGGGCCTTTGGCCAGGGTCGAATACAAGATCATCGCGTTCGGCCGCGCCACCAGCATGCCGGTAGGGTTGCCATTGCTGTCGCGCACGATCTCGCCGCCCGGAGGGTTGGGCGTGTCCTTGGTGTAGCCGGCCACGCGCAATGCCGCACGGTTGAGCAAGGCGCGGTCGTACAGGTGCAGCACGAACACCGGCGTATCAGGGGCGGCCTGGTTGAGTTCTTCCAGGGTGGGCATGCGTTTTTCGGCAAACTGGAATTCGTTCCAGCCGCCTACGACCCGCACCCATTGTGGCGTGGGGGTGCGGTCGGCCTGGTCCTTGAGCATGCGCAAGGCATCGGCCAGGGACGGCACGCCTTCCCAGCGCAATTCGAGGTTGTAGTTCAGCCCGCCGCGGATCAGGTGCAGGTGCGAGTCGTTGAGGCCGGGGATCACGGTCCGGCCCTTGAGGTCGATGACCTGGGTGCCGCTGCCGCGCAGGGCCATGGCTTCGCCGTCAGTGCCAACGGCGACGAAGCGCCCGTCACGGATGGCGACGGCGCTGGCGCGTGGGTTTTCCCGGTCCACGGTGTGGAACTGGCCATTGAACAGAATCAGGTCGGCGTTCATAGGGTTTCCTTTACAGAGGCTTCAAGCCAGGGAGCGAACAGGCGGGTGGCGGCCGGCATCAGCACGTACACCACCAGCAGCACGATGGTCAGGGTGACCAGGAAAGTGGAGACCACGTAGTTGGACAGAAACGGGTGCAACCGCAGGATGGGCCCCCAGATAAACGGCAGGAGCAGGGTTTGCGGCAGGATCACGAACAGGCTGACCACCGCCTGCTTCCAGCGCGGTGGCTTGGCGGCGCCGTCGGCCTGGGGCGCGAACCAGAATTCATTGGCGGCGCCGATTTCCGTCTGGTCGCCGTCGGCCAGCATCGGCGCGGCCTCGTCGATCAGCGTTTGGCGTTGCGGCGATTCGAGCCACAACTCCAGGGCTTCGGTGGAGCGGTAGCGCAGGACGCAGGTGAACAGCGCCATGCCGCCCTGCTGGCTGCGCACCACGTCGACGCCAAGGTGGCCGGGGCGTTCACCGGCGATGCGCACGATGCGCCGCAGCCAGGCTTCGTACTCGGTTTCAAAGCCGGGCTTGACCCGGTGTTTGACGACCAGGGTGACGACTTCGTCCGGGCTGGTGGTGGCTGTTGGGTCCATGTTGGGTGTCTCCCACGGGGCATTGAGCGATAGGAGGAGTTTGGCGGGTTGGGGCTGGGCGGAATTGGATGTATGTGCTGTTTGGCTTTTATGTGGGAGGGGGCTTGCCCCCGATAGCGGTGGATCAGTCAAGGACATGGACACTGACACACCGCAATCGGGGGCAAGCCCCCTCCCACATTTTTTGATCTGCAGTCAGTTCGCCGCCGCCATATGCTCCGCAATCCGCCCCCGCAGCCAGCGCTCGGCCGGGTCGTTGTCATGCACCCCGCTCCACACCATCGACAGCTCGGCTGCATCGATTGCAAACGGCGGGTCTTCGGCGCGCAGGCGGGTGCCCTCGGTCAATGCGCACGCGGCGTAATCGGGCACGGTTGCGATGATCTGCGTGCCCGCCAACAGGGCTCGCAAGCCGCTGAACTGCGGCACCGCCAGCACCACCCGCCGCGAGCGGCCGATGCGTGCCAGGTCCAGATCGATATTGCCGCTCAAGTCACCGGAGAACGACACCATCGCGTGGGGCCTGGCGCAATAATCGTCCAGCGTTAGTGGCTCCTCACCATCATCGCCACGCAGTACCTTGCACGGAATATCGCGCAGCTTCTTGCGCTTGGCATTGGCCGGCAGTTCGGTGGTGTAGCTCACCCCCACCGAGATTTCGCCGCTGGCCAGCAGCGACGACATCAACAGGAAGTTGGCCCGGCGCACCACCACGATGATGCCGGGCGCTTCTTCGCGCAGGCGGCTGAGCAACGGCGGGAACAGGCCGAACTCCGCATCGTCGGACAGGCCGATGCGAAACACCGCGCAACTGGTGGACGGGTCGAAATCCTTGGCGCGGCTGACCGCGCCTGAAATGGTGTCCATGGCCGGTTGCAGCTCCTTGAGTATCGCCAGCGCCCGTGGCGTGGGTTCCATGCCGCGTCCGTTGCGCAGCAGCAACGGATCGTCGAACAGGTCGCGCAGGCGGCCCAGTGCCGCACTCACCGCCGGCTGGCCCATGAAAAGCTTCTCGGCGACCCGGGTCAGGTTTTTCTCGAACATCAGGGCTTCGAAAATCACCAGCAGGTTCATGTCGACGCGGCGCAGGTCGTTGCGGTTCATGGCGGTATCCAAACGGTATGCAGAGGGTCAGGAAAGCATGCCCGCAACGCAGCCGATTGCATACCTGTGCTGTCTTTTCCGCGCCCGCACCTGGCGAAATTAACAACGATTAACTCGTCAGCGTGGCGGCTCGGCAACAAGATAAGCGGCGTCTACACTGCATCCATTCACCGGGAACGCTCCCATCGACTGCGGATATTTGTCATGGCCCGACTCGTTCAATATGCCCCTCGTTTATCCGCCACCGGAGGCCTATGCCCTCGGCGCGAGCGTATCGCCAAGCAACTGATCCTGGCCAACCTCGGCGAAAGCCTGAGCATCGCCGAGCTGGCCCAGGCCTGCGCCCTGTCGCGCAGCCATTTTTCCCGGGCGTTCAAATGTTCCACCGGAGCTTCGCCCCAGGAATGGATTCGCCAGCAGCGCATCCTGCGCGCCAAGGAGCTGATCACCAGCTCGTCCCTGAGCCTTACGCAGATCAGCCTGGAGTGCGGCTTTTGCGACCAGGCGCACTTCTGTCACATGTTCACCCGCAGCGAAGGTGTAAACCCGATGACCTGGCGAAACCACCACTCGCGCCCCAAACCTGAGGTGATCGCAGCCTAGTGGTGTGGACGCACCTGGAATATGCTGGCACACCCTTCCTCCTGAACCTGCGCAGCCATGAATGATTTGAGCGACCAGGCCGTGCACTTCGGCCCCTACCGCATCCATCCGCGCGAGCGTCTGGTGCTGGAGGCCGGTCGCCCGCTGCGCCTGGGTCGGCGCGCGGTGGATATCCTGCTGATCCTGCTCGAGCACGCCGGCAATGTGGTGAGCAAGCAGGAACTGATCGCGCGGGTGTGGCCCAAAAGCGTGGTGGAGGACGGCAACCTGCGGGTGCACATGGCCGCGTTGCGCAAGGCCCTGGGCGACGGCCAGGCCGGGCAGCGCTATATCGTCACGGTCGCCCAGCGCGGCTACAGTTTTGTCGCGCCACTGAGCATCGAACCGATGACGCTACCCACCGACGGCGCTCCACCACGGCCGAGCCATAACCTGCCGCTGCGGCGCACGCGGATGATCGGCCGCCAGGCGCTGATTGACGCGCTGGTGCAGCAGCTGCCGCAGCAACGCTTCATCACCCTGACCGGTGCCGGTGGCATCGGCAAGACCACCGTGGCCCTGCGCGTAGCGGAATTGCTGATCGGGCACTACCGCGACGGCATTCACCTGCTGGACCTGGCGCCACTCAGTACCGCCTCGATGATCCTGCCCAACCTCGCCGCCCTGCTTGGCATGCCCCCCGGCGAAAACGCGCCGCTGGCCGGCTTTGCCCGCAGCCTGCAGGCACGCCAGATGCTACTGGTGATCGACAACTGCGAGCACCTGCTCGACGACATCGCCCTGATCAGCGAAACCCTGCTGCGCCACGCACCGCAGTTGCACATCCTCACCACCAGCCGCGAAGCCTTGCGCGCCGAAGGTGAGTCGGTGCAACGCCTGGAGCCCTTGACCTGCCCGCCCGCCACCGGCAACCGCGCCCAGGCCCTGGGCTACCCGGCCATGCAATTGCTGATCGAGCGGGCCATGTCCCACCAGGACAGCTTTGCCCTCAGCGACGCCGAACTGCCGCTGGCGATCGATATCTGCCAGCGCCTGGACGGCATTCCGCTGGCAATCGAGCTGGTGGCCGCGCAGATCGAGCGCTTTGGCCTGCCGGGACTGCTGGTGCAAATGGAAGATAACTTCCGCCTGCTGACCCGCGGGCGGCGCAGCGCCCTGCCCCGCCAGCAAACCCTGCGGGCCACGCTGGACTGGAGCTTTGACCTGCTCACCGAATGCGAAAAGATCTGCCTGCGCCGGCTGGCGGTGTTTCGTGGCGGCTTCAGCCTGGTCAGCGCGGCGGCGGTGATCGCCGGTGAGCACATCGCCCCGGCCGAAGTGCTCGGCTCGATCACGCAACTGGTGGCCAAGTCGCTGCTGAATGTGGACGCCAGCGATGACGAGATGGTCTATCGCCTGCACGACATCACCCGCACCTATGCCCTGGAAAAGCTCAGCCTTGCGGGCGAGCTGCAAGCCACGCGCGAACGCCACGCGGCACGCTGCCTGGCGCTGATGGAACAGGCCCAGGACGACTGGGAACTGATCGCCACGCAGCCCTGGATCGAGCGCTACGCACCGCTGCGCGAAGACGTGCGCGCCGCCCTCGACTGGGGCTTTGCCGACGACGCAGGGCATTTGCTGGCGATCCGCCTGACGGTCAGCGCGATGCCACTGTGGCAAGAACTGTCGTTGCTGCGTGAGCACGGCGGTTATGTGGACCAGGCGTTGGCGCTGATCGATCAGGTCGAAGCGCCATGCACCCAATTGACCCTGCAACTGCAACTGGCGTTGGGCAGCCTCTCCTACCACGCCGTGGGCCCTGCGCCCCAGACCATCGCCGCGTTTGTCGGTGCCGCACGCCTGGCCGAGGAGCGCCAGGACCTGGCCGGCCAGTTGCGTGCGATCTCCGGGCATATGGCGGTGAACCTGTGTGCCGGGCGCTATGGCCAAGCGCTGGAACAGAGCCTGCAGTTCGATCGCCTCGACCCGCGCACCGAGCCATTGCTGGACCTGAGTACCCAACGCTTGCGTGCCCTGGCCCAGCATTACACCGGCAATCAGGCGCTGGCCCGACAGCAGGCCGAGCAAGTGCTGCAGCGCATGAGCCACAGCGGCCACGTCAACCGCTTCGCCCACGGCGTCGGCGTGCAATACGACCAGAGCGTCGCCTCGCTGACCGTACTGGCGCGCATCCTCTGGTTGCAGGGCTTTGCCGAGCGCGCCTGGCGCACCGCCAGCCAGGCGCTGGAACTGGCGCTGCAGATCAACCACGGCACCTCAATCTGCTACACCCTGGCCCTGGCCGGTGTGGTGATCGCCCGCTACAACGGCGCCGAAGACGACGCACAGGCCATGCAGTGCCTGCTGCTGGAGCAGTCGCACAAGCATTCGGTGCAACTGTTCCAGACCTGGGCCGGGCATTACGCCGGGACTCTGAGTAGCGCGGATTTACAAGGCCTTGGGCTGATCGAAGACACGTTGTTCACCTTCGGCATGAGCCCGGTCGGTGAGGCGAGTCTGGAACGGGCACGCAGTGGCGCGGCTGGGTGGTGCGCACCCGAAATACTGCGGGTGTACGCAGGACAGGCGCTGCGCTCGGGTGATGCAACCGCTGCCGAAACGCTGCTGCTCGAAGCCCTGGACCTGGCGCACCAGCAAGGTGCGCTGGCCTGGGCGTTGCGCTGTGCGGTGGACCTCGCGCAATTGTGGCAGCAGCGCGGGCGCACGCAGGCGGCCAGGGCGTTGCTCAATACCGTCTACGGTCAGTTCACCGAAGGCTTCGCCACCCAGGATCTATTGCGCGCACGCCGCCTGCTCGACGAGTTGCAGGACAAACGGCCGGCCTGAGAAGCCCCCCACGCAATGCTCGTAGCCTTGCTGCAGACGCTCTACCTGAAGCGGGTCGCGCAATTGCGCCAGGGCGTAGCTGCGCACGCAATTGAGCAGGCGGTAGCGCACCGGGCCCAGGCCGGGCTCGACGGCCAGCAGCGAGGTGTTGACCAGCCGCGCCAGCAGGTAAGACAGATCGGCGTGTTCCAGCTCGGTACCGGTGACCATTTCGCTCAAGGTGGGCAAGGTCACTGCCGTTTTGAACAAACTCAACTGCAAAAACAGCCAGCACTCCGGCAGGCTCAGGCGTGTGTAGCTCCAATCCAGAGCGGCGATCAATGAACGGTGGCGTTCCACTGCCGTGCGGCGCCCGCGGGTCAGCCCTTGCAAACCGGTGCGCAACTGGCGGTGCACACCGCCGATGCCCAGCGCATCGACCTGGGCGGCGGCCAGTTCGAGGGCCAGGGGGATACCGTCCAGGCGCCGACAGATTTCACGCACCGCCGTCAGGTCCTGGGGCCGCAACGCAAACCCTTGCTGGCTGGCGTGCACCCGTGTGACGAACAGCTGGACTGCGGGACAGGCCATGGCCTGCTCGACATCGGCCAACACCGACGGGGACGGCCCCTCCAGACGGGGCACGCGTACCAGCCATTCGCCAGGGGCCAGCAAGGCTTCGCGGCTGCTGATCAGCACGCTGATCTCGGGCGCTCGTTCACGCAGGGCGCGCAACAGTTTGCGACAGGCGCCGAGCAGCAGATCGGCCCCGTCGAGTACCAGCAGCAACTGGCGCGAGGCCAACGTGCGGCATAGCGCATCCAGGCTGTCGACGGGGTCCAGTTGCAACAGCGTGGCCAGATGACCGAGCAGGTCGCTCAAACTTCGCAGGCTGGTCATGTCGACCCACCACACGCCGTCGCGATAGCGCGGCAACAGGCGCTCGGCGAGCGCAAGGGCCAGGGTACTTTTGCCGATGCCGGCCACGCCCGTGAGGGTCAGCAGCCGCTGCCCAGCCATGCGCCGCATCAGCATGCCAATCAGTTCTTCACGACCGAGCACCGGGCTGAGCCGCGCAGCCAGGTTGTGCGCGGGCAGCCGCGTCGCCAGCGTGCCTTGCTCGGGCACGGCGAAGCAGTACCCACGCTGCGGGTGATTGAGGATCAGGCGTTGCCCGTCCAGGGCGCGCCGCAACGCGGCAATGTGCACGCGCAGGTTATTGTCTTCGACGACGCTGTTGGGCCAGACCCGCTCGATCAAGGTCGACTTGCTGATGAATTGCCCCGGCGCTTCCAGCAGCACCGCGAGAATATCCAGCGCGCGCCCTCCCAGCGGCACCGGCCAGCCTGACTTGCTGACCAGGCGCTGGTGCCGATGAAAGGTGTAGGGGCCGAAGCTCACCGCCGCAGAATCATTCATGTCCGTAACCGCGCTGAAACACCCGTGCTTGAGTGCCTGCGCTCCTTTTCCGTGGGCTCGACGTTATCTTGCCAGCTCGCAATGACAGGACAATACCGGCACAGGGAGCGATACGGACAATCGGGTGCCTCAGACGGACATTCTGTCGTTAACTGAACTGTTGTCGGTATTGGGTAGGGTTCAGGCCGAGCTTTTCACTGAACAGAAAGCGCATATGCCGCACGCTGCCAAAGCCTGCGTGGAAGGCCACGGTCTTGAGCGGCAGGTCGGTGGTTTCCAGCAATTGCCGGGCACGGTCGATGCGCGCACCTTGCAGGAACGCCATGGGCGTCATCTGCACCTCCTTGGCGAACAGTCGCGCAAAGTGGCGCGCACTCATGCCGGCCAGCTCGGCCATGGACTCGATGGTGAAGGGCTGATCCAGATGGGCCAGCACATGGTGCTGCACCCGAGTGATCGCCGTTTCCTGGGGCGCCACGGCGGCGGTCATCGGGCTGAACTGGGCTTGGCCACCCTGACGCTTCATCACCACCAGCAGTACCTTGGCCACGTCCACCGCCACTTGCTTGCCATGGTCCTGGGCAACCACCGACAGGGCCAGGTCGATACCGGCCGTGACGCCGCCCGAAGTGATCAGGCGCCGGTCCTGCAAGTAGATGCGATCGGTCTCGACGATGGCGTTGGGGAACGCCTTGATCAGACGCTCGGTGTAGTGCCAATGGGTGGTCACGCGGTGCCCGTCCAGCAAGCCGGCATGCCCGAGCACAAAGGCGCCGGTGCAGATCGAGCCGAAACGCCGGGCCAGTGGCGCCGTCGCCTTGAGCCAGGGCAGCAGCGCGGGATGGCATTCGTTATAGGCACCCGGCCCGCCGGGTACCAGCAGCAGGTCGTACGCCGTGTGCGCCTGGTCCAGCAGCAGATCGGTCTGGACCATCACGCCATTGGACGCACGCAACGGCCCGGGCTCAGTGCCGATGGTCAGGATGCGATAGTGGTCGGCCGCCGGCAGGTAGCGGTTGGCAATGGAAAACACTTCGAGCGGCCCGGCCATGTCGAGCAGCAGGAAGTCCGGAAACAGCGCCATGGCCACGGTTTTCATAGGCGGGAAACGTCCATCGGGAAGGAATGCGTCGGGCATTATGGCATGCCTTTTACTGTCAACCTACGGGCGACAGTTATTCAGATTTGATCTTCTTAATGAATTCACGGCTAACCATTAACCTTCTTCTCAACGCAAGCGCCCTGCATGTCGCAGCCGGCGCTCACTTGAGGACTGGACCATGCTGACCCTTCGCAAAGCTTCCGAACGCGGCGCCGCCAATCACGGTTGGTTGAAGTCATTCCATACCTTCTCCTTCGCCAACTACTGGAACCCAAAGGAGCAGGGTTTTTCCGACCTGCTGGTGATCAACGATGACCGCGTCGCCGCCGGCAAAGGCTTCGGCCAGCACCCGCACCGCGACATGGAGATTTTCTCCTATGTGCTCGAAGGCGCTCTGGAACACAAGGACACCCTGGGCACCGGCTCGGTGATCCGCCCCGGCGATGTGCAACTGATGAGCGCCGGCAGCGGCGTGGCCCATAGCGAGTTCAACCACAGCCAGCGTCTGGGCGTGCACTTCCTGCAGATCTGGATCGTGCCCAACGAAGCCGGGGCCAAGCCGCGCTATCAGCAGGAGCACTTCAGCGAGGCGCAAAAACGCGGGCGCCTGCAATTGATCATCTCGCCGGACGGCGCCGACGGTTCGTTGAACGTGCGCCAGGATGCGCGGGTGTATGCCGGGCTGTTCAACGCCGACGAAAGCGCGCAATTGGACCTGCCGGCGGATCGCTACGCCTACGTCCATGTGGCGCGTGGCAGCGTTGAACTCAATGGCCAGCGCTTGCAGGAAGGCGACGGCGTGCGGGTACGGGACGAGCGCCAGCTTCGCCTGAGCCAGGGCGAGGACGCCGAGGTGCTGGTGTTTGACCTGCGCCCCAATGAGCTGCCGCAGATGCCATGACGCTCGCAGTGATGGTCCGCACAGGATCATCGCTGGCATCGATAGTCACCATCAGCGCAATGAAGTTCTCTTAAAAAATGCGGCGCGTAACATCAAACCCATGCCAAACGGCACCCAACCCAGATACTCGGAGCACACTCTCATGAAACGCCAACTCTTGCTTAGCCTCGCTTTCTCGGTACTTGCTGCAAACGCTTTCGCTCACCCTGTCGTCGCTGAAGGCGGCGCGGATCGCTTGATTGAAACCCGCATTGCCGAAGGCGGTGCAGATCGTCTGCAGGAACGTGGCCTGGCTGAAGGCGGTGCAGATCGCTTGCAGGAACGCGGCCTGGCTGAAGGCGGTGCAGATCGCCTGCAGGAACGTGGCCTGGCCGAAGGCGGTGCAGATCGCTTGCAGGAACGTGGCCTGGCTGAAGGCGGTGCAGATCGTCTGCAGGAGCGCGGCCTGGCTGAAGGCGGTGCAGATCGCTTGCAGGAACGTGGCCTGGCTGAAGGCGGTTCGGATCGTCTGCTGAGCAACCACGTCTAACCCCTGCTGTTGAAGGGGCACCCCAAACCGGCCTGATCAGCCGGTTTTTTTTCGTCTTCGCTTTACCTCGTTCAGGGCTGCGCCCCGAGAAATCGCTTTCGATACGCCGCGGGCAATATGCCCACGCGTTGCTGGAACAGACGCCGAAACGAGTTGCTGTCTTCATAGCCGACGGCGTAGGTGATGCTGTCGAGGGTCATGCGGGTCGATTCAAGCATCTGTTTGGCCCGTTCCAGGCGCAGGGTTTGCAGGTAGCTGATGGGCGTATAGCCGGTGGCTTGCTTGAACCTGCGCTTGAAATTGCGCACGCCAAAGCCGAAGCGTTGCGCCACGTCATCGATTACCAAGGGCTGGGCGAAGTGCTGCTCCAGCCAATGCTGCACCCGCAGTATTTCGCCGTCGCCGTGACTCTTGGGCAGCGACCACAGGGCATACACCGATTGCTCGGTGCGCAC
Source organism: Pseudomonas sp. MUP55 (assembly GCF_034043515.1). Taxonomy (NCBI): domain Bacteria; kingdom Pseudomonadati; phylum Pseudomonadota; class Gammaproteobacteria; order Pseudomonadales; family Pseudomonadaceae; genus Pseudomonas; species Pseudomonas sp. MUP55. The sequence goes on along the minus strand of NZ_CP138214.1, from coordinate 2,427,410 downwards.
GTTATCAATCAGCAAGTATTTGCTGCAGGTATGCGCCAGCTCCGGTGAGCCGAAACGGCGGATCAGGTGCAGCATCAGGTCCATCGCCGCCGTCGCGCCGCCGCAGGTGATCAAGCGGTTTTCTTCGCAGAGAATCTGTGCGTCATCCAGGCTGACCTGGGCATAGCGGCGTCGGAACAACGCGGCAAATGCCCAATGGGTGGTGGCGCGCGCACCGTGCAACAGACCCGAATCGGCCAGCAAGAAGGCCGCCGTGCACATCGAGGCCAGCACCGCGCCCTGCCCGTGTCGCTCGCGCAGCCACGGCCCGTAAGCGGCAAACGTCGGCAGGGCTTGTTTCAAGGTAAACAGGAAACCGGGGATCAGCACCAGGTCGGTGCGCACGACTTCAGCCAGGGAACATTGTACCTGCAGGCGCTGCCCGCCCCAGGTCGCCACCGCCTGGCCGTCCAGGGAAGCCAGCACCACATCGAAAGGCGGCTTGTCGGCGAACAGGTTGGCTGCGCTGAGCATCTCCATAGCCAGGGTGGCGTTGGCTGCGGAACATTGGTCAGCCAGAAGCAAGGTAATGTGCATTTAAAAACCCGCGTGCGCTTTTCGCATGAAATAAGTCATTTGCGCACCTACCTTAGCCGATTCCACCTCCGTACAGTGCCGCCATCGATCAACTGCCTGGCATCTTTATGAATTTATGGTTTCGACTGTTACGTATGCTGTTGCGGCGCCCCTGGCACACGCCGGCCCATGGTTTGGCCACCACGGTGGTGCGCATGCGCGTATGGCCGCTGGATCTGGATTTCAACCGGCATGTCACCAATGGCCGGTATTTTTCCTTAGCGGACGTGGCCCGCATGGATTTCGTCCTGCGCACAGGCGCGTTTCGGGTGGCCTTGCGCCACAAAGCCGTGCCGATCGTGGGCGACACCTGGGGCAAGTTTCGTCGCGAGCTCAAGCTGTTCGAGGTATTCGAAGTGCACACCCGCATGCTCGGCTGGGACCACAAGTGGAGCCTGATGGAGCACCGGTTTGTCAGCAATGGCCGGGTTATCGGCGTGGTGGTGATACGCGGGCTGTTTCGCTGCGCCAAGGGCACCCTGCCCCCGGCGGAGTTTGTGCGAGCACTGGGCCTGGATGAGACCTCGCCACCGATGCCGCAATGGATGAGCGACTGGGCGCGCAGTTGCGATGCGATGAGTGGGCAGTTGCGCGATGAGGAACAGGTTTGAAAACGCTCACCCCTTGGGTGTCAGCCTCTTCAAGTTGGACTGCGCATCCTCCCGTGCGATGTACAGAAAGCTTTTCCCTTCCTGGACCTTGAATAGCAGTTTCATACTGACCAGCCGTTCAAGGTCCTTGCGTGCGGTGTTTTCTGAAATGTCATAGTCATGGGTGAGCTCCCTGGGCGTGTAGATGCGCCCTGGGTGTTGCAGCACGTTCTTCAGAAAATGGCCCTGTCGGTAATTCAAGCCATCCTTTAAACCAAGGCTATCCAGCCAGCTCATCAGCTCTACGGCTTCCTGCCTTTTACCTTCGAAATAGAGCATGAACTCGTTCATCGCGCGCTCGATGACGCGCAGCTGATGAATAACGAAATAGGTCAAGTCGAACGCGTCGGTCTGCGTATGGATATACGAACGCCCATATTGCATGGGCGCTTCCTTGAGCAACGCGCTGATGGAAATATACTCAAAAGGCCAGTAACCACTTTTGAGCATGAACCAATAAAACAAGGCGCGGGCGGTCCGGCCATTGCCGTCCCTGAAGGGATGCTCATAACCCAGCATGAAATGCAGGATGACGGCTTTGACGACCGGATGGATAAAGTGCCTGCCACCTTGCCCGTCATGCCGATCGTTGGCGAACCTGCAAAGCGCCTCAAGTCTGTGCGCCAGCGATGCGGCCCGCGGTGGTTGATGCACGACTTCATTGCCGGCGCCACCCACAAAAATATTGTCGGTTTCGCGGATATGCCCTGGGCGAACATCGTCCTCTTCTATACCTGAGGTGGCGATGCCATGGAACTCGCAGATCAGCGCGACAGACAGGTCTTGGCCCTGGTTGTACTTGGCATGTTTCATCAGGTGGTAGTTATTGAGGATCATCCGTTCATCCTCATTCTGCGGCGGGCGCTCCTTGGCCAGCATGTCCTTGGCGATTTTGCGCGTGGTCGCGGCGCCTTCCAACTGAGCGCTGGAGATGGCCTCCTCCATCATTAATGAGTCGACCAGGTACTGAGCGTTATCGCGGTACTGAGGAGACGACGCTGCTGCGCCGCCGAGCCTGGAGGTCACCGACTCGACGGCGTGAATCACCGCGTCACTGAAATCGGTCGAGCACAAGAAGAAAGGATGGCCGCACTCACTCTCAAGCTCGAGGGTCTTGCTGCCACAGGCCCGGGACATCTTGATAGCGGCCCATGCCGCCTCCTTATCGACGCCGGGTGTCGGATAACGGCGAAATTCGTCCCAATGCAGATACCGGCCCTTGTCATCGACCGCCCTGAAACGGCGCGCTAGCTCGAATACCTGCAGTCCATGACGAGCAAGCAAAGTAGCGAAATCCGCGGGCTTGTGAATTTTTTCCACAACTGAAACTCAATTTCAGGAAATTGAGTTGATCCTTACGCCTAACGGCCAACCTGTCAACGTGTGCAGCACAGGAAACTGCACTGCGCTGCACTGTGTGGCGAGGGAGCTTGCTCCCGCTGGGCTGCGCAGCAGTCCTGAAGCTGCCCCCATCTTCTGTGTCGATTGGGAGGCCGTCGCGGGAGCAAGCTCCCTCGCCACAGGTAATGCGTCGATCCTTACGCTTTGCGGTTGAGCTTGAGGTGCCGCGCATACCAGGGCCGCTGCGGCACGCGCTTGAACAGGCCTTTGAGCCGTTCTTCATCGTCACTGAAGGTGATGCGCAGGGCGAGTTTCATGATTTCCGGGTCCATTTCCATCGAGCGCCCCTGCTGCAACCCCGGCGTGGTGCTGCAGCCGTGGGTGTCCGGGCCCAGCCAGGGGTCGCCGACTTCAACCCAGCGCCCCGGCGCGAACCAGGCCACGCCGTTGACCTCAAGCCGGGTCACCTCGCCGGGATTGAACCGTTCGTGGGCGCGAAACCAGTCTTCGATACGGTCGTCGATCCAGCCATGAAAGTGCCAGAACACCGGATTGACATGGGATGAAAATGGATCGCCGAGGAAGTCGTTCTCCGGTGCGTACCAGCGTGCCGCAAAATCCGCCGGGTCGCGGGCAAACGGCACCGGGGCGCCGTTGGACGGGTCGCGCGGCACCGAGGCCCAGCGCATGTGCAGCCAGTCGTGCAGGCCCAGCTCCATCTCCGAGCCCAACTGGCCCAGCGTCAATCGCGCCAGGTAGCGCGGGTCGCGGTACTGGGATTCCCACACCTGGAAATTGCTGTGGTAGGTCTCGGCGGCCTTGATGTCGCTCACCCACTGGGTGTAGTCGGCGTCATCCGGGGCCGACCAGCACGGCGGCAGCGCAAAGCCGTCATGGTTATCGAAGTAACGCACAAAGCCCAGGCGATCGCGCTCCAGCGCCGGTTGCGGCTCGGGGAAATGCGTCCATGACGGCAAGTCCTGCATGGAGCGGGCAGTGCCGAGCATATGGCGGTGCATGAAGAAGAAGTCGATGCCCGAGCCGTTGCGGTCCTTGCGCTTGCCCCGCGCATCACGCTCCTGACCACGCGGCCCGGGTTGCCAGCCGATCCCGCGCAGGGCCTCGCGTTTTTCCTCGGAGAGTTTGTGCCATTGGTCACGGGTGGCGTGCCACAGTTGGTGAAACAGGCGGTGTTCGGGGGCAATCAGCCACGCCAGCAGGGTCGGGTTGAGGCCGATACGCTGGCGGGCTTCGGGGAACAGCTGTTTGTGCGCGATAAAACGGTTGTCGCGCTCGGTCAATGCCAGGGGCCGCGCAAGGTCGAGGATCTGCCCGCTGAGGGTGGCGCTGCCGGCATTACCGAAGTCGGCCCAGACCTCATCCAGGCTCATCGTGAATTCATAGGCCGCGATGCCCGCCGCCGAATCGCGATCGATCAGCCGCCAGTAGAGCAAGGCGCCCTCGCCCGTCCGCAGGTCGCCCAATACGCGGTAGCGCGGCTCGCCGTCGGCACGCAGGTTCTCGGCGGTGTCCAGGTAACCGCGCAGGCCACGGCCCCGGGGAGCGATATCCAGCAGCAGCTCAAGGCCCTGCAACGGCAGGCCCTTGAGGCCGGCATCGTGGCCTTCCAGGCGCAGGCTCCACACGCCGCGCAAGGTATTGGCCAGGTGCTGGCCCTGGGTGTCGGCCAGGTCGACCGTGGCTTCGCCGGGGGTGATCGGGAATTCCTCTTCCCGTGTCAGCTCGCGATGGGCATAAAAGGCCGCGGGCACCGCCGCGCCGGTCAGCGCCAGGCCTGCGATGAAGCCACGTCGAGAGATCGTCATTGTCTACCTTAGGAAACGGCTTAATCAGAGCTAGAACGTTTGCGGCCTGGTGAAATTTAACGGCCCTGCGCCGCCCGCTAAATTTCCCCGGCCATCGCTCGTTCTTCCCTGATAGCAAGGGCCTCAACTGACTGAGATGGCAATGACAAAACCACGTTCGAAAAAGGCGCTGTATCTTGGCCTGCCGCTGGCTCTGGCCGTCGCTGCCGGGGCCGGTTTTCTGGTTTGGGATCACTGGTTCAAGGGTAACGCCGGCTACCCGCTGGAGGTGATCAAGCAAGCCAATGACCTGCAGGACCGCCTGTTGTCGTTCGACAGCCATATCACCGTGCCCATGGATTTCGGCACCGCCGGCAATGAAGCCGACAAGGATGGCAGCGGCCAGTTCGACCTGGCCAAAGCGTCGCGTGGCCGCCTGTCCGCCGCGGCCTTGACTATCTTCGGCTGGCCGGAAATCTGGAACGGCCCCAACGCCCCGCACAAACCCACCGACGGTTTCGTCGAAGAGGCCCGCCACGAGCAAGAGGTGCGCTACAAAATCATCTCCGGCATGGTCCGCGACTTTCCCAACCAGGTGGGCATCGCCTACACCCCGGACGACATGCGCCGGCTCCACGGCGAAGGCAAGTTCGCGATTTTCATCAGCATGCTCAACGCCTACCCGCTGGGCAACGACCTGAATCAGCTGGACCTGTGGGCGGCACGCGGCATGCGCATGTTCGGCTTCAGCTACATCGGCAACAACGCCTGGGCGGATTCATCGCGCCCGCTGCCGTTTTTCAATGACACCACCGATGCCCTCGAGGGCCTGTCCCCCGTTGGCCAGCAAGCGGTGGCGCGCCTCAACGACCTCGGGGTGATCATCGACGTGTCGCAGATGTCGACCAAGGCGCTGGAACAGGTCGCGCAATTGAGCCGCACGCCCATGGTGGCCTCCCACTCGGCACCACGGGCGTCGGTGGACATCCCGCGCAACCTCAGTGACAAGGAACTGCAACTGATCAAGCGCAGTGGCGGCGTGGTGCAAGTGGTGGGCTTTCCTGCCTACCTGCGTCCGCTGAGTCAGCCGACCCAGGACAAGCTCAACGCCCTGCGCGCGCGCTTCGATTTGCCGCCGCTGCCGAACCTGGCGATGGCCTTGATGCCGGGCGACGCGATCATCGCCGCGTGGTCAGAACAGCGCTTTGGCCAGTACGCCAGCGAGTTGTACGCGATTCTCGAAGAAGAACCCAAGGCGACCCTCAAGGACTGGGGCGATGCCATCGACTACACCGTGCGCAAGATCGGCATCGACCACGTCGGCATCGCCTCGGACTTCAATGACGGTGGCGGTCTCCAGGGTTGGGAGAACGTCGGTGACGTGCGCAATGTCACCGCCGAACTGATCCAGCGCGGCTACTCCGAAGCCGATATCGCCAAGCTGTGGGGCGGTAACTTCCTGCGGGTGTGGGACCAGGTGCAGAAAGCCGCCAAACCCTTGGCCAACCATGAAGTAAATCCATGAGCGACCGCCGCACATTCCTCAAGCAGGCCGGGGTCTTCGCCGCCAGCCTGCCGCTGGGCGCCGCGCTGATACCGCAAGTGTCGGCCGCCATGCCGAACGACCCATGGGCAGGATTGAAACAGCTGTTCAACCAGGACCCGGATTACCTGCATTTTTCCAACTTCCTGGTGGCCTCGCACCCAAGGCCGGTGCGCGAGGCCATCGAGCGCTACCGCGCGCAGATCGACCGCAACCCCGGCCTGGCGATGGACTGGGACCTGCAGGAAACCTGGAAACGCGAGGGCCAGGTGCGCGAGTGGGCCGGGCGCTACCTGAACGCCACGCCGCCACAGATCGCCCTCACCGGCAGCACCTCAGAGGGGCTGGCAATGATCTACGGCGGGATCAAGGTGCGCGCCGACCAGGAGATCCTCACCACCGAGCACGAGCATTACGCGACGCAGAACGTGCTGGATTTTCGCGTGCGCAGGGAAGGCACCCAGGTGCGCCGCATACGCCTGTTCGAGAGCGCCAGCCGCGTGTCGGCCGATGAAATTATCGGCAACATCCAGCGCGCTATCCGCCCCAACACACGGGTGCTGGGCATGACCTGGGTGCAGTCGGGCAGTGGCGTCAAATTGCCCATCGGCGAAATAGGCCGACTGGTCGATGAACACAACCGCCATCGCGACGACAACGACCGCATCCTCTACGTGGTCGATGGTGTGCATGGCTTCGGCGTGGAAAACCTCGACTTTACGGACATGCACTGCGACTTTTTCATTGCCGGCACCCACAAGTGGATGTTCGGGCCGCGCGGTACCGGCCTGGTGTGCGCGCGCGATGCCGAAAACAAGTACGTCACGCCGATGGTGCCGACCTTCTCCGAAGACACGAATTTCGCCACCACCATGACGCCCGGCGGCTACCACGCTTTCGAGCATCGCTGGGCCGCCGACGAAGCGTTCAAGTTGCACCTGCAATTGGGCAAGGCCCCGGTGCAGGCGCGTATCCATGCGCTCAATAGCGAACTCAAGGAACATCTGCTAGCGCATCCGCAGGTAGAACTGGTCACCCCGCGCAGCCCTGAACTGTCGGCGGGCTTCACCTTCTTCCGGGTCAAGGGCCAGGACAGCGGCGCGATTGCGGCGCACATGCTGCAAAACCGCGTGGTCATCGACGCGGTGGATCGCGATGTCGGCCCGGTGATCCGCACCTCCCCCGGCCTGCTCAACAGCTCGGATGAAATCCAGCGCTTCATGGCACTGCTGAGCCCGCGGTTGTGAACCCTTTTTTCTTTGAACGAGACGCTCACATGACGCCATTTCGACTCAAACCCCTGCCCGCCCTGGCGCTGACCGCGCTGTGCAGCGCCCTGCTCCCCGGCCTGGCCCAGGCGGCGGCAGCGCAACCGGGAAAAGTCTTCAAGGACTGCAAGGACTGCCCGGAAATGGTGGTGCTGCCCGCCGGCACCTTCACCATGGGCACCCCGGAAGACGAAGTCGGCCGCGAGCCCGACGAAGGCCCAATGCATGAAGTAACCTTCGCCAAGCCCTTCGCCATGAGCCGCTTCCAGATCACCGCCGGCGAGTGGGACAGCTACGTGCGCCAGACCGGCGTCACCATCGCCAACGGCGATGACCGCCCCGGCCGCGAATGCATCGCCAGCAAGCCACGCTACCCCCAGGGGCCACGCCAGCCAGCCGTGTGCATGGACATGGACGACATCAAGCGCTACGTGAGCTGGCTGTCGAAGAAGACCGGGCAGAACTACCACATGGTCAGCGAGGCCCAACGTGAATACGCGGCCCGCGCCGGCACCCGCGGGCCGTTCCCCTTCCCATTCGACGAAGGCAAGGGCTACAGCATTGCCGAACACGCCAACACCTACGGCCCGGCGGACGGCTACAGCTATTCGTCGCCGGTGGGCAGCTACCCGCCGAACGCCTTTGGCCTGTATGACATGCATGGCAACGTGTATGAGCGAGTTGCCGATTGCGAGCACGCGAACTACATCGGCGCGCCGACTGACGGCAGCGCCTGGGTGGAGCCCAACTGTGAGGCCTACCAGATCCGCGGCAATGACTGGGGCGAGGCGCCGGTGTTTTCCCGCTCAGGCAACCGCAACAACATCTACCCGCAGACACGGGGTGACTGGATCGGCTTTCGGGTAGTGCGCGACCTCTGATAGCGCAATCGATCCAACTGTGGGAGGGGGCTTGCCGGCGATGGCGGTGGGTCAGGCACAGGTGCAGTGGCTGATAGACCCTCATCGGGGGCAAGCCCCCTCCCACAGGGGATCATCAGTGTTTCGGGAATTTTATCTATGCAGCCACCTTCGATCATGCACAACCTGCAGACTGCCTGACCCAACCCAGTCCAAAAATGTGGGAGGGGGCTTGCCCCGATAGCAGTGGGTCAGTCACAGGTGCAGTGGCTGATAGACCCTCATCGGGGGCAAGCCCCCTCCCACAGGGGATCATCATTGTTTCGAGGAATTTATTTATGCAGCCACCTTCGATCATGCACAACCTGCAGACTGCCTGACCCAACCCTCCCACAGGGGATCGTCATTGTTTCGGGAATTTTATCTATGCAGCCACCTTCGATCATGCACAACCTGCAGACTGCCTGACCCAACCCAGTCAAAAAATGTGGGAGGGGGCTTGCCCCGATAGCAGTGGGTCAGTCACAGGTGCAGTGGCTGATAGACCCCCATCGGGGGCAAGCCCCCTCCCACAGGGGATCATCAGTGTTTCGGGAATTTTATTTATGCAGCCACTTTCGATCATGCACAACCTGCACTGCCTGACCCAACCCAGTCCAAAAATGTGGGAGGGGGCTTGCCCCCGATAGCAGTGCCTCAGTCAATGCAGAAGTCGACTGACACACCGCTATCGGGAGCAAGCCCTCTCCCACATTCAGATGGTATTCAGCCTTTTTTGGCCAACAGTTCCAGGCCTTCATGCAACGCCGGGAACAGGCTGTTGTTGAAGTTGTTCCAGCGCAGTTCGAGGATCGTGTCCTGCGGTGAAATTTCGGTCTTCAACACGTCGTGGAACACTTCGCCGGAATCAATACCGTTGTCCACGTAGTGGAACGAGGCGCCGGTGAGGTACAGCGGCTCCGACGGCGTGGTGGCCTTGGTCGCCCAGTCCACCACCGTCTGCCCACGCGCACCGTAGAGCGCATTCCAGGTGGCATAGGCGCCGCGGCGTTCGTAAGGCGATTCGATACGCGTGATACCCGGATGGATGTTCATGATGCGCCGCGCAAACGGCGCGCCTGGGCGCACCAGTTCATCGAGGATCACCAACAAGCCATCGAGCACCACGATGTCGGCTTTGAGCTCGACCAGGGTGTCGTGCAGGCGCCGTTCGAAATCCTGTTTGCCGGCGACATGTTCGGCGCTGCCCCGAGGCAGGCGACGATAGGTCGATGGCACGCTCAGCAACAGGCCATTGACCAGCGTGCCCTGTACGCGCAGGTCCGCCGGGTACAGCCATTGGCGGCCAGGCGCGTAAGCAAAACCGTAATCGGCGACCAGCGCCTGATCCCGCGGGTTGTGCTCATCGTCGTCATACACCACCCCGACCAGGGTGTAGGCATCGCCCAGCGAAGTGTCGTTGAGCGAGCCCACCAGAAATTCCAGTACCGACTTCATGTAGCGCTCATGGTCCTTGTAGGCCACCGGCTGCCCGGCCTTGTCGGCGGCGGCATTTCTCAAGGACCACACATACACCAGGTTCTTTTTCGTCATTGGTTCGCTCTCGCAGAAGGAATACGCACGGCGTGAATACCCGTGCGCCTACACAACAAGAACGAACCAGCCCACGCGGGATTTATCCCGCGCCGACACCGCCGGGCGCGCCGAGCTAAATAGTCGCGCCGATGCTTCGTTTGTCATGGGTAAGGGTCTGCGTGCCCAGCCCCTCTTTTCACTCTCCGGGATGTATTTATGACCGACCCCAAACGCGGCGCCTTCAAAGGCTTGCTCGCCCTGCTCCGGCCCTTTCGCACCATTGTGACGGTCTCCGTCGCCCTCGGCATGGTGGGCGGCCTGGCCATTACCCTGCTGCTGGCCACGATCAACAACGCGCTGCATTCGGCCAGCGGCATGACCCAGGGCGTGGTCCTGACCTTTGCCGCCTTGTGCGTGGTGGCGCTGCTCAGTTCGATCATTTCCGATATCGGCACCAACTACGTCGGGCAACGGATCATCGCCGCGCTGCGCAAGGACCTGGGCGAGAAGGTGCTGTCGGCGCCCATCGGGCAGATCGAACGGTATCGCTCCCACCGCCTGATCCCGGTGCTGACCCACGACGTCGACACCATCAGCGACTTTTCCTTCGCGTTCACCCCCCTGGCCATCGCGGCCACGGTCACCCTCGGTTGCCTGGGCTACCTGGCCTACTTGTCGGTGCCGATGTTCCTGATGATGGTGGTGGCGATCATCATCGGCAGCACCGTGCAATTCATCGCCGGCGGCAAAGGCATTCAGGGCTTCGACCTGGCGCGCAGCCATGAAGATGAGTTGCAGCGTTACTACAACGCGATCGCGTCGGGCGCCAAGGAACTGCGCATGCACCGGCCACGACGGTTTCGCATGAACACCCATCGCATCCAGGAAACCGCCGACCGCATCAGCGATATTCAGGTGCGCTCGGTCAACATCTACATCCTCGCCAAGACGTTTGGCTCGATGCTGTTTTTTGTGGTCATCGGCCTGGCCCTGGCGATGCAGGCGTACAACCCCAACCCGGACCCCACCGTGATCACTGGCTTCGTGCTGGTGCTGCTGTACATGAAAGGCCCGCTGGAGCACCTGTTGGGTTACCTGCCGGTGGTGGGCAAGGCCAAGATTGCCTTTGGCCGCATCAGCGAGCTGTCGGAACGCTTCTCCTCGCCCGAACCGCACCTGTTGATGGACGACAGCGAAGCGCCAAAACCTGTGGTCACAAGCCTCGAACTGCGCGGTGTGAGCTACAGCCCGCCCGCGGTCGAGGGCAGCGAGCCGTTCCACCTGGGACCGATCGACCTTTGCATCAAGCAAGGCGACATCGTGTTCATCGTCGGGGAGAACGGCAGCGGCAAGACCACCCTGATCAAACTGCTGCTGGGCCTGTACTCGCCCCAGGCCGGCGAGATTCGCCTGAACGGCGAAGCGGTCACCGACCCTGAGCGCGACGACTATCGCCAGCTGTTCACCACGGTGTTTTCCGACTACTACCTGTTCGACGACCTGGTGCAAGGCAGCGCCACCCAGTCGCTGGACAGCGCCACCCAGTACCTGGAACGCCTGGAAATCGCGCACAAGGTCAGCGTCAAGGACGGTGTGTTCAGCACCACCGACCTCTCCACCGGCCAGCGCAAGCGTCTGGCACTGGTCAACGCCTGGCTCGAAGAACGCCCGGTGCTGGTGTTCGACGAATGGGCCGCCGACCAGGACCCGGCCTTCCGCCGGATTTTCTACACCGAGCTGCTGCCGGACCTCAAGCGCCTGGGCAAAACCATCATCGTGATCAGCCACGACGACCGCTATTTCGACATCGCCGACCAGCTGGTGCGGCTGCGCGCCGGTCAGGTGGTGCACGAAATGGAGTACGCGTGAATTCTGTTTTCCGGTTTTTGAAGGTAAGAACGTCTCACTAGTGGTAATGAGAATTACACTCAATAGATACTGAAACTGCCCACTTAAAACCTAGAAGAGAAATCATCCATGCCAGCACGACTCGGTCTCAGCCCCCTGAGCAAAGCGTTATCCATGCGCAGGGCCCTGAACATGAACCTTCTTCCGAGTGCCCTGGCACTGGCGGTGTCGCTGCCGATTGCAGGCTACGTGCAGGCCCAGGAGATCGAGTTGAACATTCCTGCACAGCCGCTGGGGAGCGCGCTGCAGGAATTTGGTCGCCAGGCCAATGTGCAAGTGCTGTACAGCCCGGGCGATGTGCAGGGCAAGAACAGTCGCGCCGTCAAAGGCAAGATGCAGCCGCAGCAGGCCATCGATGCATTGCTCAACGGCAGCCAGACCACCTACAGCCTCAACGGCAATACCCTGACCGTGGCCGCTGCCAGTACCGGTGGCGGGCTGGAGCTGAGTCCGACCGAGGTCACCGCCAACTATCTGGGCAACGTGACTGAAGGTTCGGGCTCCTACACCCCAGGCACCATCGCCACGGCCACGCGCCTGACCCTGACGCCGCGGGAAACTCCGCAGTCGATCACGGTGATCACCCGCCAGCACATCGAGGACTTCGGCCTCAACAACATGGATGACGTGATGCGCCACACGCCGGGTATCACGGTGTCGGCTTATGACAGCGACCGTACCAACTACTATTCCCGTGGTTTTTCGGTCAACAGCTTCCAGTACGACGGTATTCCGTCCACCGTGCGTAACGTCGGCTATTCGGCGGGCAACACCTTAAGCGACATGGCAATCTACGACCGTGTCGAAGTCCTCAAGGGCGCTACCGGCCTGCTCAATGGGGCGGGCTCCCTGGGCGCGACCATCAACCTGATCCGCAAGAAGCCGACCTCGGACTTCAAAGGCCATGTGCAACTGGGTGCCGGTTCCTGGGACAACTACCGCAGCGAAGTGGATGTCAGCGGGCCCTTGACCGACAGCGGCAATGTCCGTGGGCGTGCGGTCGCTGCGTACCAGGACAAGAAGTCCTTCATGGACCACTACTCGCGCAAGACCGAAACCTATTACGGCATCACCGAATTCGACCTGTCCCCGGACACTATGCTGACCGTGGGCTTCGATTATCAGGACAACATCCCGCAGGGCACGAGTTGGTCCGGTTCCTTCCCGCTGGTCAACTCCAACGGCAGCATCAACAAGATGCCGCGCTCCTACAACAACGGCACCACCTGGAGTTCCTGGGAGCAGAACACCCGTACCGCGTTCGCCATGCTCGAACATGACCTGGGTGATGGCTGGGTGACCAAGTTCCAGCTTGACCACAAGATCAACGGCTACCACGCCGACCTTGGTTCGATTCAGTTCGTCCAGCCCGCCGCCGACGGCACCGCCGAAATCAATGGGCAGAAGTACACCGGCGAAACCAAAAGCACCTCCGCCGACCTCTACGCCACCGGGCCTTTCAGCCTGTTCGGCCGCGAACACGAGCTGGTGGTGGGCGGTTCGATCGGTACCTCGCGCTGGCAGGGCAAGGGTTACTGGTCACCGGAATGGCCAGGGGGCAACAAAGTCGATTTCTATAACTGGAATGGCCACCTCGCCAAGCCTATCTACGGCCCGGCCCAGCAGTACATCGATGACACCATCCGCCAGACAGGCTACTACGTGACCACGCGCTTGAACGTGATGGATGACCTCAACGTGATCCTCGGCGGGCGCGTGGCCAACTATCACGTTACAGGCAACAACCCTTCCTATAAGGAAACCGGCCGGTTCATCCCCTACGCCGGGGTGATCTACGACCTCAACGAGAACTTCTCGGCCTATGCCAGCTACACCGATATCTTCCAACCACAGGAAAGTACCTATAAGGACCGCAACGAAAAACTGCTGGAGCCGGACGAAGGGCAAAACTACGAGTTGGGCCTTAAGGGCGAGTTCTTCGGCGGCCGCCTGAACACCAGCATCGCTTACTTCGAGGTACACGAGACCAACCGTGCGATATCGGACGATGCGTACAACAACCAGACACCTACCCCGCAAAACTATGCGTTCAAGGGTTCCAAGGCCGTGACCAAGGGCTACGAAGCGGAAATCTCCGGTGAGTTGAGCCCAGGCTGGCAAGTGCAAGGTGGTTACACTCATAAAATCGTGCGTGATGATAACGACAAGAAAATTTCCACCTTCGAGCCCGAACATCAGGTCAACCTGAACACCACCTACAAGCTCAAGGGTGACCTGGACAAGTTCACCGTCGGCGGCGGCGTACGCTGGCAGACCAAGGGCTGGAACGAGATCTGGAACCAGCCACTCCAAACCAACCAGGACATCACCCAGGAATCCTACTGGCTGGTGGATTTGATGACCCGTTACCAGGTCACCAAGAACCTGTCGGCGACGGTCAACTTCAACAATATCTTCGACAAGTCCTACTACACCAACGTCGGCTTCTATAACTCGGCCGCTTACGGCGAGCCACGCAACGTGATGGTCAGCACCCGCTGGGACTTCTGATCCCTACCTTGATCGACCGAACGCCCGGTGAGACTTGAACCCTCACCGGGCGTTTTTGTGGGCTCAAGGCCCCCCCATTCAACTGAAGATCAGTCTTCCAGACTCGCAGCGGTTGGCGGGACGCGGAGCGTCCCAGGGTGCATTACCACGCAGAGCGTGGGAACGATCAACCAGGGCAGGCATTCACACCTGTGTCTCTATAGGGAACCAAATGTGGGAGGGGCTTGCCCCCGATGGCAGTGTTTCAGTCAATACATCTGTTGGCTGTTGCTCCGCAATCGGGAGCAAGCCCCTCCCACATTTGATACGGGTTATCCCATCGCCTCCACCAAGCTGCTGATGAACACAGCGCTGTCCACAATGCCGTCATGGTCAGTCTCGATCATCACCGAGCGCTCGATGCGGCCCTGGCTGATCACGCTCGCCATCTGCTGCTCGATCAGGTCCTTTAAGCGCCCTGCCCGACTCATGGACGCCCACCAGCAACTGACTGGCGCCTTGATCGGTTTGAAGTCGGCCGCCACCATTCGTTCGCTCAGCGCGCGATCGACGTCCCAGGAGATCTGCGCTTCGTTACCGTGCAGCAATTGCTCCTTGATCGCGGTAAAGGTGTCACCCAAGGCCTGCTCAGCCCAGGTCACGAAGCCTTGCCATTGTTGCGCTTCATCCTCGGTGTCGCGTTGGCATTGGGCCCAGGCAAGCTGTATCGCCTCGGCGAACGGCGGGAACATCACGCCCAACAGCGCAGCGCGGCGCTCGTTGGCCGAAGCCTCCCGAGCGTCCCCCGAATCCACCGCATCCCAATAGGGTTTGACCCATTGCGGCGGTGCGGCATCAATCCACCCCACAAACTCCACTGCACGCCCCGCTTGTTCCAGGCCGTGCGCCACTTCCATGGCCAGGTTGCCACCCAATGACCAACCCGCCAGGCGGAACGCGCCCTCGGGCTGGGCCATCAACAGTTGTGCGGTGTAATCCTCGACCATCACTTGCCATTGCGGTACCGCAGCGCCTTCTTCGGCCAACGCACGGCACATCACCCCGAATACCGGGCGCTGTTCGCGCAGTGCCAAGGCAATCGCGGTGTAACAATGCACCGAGCCAAAGCTTGGGTGGAACATGAACAACGGCGTGCCTTGCGTCTGCTGGTTAAGCTTGACGATCAACGAAGCTTGGCTATCCCCCTGCAAGCACTTGACCTGACCCGCCACGGTCGGGTTAAGCATCAACTGGCTGACCGACACATTCACACCGCTGACCTTGCGGATGCGCTCCTTGAGCATCAGTACCCGCAACGAATGGCCACCCAGTTCGAAGAAGTTGTCGTGCAATCCCACACGCTCCACATCCAGCACCTCGCGCCAGACCGCCGCGACCTGCTGCTCGATCTCGCTACGCGGCGCCTGGTACTGCTCGGTGCTGTGGGCCTCAGGCTTGGGCAATGCCTTGTGATCCAGCTTGCCGTTCGGGCTCAGCGGCATCTGCGCCAGCACGACCCACTGCGCCGGGACCATGTAGTCCGGCAGTTGCTCGGCCAGATGCGCAACCACCTGTTCCTTCCAATCCCCGTGGGCGGCTTGCAGCACCAGGTAACCAACCAAGTGGGTGCCGTCGACGGCCAGCACCGCGGCTTCGCGGACGTTGTCGAGTGCCAGCAGGCGCGCTTCGATTTCACCCAGCTCGATGCGCAGCCCCCGCAGTTTTACCTGATGGTCGATACGCCCGGCGTATTCAATCACGCCATCGTCGCGGTAGCGCGCCAGGTCGCCGGTGCGATACAAGCGCGCGCCGCTGCCAAACGGATCGGTCACAAAGCGCTCGGCTGTCAGCGCCGGACGACGATGATAACCCCGCGCCAGGCCGACTCCGCCCAGGTACAGCTCGCCCAACACACCCACTGGCGCCGGTTCCAGGTTGTCGTCCAGCACGTAGCACGCCAGGTTGGCGATCGGCCGGCCAATCGGCACAGCGTCGCGGCCTTCCTCGACACAGCTCCAGTGGGTCACGTCAATCGCCGCTTCGGTCGGGCCGTACAAATTGTACACACCGGCGCGGGGCAGCTTGGCGAAGACCTGCTGCTGGGCGTCTGCGGGCAGCGCTTCACCACTGCACACAATGCGTCGCAGGCTGTGGCACGAGGCGACGTCTGCGTCCTGCAGGAAGGCTTGCAGCATCGACGGCACGAAGTGCAACGTGGTGATGTGCTGCGTATTGATCAGGCTCACCAGCCTGGCCGGGTCACGATGGTCACCCGGTGCGGCCACCACCAGCCGTGCGCCGGTCATCAGCGGCCAGAAGAACTCCCACACCGACACGTCGAAGCTGAACGGGGTTTTCTGCAGCACACTGTCATGAGCATCGAGGCCGTACGCCTGCTGCATCCAGCACAGCCGATTGGTCAGCGCGAGATGGCGGTTGCCGGCGCCCTTAGGTTGCCCAGTAGAACCGGAGGTATAGATCACATAGGCGAGGTTTTCGCCGTGTATTGCGATGTTCGGGTTGCGGTCGCTGAAAGCGTCCAGCCAGGCATCGCCGCTCTCCAGCACCAGGCTTTGCACCCCTGCCGGCAGCGGCAGCTGTGCCTGCAAGTGGGCCTGGGTCAACAGCAATTGCACACCGCTGTCCTGCAGCATGTAGGCCAGCCGCTCACGCGGGTATTCCGGGTCCAGCGGCACATAGGCACCGCCCGCCTTGAGCACCGCCAACAGGCCGATGACCATTTCGGTCGAGCGCTCCAACGCCAGCCCAACCAGTACATCCGGGCCAACACCGGCGGCCATCAGGCGATGGGCGAGACGGTTGGCCCGGGCGTTCAATTGCGCATAACTCAAAGTCTGCCCGGCAAACACGAGCGCCGCAGCCTGCGGCGTGCGTTCCACCTGCGCCTCGATCAGCTGATGCACCGCTTGATCCAGCGGATACGCCGCAGCCGTAGCGTTCCATGCCCGCACCACCGTTTCGCGCTCGGCGGCGGCAATGGACGGCAAAGCGCCGAGACGCCGGGAGGCATCGTCTGCCAAAGCCATCAGCAGTTGCTGGAAGTGCTCGGCCAGCCGCTGGATGTGCGCCGCACTGAAGGCCTGACGGTCGTAGTTGAACTCCAGGCCCAGGCTATCGCCAATCGCCAACAACACCGTCAACGGGTAGTGCGTCTGCTCCAGACTATGCACCGTGCCAAAGCGCAGCCCGGACGGCGCGCCCTGCTCCAGCGCCTCGGACACCGGGTAGTTTTCAAACACCAGGATGCTGTCGAACAGCGCCTCGCCGCCCAAGCTGGCCCAACGCTGGATCTCGAACAACGGTGTGTGTTCCTGCTCGCGCAAGCTCACGTTCTGCTGCTGGATCTGCTGTAACCACTGGCTGACCGGCATCTGCGCATCCGGGGTCGCCACCACCGGCAAGGTGTTGATGAACAAGCCGACCTGCTGCTCAATCCCGCGCAGTTGCGCCGGCCGCCCTGCCACCGTGGCGCCGAAGGCTACGGTCGCTTGCCCGGTATGGTGCGCCAGCAGCAACAGCCAGGCGCCCTGCACCAAGGTATTGAGGGTCACCTTGTTGCGCTGGGCGAACGTTTTGAGACGTCCGGTTTGCGCTGCGTCAAGGCTCAGGCGATGTTCACCATTGACCGCCAGGCTCATGTCTTGCTGGGCTTGCGTGCTACGGGCCAGGCGCGTGGGCTCCTGCAAGCCGATCAACTGGTCTTTCCAGAACGCCTGGCTGACCGCCTTGTCCTGAGATTGCAGCCAGGCGATGTAATCGCGATATCGCCCGGTCGGCGCTGGCAACGGCTCACCCGCGTAGTGCTGCAGAACCTCGCCGAACAGCTGCGAACCGCTCCAGCCGTCCATCAGGATGTGGTGATTGGTATAGATCAAGTGATAGCTCGACGCACCGGTGCGCACCACGGTCAAGCTCAACAGCGGTGCCTGCTCCAGCACAAAGCCCTGGGCCCGTGACGACTCGGCCAGGCCGTCGAGGGCCTGGGCAACGTCTTCGCGGGCCTGCCAATCAAGTTCGACAAACGGCAGGCGAGCGTGCTTGTAAACCACCTGCAGCGGCTGCTCCAGCTCGGCCTGCCAGACAAAACCACTGCGCAGGATCTCATGACGCTCCACCGCTGCCTGCCACGCCTGATGGAAGCGCGATACATCCAGGCCCTGCACGTCGATGCGCATCTGATTGATGTAGTCACCCGAGCCTTCGCCATACAGCGACTGGAACAACATGCCTTGCTGCATGGGTGACAGCGGGTACAGGTCTTCGACCTCGGCCGCGTTCAGCGCCAAGTCGTCCAGCTGACGTTGGGACAGACGCGCCAGCGGGAAATCGGAGGGCGTCACGCCCTGGTTGGCAGATTCACAGCAGTGGTCGATCAGGGCCTGTAGCTCCTCGGCGTAGGCATCGGCCAGTTGCTCGACGGTCGCTTGCGCGAACATGGCCTGGCTGAAGCTCCAATTCAACTTCAGCTCACCGCCATACACCTGGCCGTTGATTTCCAGCCAGTTGCCCAATGGCGCATCCGGGCTTTGCTCGGCACCGCTGGCGTCACCGGACGGCGCAAACAGCCCGTGTTGCTCAGCGCTGTCGAAGCTGGCGTCGAACTGCCCCAGGTAGTTGAACGTGATGCGCGGACGTGGCAGCTCGGCCAATGCCTGCTGGGCCTTCGCATCGCCCAGGTAACGCAATGCGCCAAAACCCAGGCCTTTGTCGGGGACAGCGCGCAGTTGTTCCTTGATCTGTTTGAGAGAGCTGGCCAAGGTGGCGGCCGGCTGCAGCTTCAAGGGGTAGAGGCTGGTGAACCAACCCACGGTGCGGGTCAGGTCGATCTCGTCGAACAGGTCTTCGCGGCCATGGCCTTCAAGCCTGATCAACATCGACTCATCGCCCGTCCAGCGCGTGATCACACGGGCCAGGGCGGTCAGCAACAGGTCGTTGATCTGGGTGCGGTAGGCGCTCGGCGCGTCCTGCAGCAGGCGACCGGTATAGGTGGGGTCCAAACGCGTCGTCACACTCAGGGCAAGACGATTGCTCAGGCTGGCCTGCGGGTCTGCACCCGGCAAGCCGCACGGGCTGTCCTGCAATTGTGTCTGCCACCAGGCCAGTTCGTGTTGCAGGGCTGTGCTGCGCGCATAGGTCTGCAGGCGCTCGGCCCAGGCGCGGGTGGCGCTGGTCTTGGCCGGCAGTTGCACAGCAGCGCCCTGGGCCAGTTGCTGGTAAGAGCTTTGCAGATCTTCGAGCAGAATGCGCCAGGACACACCGTCGATCACCAGGTGATGGATCACCAGCAACAAGCGCTGGGAACCGTCGGCCAACTGCACCAGCACCGCGCGCAACAGTGGCCCCGCATTCAGATCGAGGCTGCGCTGGGCTTCTTCGCCCAGGGCTTCAAGTTCGTCGGCGGTATTCACGCGGGTCTGCCACAGCACCTGGTCAGCCTGGTGCTGTTCGGGCCCACGGTACGCCGCGCTCCAGCCCAGCGGCCCCTGCACAAACGTGCTGCGTAGCGCGTCGTGGTGAACGATCAACGCTTGGAGCGCGGCCAAAAGCAGCGGTACCTGCAGCGGTTGGTGCGGTTGCAGCACCACCGATTGGTTCCAGTGGTGACGTTCAGGTATGTCATCGGCGAAAAACGCCTGTTGCACCGGCAGCAGCAGTAACTCACCGGTCAGCGCCGACTGATCCAGCAGCACCGTGCCCTCGCCTTCGCGGGCGACCGCCGCCAGGCTCTGCACGGTCTGGTGCTGGAACAAATCCTTGGGCGAAAACCACACCCCGGCCTGACGCGCACGGCTGACCACCTGAATCGAAATGATCGAGTCGCCGCCCAGCTCGAAAAAGTTGTCATGCAAGCCCACTCGCGGCAGGCGCAATACGTCGGACCAGATCGCGGCGATTTTGTGCTCCAGCTCGCTCTGCGGCGCCACATACACCTGCTGCATCAGGCTCACATCCGGCGTCGGCAAGCCCTTGCGGTCCAGCTTGCCGTTGGGGGTCAGTGGCATGCGTTCCAGAAACATCAGGTGCGTGGGCACCATGTAGTCCGGCAAGCGGGTTTTCAGGGCGCGGCGCAGGGCTTCGCGGCCGTCGGTTTGGGCGGCGGCATCGTTGAGCAGGGCCGGGTCCAGCGGTACCACGTAGGCCACCAGTTGCTTGCCGGTCGGGCCGTCCTGGGCCACCACCACAGTTTCACCAACGCTGGCCTGCTCGCGCAGGCGCGCTTCGATTTCGCCCAGTTCGATACGGAAACCGCGGATTTTCACCTGGTGGTCGACGCGGCCGAGGTAGTCCACCACCCCATCCGGACGCCCACGGGTCAGGTCGCCGCTGCGATACACGCGGCTGCCGGGCTTGCCGAACGGGTCCGGCACAAAGCGTTCGGCGGTCAGGGCCGGACGTTCCAGGTAACCCCGCGCCACTCCCTCGCCGCCCAGGTACAGCTCGCCGGCCACGCCGATGGGTTGCAGGTTCAGTTGGGCATCGAGCACGTAGCCGCTGCGGTTGCCGAGCAAGGTGCCGATAGGCGCGTAGACGGCGCCGCACGGGTCGCCCTGGCGCGCCTTCCACAGCAGCGGCGTGACCACGGTTTCGGTGGGGCCGTAGCCGTTGAACAGGTAGGTCGGCTTGAGTGCGCGCCAGGCCAGGTCATAGCTGGCCTGGGCCACGGCATCCCCGCCGAAGCAGTAAACGCGCACCGCCGGCGGGTTGCCGTCACGCTCGGCATGTTCGGCCAGTTGCTGCAGGTACACCGGCGGGAACACTGCCATGGTCACGTTATGGCGATGCATCTGCGCGTAGGTGTATTCCGGCAGCCACAGGCTGTCGTCACGGATCAGCACGCTGGCGCCATTGATCAGCGGGTGCATCCAGCCTTCGTGGGCGCCGTCGAAGGCGAACGACATGAAGTGCAGTTCGCAATCGGCCGGGCTGGTTTCATAGCGCTCGCCGGTGGCGATGATGTGCGCCACCAATGGCCCGTGAGCCACCGCCACGCCCTTGGGCATGCCGGTGGAGCCGGAGGTGTAGATCACGTAGGCGAGGTTGTCGCCGTCCAGCGCCACATCCGGCGCGGCGTCGTGCTCGTCGGACCAGGCTTGTAGCTGGTCCACCGCCAGTGCTTGCAGGCCGTCCGGGATCGGCAAGCGTTGTTGAACGGACGAATGGGTCAGCAGCAACCGCGAGCGGCTGTCCTGCATCATGTACAGCAGGCGCTCACGCGGGTATTCGATGTCCAGTGGCACGTACACGCCGCCCGACTTGAGCACGGCAAGGAAGGCCACCATGATCTCGGCGCTGCGCGGCATGGCGATGGCCACCCGCACTTCCGGGCCGATGCCACGGGCGATCAGTGCGTGGGCCAGGCGGTTGGCCTGACGGTCCAGCTCGCCGTAGGTGAGCTGTTGGTCGGCGAACTTCACCGCCACCGCATCGGGGGTTTCCCGCGCACGGTCGGCCACCAACTCATGCACCAGGCGCTGGGCCGAGAAACCGGATGCGCTGCGATCCCACAGCGTCAGGATCTGTTGCCGCTCGGCGGCGTCCAGCAGGCTCAACTGGCCGAGCTGCTGCCGAGGGTCGGCGACCATGCCCTGCAGCAGGTTCTGCCAGTGGCGCGCCATGCGTTGCACGGTGCTGGCTTCGAACAGGTCCTGGGCATAACCGAGGGTGGCCCAGATGCCTTCGGTGGATTCCTGGATATCCAGGTCCAGGTCGAAATGCGCGGTCTTGCTTTGCCACTCCAGCCCTTCGACCAACAGGTGCGGCAGCTGCTGCTGGACCTGGGCCTGGCCGACGTCGGTCTGGTGGTTGAACATCACCTGGAACAAGGGGTTGTGGCTCAGGCTGCGCTCCGGTTGCAAGGCTTCCACCAACTGCTCGAACGGCAGGTCCTGGTGGGCCTGGGCTTCCAGAGCGCGCGCTCGGGTGTGTTGCAGCAACTGCTCGACGCTCATCTGCCCATGCAGATCGGCCTTGAGCACCTGGGTGTTGACGAAGAAACCGATGAGACGCTCGGTTTCGCTGCGGTTGCGGTTGGCGATGGGCACGCCGACGCGCACTTCCTCCTGGCCGCTGTAGCGATGCAGCAAGGTCTGGAACGACGCGAGCAGCAACATGAATAGGGTCACGCCCTGTTGCCGAGCCAGGGCTTTGAGGTCTTGAGTCAGCTCGGGGGCCAGCTCGAAGGCCAGACGTGCGCCACGATGGCTTTGCACGGCCGGGCGCGGATGGTCAAACGGCAGCTCCAGTACGCTTTGCTCGCCGCCCAGCCGCTCGCGCCAGTACGCCAACTGGCGGTCCTTCTCGCCCGCCTCCATCCAGTTGCGCTGCCACACGGCGTAGTCGGCATACTGAATCGGCAGTGCCGGCAGCTGCACATCAAGGCCCTGGCTGTAAGCCGCATACAGCTGCACCAGCTCCTCGACCATCAACTGCATCGACCAGCCATCGGAGACGATGTGATGCTGCACCAGCACCAGCACATGCTCATCCGCAGCCAGGCGCAGCAGCGACACGCGCAGCAACGGGCCACGTTCCAGGTCAAACGGCTGCGCGATCAGCGCCTCGACCTGTGACTTCAATTCAGCTTCGTCGACCTCGGCGTGAGCGATCTGCAACGACGCCTGCGGCTCGATCACTTGCACCGTGCGCGCGTGGTCCTGACGCAAATAGGTGCGCAGGCTTTCATGCCGGACCAGCAAGGCGTCGAAACTGCGTTGCAGCGCAACCGCGTCCAACTGCCCTTTCAGGCGCAGCGCACTGGGGATGTGGTACGCGGCGCTGTGGGGTTCCAATTGCCAGAGAAACCACTGGCGCTCCTGGGCGTAGGACAGCGGCAACGGTTGCTCGCGCCCTGTGGGCAACAACGCCGGGGCGGCCGGGGCCTGGCTGTCCTGGGACTGCAATGCGGCGACGAATGCATCCAGGCGCGGGTGTTCGAACAATGCTTTGAGCGCCACCTCACGCTGCAGCGTATGGCGAATGCGCGACACCACTTGCATCGCCAGCAGCGAATGCCCGCCCAGTTCAAAGAAGTGCTGGTTCAAACCGACCTGGTCGACGTCGAGAATATCCGCCCAGATTGCCGCGACCTGCTGCTGCAACGGCGTGACCGGCGCCAGCCAGTCCGGCTGAGTCGCGCTGGCGTCGGGCTTGGGCAGGGCCTGGCGGTCCAGCTTGCCGTTGGGGTTGAGTGGCATGCGGTCGAGGAAGATCAGGTGCGCCGGCACCATGTAATCCGGCAGGTGCTCGCGCAGGGTGGCCAGCAATTGCGCGCAGGTGCGCTCGCGCTCGGCGTCGCTCAACGGGTGCGTGGGCACCAGGTACGCCAGCAGTTGCTGGTCAGCGGCCAGCAACAGCGCTTCACGCACGCTGTCCTGTGCCAGCAGCAAGGTTTCGATCTCGCCCAGTTCGATGCGGAAACCGCGAATCTTCACCTGATGGTCGACCCGCCCGACGTACTCCACCACCCCATCGGCGCGATAACGCGCCAGGTCGCCGCTGCGGTAAAGCCGCTCGCCGGGCGCGCTGAATGGGTTGGCGACAAAGCGCTCGGCGGTCAGGCCCGGGCGCTGCAGATACGCGCTGGCCAGGCCGCTGGCGCTGGCAATGTAGAGCTCGCCGACGGCCCCGACGGGCAACAGGTTCAGGTCGCGGTCAAGCACGAACAAGCCACGCCCAGTTACCGCACGGCCAATCGGGCTGGCGGTGACGCCGCTGATGACGTTGGGGTCGGTGCAGTCCAGCACACTGGAGACCACGGTGGCCTCGGTCGGCCCGTAAGTGTTGAGCAGGCGCACATGGCCCAGGCCCGCTCGCTGCCACAACAGCGGGCCGTCCAGAGGCATGGCTTCGCCGCCGATATGGACCTGGCGCAAGGCGCCGTAAGGCCGCGAACCCGCCGCCAGGCAGTCCTGCAAAAACAGCTTCCAGTAGGCGGTCGGCAAATCGGCCAGGGTGATGCCCTGCTCGATGATCTGCCGGTACAACTCGGCGCCGTCCCACAGCTGCGGGCCGCGCAGCACCACCGTGGCGCCGAGGGTCAGGGCCGGGTACAGCTGCTCGACGAAGCCGTCGAAGTTCAGGGTCGCGAACTGCAACACGCGATCCTGAGCGACCAGCTGCGAATACTCGGCGGCGATCCCGGCGAACTCACTCAACGCAGCGTGGCTGATGGCAACGCCCTTGGGCTTGCCGGTGGAGCCGGAGGTGTAGATCACATAGGCCAGGCTTTGCGGTTCGAAAGTAGCCACGCGATTGTGTTCGCCACACAAGGCCAACTGTGCCTGAGCGAGGTCGATCTCCACCGCCTGCACCTGCGCCGGCAATGGCAGGCGATCGCGCAGGTGCGACTGGGTCAACACCAGGCGCACGCCGCTGTCCTCGAGCATGTGCAGCAAACGCTCGCGCGGGTACTCAGGGTCCAGCGGCACATAGGCGGCGCCGCTCTTGAGCACCGCCAGCAAACTGACCACCATGGCAAAGGAGCGCTCCACGGCGATGCCGACCAAGGCCTGCGGGCCCACGCCTTGGGCGATCAGGTAATGCGCCAGACGGTTGGCCTGGCGGTTCAGCTCGCCGTAGCTGAGGCTGTGCTCGTTCAGCGCCAATGCCTGGCGCTCGGGCTGCCTGGCGGCCTGGGCTTCGAACAATCGGTGCACACCGTGCAGTTGGCGGGTGCAGGTCGGGGCGTTCCACTCCTGGAGCATGCGCTGCTGCTCGGCGCCACCGAGCAGCGGCAGCTCACCCAGGCGGCTGCGCGGTGCGCTGACGAGCGCCTGCAGCAGTTGCTGCCAGTGTTGCGCCAAACGCTCGATGGTTGGCGCGTCGAACAGGTCGGTGGCGTAGTTAAACGCCGCCCACAGCCCCTCGGCCGATTCGTGGGTGTCCAGGCTCAGGTCGAAATGCGTGGTGTGGCTGTCCCACTCCAGCTCCAACACGCGCAGGCCCGGCAGTTGCTGGGCGCCACGTCCGCCCTGGGCGTCGGTCTGATGGTTGAACATCACCTGGAACAGCGGGTTGTGGCTCAGGCTGCGCTCGGGTTGCAGCGCCACCACCAATTGCTCGAACGGCAGGTCCTGGTGGGCCTGGGCTTCGAGCGAGCGCTGCCGGGTCTGTTGCACAAGCTCGACAAAGCTCATCTGCCCGTCCAGGTCAGCCTTGAGCACCTGAGTGTTGACGAAAAATCCGATCAGGCGCTCGGTCTCGACGCGGTTACGGTTGGCAATCGGCACGCCGATGCGGATATCCGACTGCCCGCTGTAGCGATACAACAGGGTCTGGAACGACGCGAGCAACAACATGAACAAGGTGACGCCCTCCTGCTGCGCCAGGCGTTTGAGGCCTGCCACCCGTTCGGGGGGCAGCTGCACCTGCAAGCTTGCGCCGCGATGGCTTTGCTGCGCGGGACGCGGACGGTCCAGCGGCAACTCCAGCACCGGTTGTTCACCCCCCAGCAGCGCCTGCCAATAGGCCAGTTGCCGCGCCCGCTCCCCCGCTTCCATCCAGCCGCGTTGCCACAGGGCGTAGTCGGCGTACTGGATCGGCAGCTGCGGCAGTTGCAGGTCCTGGCCCTGACTGTAGGCCGCGTACAACTGCACCAGCTCCTCGACCATCACCTGCATCGACCAACCATCGGACACGATGTGGTGCTGCACCATCACCAGCACATGCTCATCCTCAGCCAGTTGCAACAGGGTCACACGCAGCAGCGGCGCCTGGTGCAGATCGAAAGGCCGCGCCACTTCGGCTTCCACGCGCGCCAGCAACTGCGCCTCGTCGACCTGCGCTTGCTGAATCTGCACGCGCGCCTGGGGCAGCACGACCTGATACACCTGCTCACCCTCCTCGACCAACTGCGTGCGCAGGCTTTCGTGGCGGGCCAGCAGGCTGTCGAAGCTGCGCTGCAGTGCCGCCAGGTCCAGGCGTCCGTGCAAGCGCAAGGCGCCGGGGATGTGGTAAGTGGCGCTGCCTGGGTCCAGTTGCCACAGAAACCACTGGCGCTCCTGGGCGTAGGACAGCGGCAAGGTGGCGGTATCGTGACGCGTCGGGGCAATCGGCAGTTGCGCGAAACTCATGCCCCGACCCTGCAGGCGTTGATAGAACTGCTGGCGTTGTTCCAGAGGCAGGCGAAGAAAGCGCGACACCAGGTCGATGTTAGTGTTGGAAAGCATGGTTCAAATCGCCTCTAGTTCGCTCAAAAAGTCACGAAGGTCATCAAAATCTTCCTCGCTGCCGGCGCGGAAGGTGGCTGCGGCCTGTACGTAGGCACGCAGCGATTCGGTCTGGAACAGTTCCATCAGCGGGACGTCCAGGCCCAGCTCGGCCTGGATCCGCGAGGTGATCTGGATGGCCAGCAGGGAATGCCCGCCGACTTCGAAGAAGTTGTCGTCCAGGCCCACTTGCGGCAGGTGCAGGATGTCGGCCCAGATCGCGGCGATGTGCTGCTCCAGCTCGGTTTGCGGCGCCACGTATTGCTGCTGCATCTGGCTGGCATCGGGTAATGGCAGGCCTTTGCGGTCGAGCTTGCCGTTGGGCGTCAACGGCATCTGCGCGAGGAACACGAAGTGCGCCGGCACCATGTAATCCGGCAGGCCGGTTTTCAGGGCGCGGCGCAGGGTGTCGCGGAACTCGGCCTGGTCGGCCAGGGTGGCATCGGCCGGGACCACATACGCCACCAGCTGCTTGCCGGTCGGGCCGTCTTGGGCCACCACCACGGTTTCGCCGACGCTGGCCTGCTCGCGCAGGCGCGCTTCGATTTCGCCCAGCTCGATACGGAAACCGCGGATTTTCACCTGGTGGTCGACGCGGCCGAGGTAGTCCACCACCCCATCCGGGCGCCCGCGGGTCAGGTCGCCGCTGCGATACACGCGGCTGCCGGGCTTGCCGAACGGGTCCGGCACAAAACGTTCGGCGGTCAGGGCCGGACGCTCCAGGTAACCCCGTGCCACGCCCTCGCCGCCCAGGTACAACTCGCCGGCCACGCCGAGGGGTTGCAGGTTGAGTTGGGCATCGAGCACATAGCCGCTGCGGTTGCCGAGCAAGGTGCCGATGGGTGCGTACACCGCGCCGCACGGGTCGCCCTGGCGTGCCTTCCACAGCAGCGGCGTGACCACGGTTTCGGTGGGGCCGTAGCCGTTGAACAGGTAGGTCGGCTTGAGTGCGCGCCAGGCCAGGTCATAGCTGGCCTGGGCCACGGCATCGCCGCCGAAGCAGTACACGCGCACCGCCGGTGGGTTGCCGTCACGCTCGGCGTGTTCGGCCAGTTGCTGCAGGTACACCGGCGGGAACACCGCCATGGTCACGTTATGGCGATGCATCTGCGCGTAGGTGAATTCCGGCAGCCACAGGCTGTCGTCACGGATCAGCACGCTGGCGCCGTTGATCAGCGGGTGCATCCAGCCTTCGTGGGCGCCATCGAAGGCGAACGACATAAAATGCAGTTCGCAATCGGCCGGGCTGGTTTCATAGCGCTCGCCGGTGGCGATGATGTGCGCGACCAACGGCCCGTGGGATACCGCCACGCCCTTGGGCATCCCGGTGGAGCCGGAGGTGTAGATCACGTAGGCGAGGTTGTCGCCGTCCAGCGCCACGTCTGGGGCGCTGTCGCTCAAGTGCGCCCATTGCTCGGTGCAGTCGATGGCCAGGGTTTCCAGCCCCTCAGGAAGCGGCAATTGCGCCAAGGCCTGGGTGTGGCTGAGCAGCAGTTGCGCGCGGCTGTCCTGCATCATGTACAGCAAGCGGTCACGCGGGTATTCGATGTCCAGTGGCACGTACACACCGCCCGACTTGAGCACGGCAAGGAAGGCCACCATTATCTGCGCGCTGCGCGGCATGGCGATGGCCACCCGCACTTCCGGACCGACGCCACGGGCGATCAGCGCGTGGGCCAGGCGGTTGGCCTGAGCGTTGAGTTCAGCGTAACTGAGGGTGTGCGAATCGAACTTCACCGCCACTGCCTCCGGGGTTTCCCGCGCACGGTCAGCGACCAATTCATGCACCAGACGCTGGGCCGAGTAGCCCGAATCCGTGCAGTTCCACAGCTGCAGGATGTGCTGCTGCTCGGCGGCGTCCAGCAGGCTCAACTGGCCGAGCTGCTGCCGAGGGTCGGCGACCATGCCCAGCAACAGGTTCTGCCAATGCGCCGCCATGCGCGCGATGGTGGCCGGCGCGAACAGGTCGGTGGCATAGCTCAGGGAGGCATGCAGCGCCGTCGGGCTTTCCTCCACATCCAGCGCCAGGTCGAACTGGGCCACGCCTTCATCCCAGCTCAGCACTTCGACGTGCAGGTCGGTCAGCTGCTGCAGACGGCTTTCGGCGGACGTTACGCGATGGTTGAACAGCACCTGGAACAACGGGCTCAGGCTCAGGCTGCGCTCCGGTTGCAGGGCTTGCACCAGTTGCTCGAACGGCAGGTCCTGATGCGCCTGGGCCTCCAGGGAACGCTGGCGCACCTGGCGCAGCAGTTGCTCGACGCTCATCTGCCCGTGCAGGTCGGCCTTGAGCACTTGGGTGTTGACGAAGAAACCAATCAAACCCTCGGTTTCCAGGCGGTTACGGTTGGCAACCGGTACGCCGACGCGCACGTCTTCCTGGCCGCTGTAGCGATGCAACAGCGCCTGATAGGACGCCAGCAGCACCATCGGCAGCGTGACGCCAGCGTTGCGCGCCAAGGCCCGCAAGCCTTCCAGCAACCCCGGCGCCAGCTCGATGCCCAGGCGTGCGCCGCGATGGCTTGGCAGCGCCGGGCGCGGGTAGTCGAACGGCAGCGCCAGCACCGGCTGTTCACCGCCCAGTTGCTCACGCCAGTAGGTCAGTTGACGCGCCTGCTCGCCGGCCTCCATCCAGTGGCGTTGCCACACCGCGTAGTCAGCGTACTGGATCGGCAACGCCGGCAGGTTCGGCGTGTGCCCCTGGCTGAACGCGGCATACAGTTGCACCAGCTCCTCGACCATCAATTGCATCGACCAGCCATCGGAGACGATGTGGTGCTGCACCAGTACCAGCACATGGTCATCCTGCGCCAGGCGCAACAGCTTGACTCGCAACAGCGGCCCGCGCCGTAAATCGAACGGGCGTGCGACCTCGGCCGCGACCCTGGCCTTCAGATCGGCATAGTCGCAGGCGCCGAGGTCGATCTCGATCAGGCCCAGCGCTTCGATGACCTGCACCGCGCCGGCGGCTTCCTGGCGCACATGGGTGCGCAGGCTCTCGTGGCGCGCCAGCAAAGTGTCGAAACTGCGTTGCAGCGCGGCCGGGTCCAACGGGCCATGCAAACGCAAGGCACTGGGGATGTGGTACGCGGTGCTGTGCGGGTCCAGTTGCCACAGGATCCATTGACGCTCCTGGGCGTAGGACAGCGGCAACGGTTGCGTGCGGTCGGCCTTGAGCAGCGCAGGCGCGGTAACGCCCTCCTCGCCCAGTGCGCGCACAAAATCCCCCAACAGCGGCTGTTCGAACAGGCTCTTGAGCGCGACTTCCAGGGCCAATGCCTGGCGCACCCGTGACACCACTCGCGTGGCCAACAGGGAATGCCCGCCCAGCTCGAAAAAGTGATCGTCGAGACCGACCTGCGGCAGCTCCAGCACCTCGGCCCAGATCGCCGCGACCTGTTGTTCGCGCGGGGTGACGGGCAGCCGATGGTTTGTGTGCAACGGGCTCGCGTCCAGTGTAGGCAAGGCCTTGCGGTCGAGCTTGCCGTTGGGTGTCAGCGGCAGACGGTCGAGGAACAGCAGGTGCGCCGGCACCATGTAGTCCGGCAGGCGCTCGCGCAAGGCGGTTTTGTAGGCCTGTTGCTGCGCCGGCTCGGAGGTCACCAGGTAGGCGATCAAACGGTCGTTATCGGCCAGCACCACGGCTTCGCGCACGCCCGGATATTCGCGCAGGCAGGCTTCGATTTCACCCAGTTCGATGCGGAAACCGCGCACCTTGACCTGATGATCGACCCGCCCGATGTACTCGACCACACCGCCTGCGCGGTAACGCGCCAGGTCACCGGTGCGGTACAGGCGTGCGCCGGGTGCGCCAAACGGGTCCGGCACAAAACGCTCGGCGGTGAGCGCCGGACGAGCGTGATAACCCCGCGCCAGGCCGACCCCGCCAATCAGCAGCTCACCGGTCGCGCCTTGCGGGCAGGGGGTGAGCCCGGCACTGAGGATGAACAGCGATGTGTTGGCGATGGGCCGCCCGACCAGAGGCTGCGCCTCGTGCAATCGATGGGCCGCCGACCAGATGGTGGTTTCCGTCGGCCCGTAGAGGTTCCACACCGGGCCTTGCAGATCGAGCAGGCGCTGGGCCAGGTCTGCCGGCAGTGCTTCGCCGCCGCACAGGCACTGGATGCCGCGCAACAAGTGCGCGCGCGGGCTGTCGAGCAGCATGCGCCAGGTCGACGGTGTGGCCTGCAGCACGCTGGCCGCCTGGCTGTGGGCCAGGTCGATAATGGCTTCCGGGTCCAGTGCCATGGCCTGCTCGCTCAACAGCACCGTCGCGCCGACACTCAGCGGCACGTACAGCTCAAGGGCGAAGATATCGAACGAGAAGGTGGTCAACGACAACAGGCGTGCATCGGCGTCGATGGACAAGGTGTCGGCCATGGCGCAGGTGAAACTGCACAGCGCCTGGTGCCGCACCATCACACCCTTGGGCTTGCCGGTGGAGCCGGAGGTGTAGATCACGTAGGCCAGATGTTCTGGCGTGACCGCGACCTGCGGGTTGTGCTCTTGACCCTGTTGATCTTCGACCAGCAGCACGTGCAGGCCTTCGGGCTGTGCCAGGCGGCCGTCCAACCGCGCCTGAGTCAGCAGCACCCGGGCGCCGCTGTCTTGCAGCATGAACGCCAGGCGCTCCGCCGGGAATTGCGGGTCGAGCGGCACGTAGGCGGCACCGGCCTTGAGGGTTGCCAGCAGACTGACCGCCATGTCCAGCGAACGCTCCACGTGCACCGCCACCAGCACATCGGGCCCCACGCCCGCCGTGATCAAGCGGTGCGCCAGGCGATTGGCCCGGCGATTGAGCTCGGCGTAGCTCAGGCTGTCGCCATTGAAACGCAGCGCAACGGCGTGCGGCTGGGTCAGGGCTTGGGCTTCGAACAGCTGGTGTACGCAGCGCTCGCGTGGATAGTCAAAGGGCGTGTGGTTCCAGTCGTGCACCGTCTGCTGCCATTGCGGCGCGCTGAGCATCGACAGTTCATCGAGCGCCTGCGAGGCATCGCGCACCACGGCGCGCAGCAGGTTATGCCAATGCCCGGCCAGGCGTTCCAGGGTCGCCGCTTCGAACAGGTCGGTGGCGTACGTCAGTGACGCCCAAAGGCCGTCGGCGGATTCTTCGGTTTCCAGGCTCAGGTCGAACTGGGTGGTGTGGCCGGCCCAGTCCAGCGCCTGCAACGCCAGGCCCGGCAAGTTAACAGGGCCGGCGCGCAGGTTGTCCTGATGGTTGAACATCACTTGGAACAGCGGGTTGTGGCTCAGGCTGCGCTCGGGCTGCAGCACGTGCACCAGTTGCTCGAACGGCAGGTCCTGATGGGCCTGGGCCTCCAGGGCGCGTTGCTTGACCTGGGCGAGTAACTGCGCGAACGGCATTTGCCCGTGCAACTGCGCCTGCAGCACCTGGGTGTTGACGAAGAAGCCCACCAGCCGCTCGGTTTCCAGGCGGGTGCGGTTGGCAATCGGCACGCCGACACGGATCTCGGCCTGGCCGCTGTAGCGATGCAGCAAGGTCTGGAACGAGGCCAGCAGGAGCATGAACAAGGTCACTCCCTCACGCTGGGCCAACACCTTGAGTTCGGCCACCAGCGCGCCGTCCAGATGGATCTGCCGACGCGCGCCTCGATGGCTTTGCACCGCTGGGCGTGGGTGGTCCAGTGGCAGCTCCAGCACCGGGTGCTCAGTGCCCAGACGCGCGCACCAGTAATCGAGTTGGCGCTGTGTTTCCCCGGCCGCCATCCAGTCGCGCTGCCACTGGGCATAGTCGGCGTACTGGATCGGCAGCGCTGGCAACGCGCTTTCGCCCTGGTACAGCGCCACCAGCTCATCGACCATCACCTGCATCGACCAACCGTCGGAGATGATGTGGTGCTGGGTGATTACCAGCACATGATGCTGCGGCGCAACGTCGAGCAATTTGACCCGCATCAGCGGGCCACTGCGCAGGTCGAACGGGCGCTGGATTTCCTCGGCCACCGCCTGTTCGATAGCCGAGGCATCGACGGGCTGGCGCTCGATGCTCAGCGAAAGGCCTGGATGGATGACTTGCAGGGTCTGCTCGCCGTGCTCCACAAAGGTGGTGCGCAGCGGCTCGTGACGCTGCACCAGCGCCTGGAACGCCTGTTCCAGGGCAGCGATGTCGAGCTGACCGCGCAGGTGCAGGGCGGTCGGCACGTGATAGGCCGCGCTGGTCGGGTCCAGTTGCCAGAGGAACCATTGGCGCTCCTGGGCGAAGGACAGCGCCAGTGGCTGGTCGCGCTCGAGCGCCTGCAGCGGCTGCGCCGTGTTCACCTGCAACGCCGCACAAACATCGGCGAATGCGTGCAGGGTCGGCTGTTCGAACAGCGTGCGCAGCGGCACTTCCAGGTTGAGCGCATGCCGCACGCGGGAAATGACCTGGGTGGCCAGCAACGAGTGCCCGCCGCGTTCGAAAAAGTGATCGGCCAGGCCGACCTGTTCAACCTGCAATACCGCTTGCCAGATCGCCGCCAGCTGGATCTGCAGCGGGCTGTGGGGCGCCACGTAGGCTTGGGCGTGCAGGTTCAGGTCCGGCGCCGGCAGCGCGCGGCGGTCGAGCTTGCCGCTGTTGTTCAGTGGCAACGCATCGAGCACCACCCACTGCCCAGGCACCATGTAGTCCGGCAGCGACTGGCGCAAACGGGCCGCCAGGGTTTGGGTTTCCAGCGTGTGGCCCTCGGCGGAAACCACGTACGCAACCAATTGCGTGCCGGTGGCGCCCGGCACAGCCAGCACTGCAGCCTCGCGCACCGACGGTAAGGCTTGCAGGCTGGCCTCGATTTCGCCCATTTCGATACGCAAGCCGCGAATCTTCACCTGATGGTCGATACGCCCGACGTATTCCAGCGCGCCTGCCTCGTTGTAACGAGCCAGGTCGCCGCTGCGATAGAGCCGCGCACCGGGTACTGCGGAAAACGGGTCGGGCAGAAAGCGCTCGGCGGTCAGTGCCGGGCGGTCGAAATAACCTTGGGCCAGACCGGCCTGCGCGCCAATGCACAATTCGCCCACGCCCTGGTTGGCCAGCAGCTCGAAAGCGCTGTCGAGCACGTAGAGCGAGCGCCCTGCGATGGCACGCCCAATCGGCACACCGAACGCGTCGTTGGCATCCGTCAACTGGCAATCATGCACGCTGGAGACCACCGTCGCCTCGGTCGGCCCGTACGTGTTGACCAGCCGCACACCGCCCAGGCCGGCCGCATGCCAGGCGCGCAGGCCTTCCACCGACATCGCCTCACCACCCACATGCACCTGGCGCAGCTTGCCCAGGGCGCGGCGGTCCACGGCGCACTCCTTGGCCAGCAGGTACCAGTAAGCGGCGGGCAAGTCGGCCAGGGTCACGCCCTGGTCAACGATCTCGCGCGCCAGTTGCCCGGCGTCCCACAATTCATCGCCGCGCATGATCAGCGCCGCGCCCACGCACAGCGGCGGGTAGCACTGCTCGACAAAGCCGTCGAAGCTGAAGGTGGCAAATTGCAGCACGCGGTCCTGGGCGCTCAGTTGGCTGTACACCACGGCGCTGTCGCAGAACTGGCCGAGGGCGGCATGGTCGATGGCCACGCCTTTGGGCTGGCCGGTGGAGCCGGAGGTGTAGATCACATAGGCCAGGTCCGCCGCTGCCGCGTGGTTGAGTGGGTTGGTCGCGGGGTAACCGGCCAATTCGTCACCGCCTGCGCTGAAGTCGACACGGCTCAGCCCCGCCGGCAACGGCAACTCGGTGAGCAAGCCGGTTTCGCTGAGCAAAAGGTCCAGCCGGCTGTCGGCGAGCATGTAGGCCAGGCGCTCGGCCGGGTATTTCGGGTCCAGTGGCACGTAGGCCGCGCCGCTTTTGAGCACCGCCAGCAAGCTGACGATCAGTTGCGGGCCACGACGGGACGCCAGACCCACGCGTTGCCCGGGGCCGACGCCCAGTTCCAGCAGGCGATGAGCCAGACGGTTGGCGCGTGCGTTGAGCTGGGCATAGCTCAGGCGTTCGCTGCCGGCCTGCACCGCCAGTGCGTCCGGCGTGGCCTGTGCCTGGGCAGCGATGCGCTGGTGGGCGTGCTCCTGACGCGCAGTTGCCATGGGCAACTGGCTGAGGGCAAGCACATTGCGCTGTGCGGTGGCGTCGAGCAGGCGCAGGTTGCCCAGGGGGCTTTGCGCATCGACGAGCAATTGTTCAAGCAGATACTGCAGGTTGTCGCTCAGGCGAATGATCTGGGATTGGCTGAAATGCGCGCAGTCGTAGCTGAACTCCAGGCGCAGGCTGGCACCCAGTTCGATGCCCAGGGTCAGCGGGTAATGGGTGCGCTCATGGTTGTGCAACCGGCCGAACGTCAGGCCGGCCGGCGCCCCTTGTTTGAGGGCTTCGGCCACGGGGAAGTTTTCGAACACCAGCAGGGTGTCGAACAGCGCAGCGCCTTGCTGGCCAGCCCAGCTCTGGATGTCATAGAGCGGCACGTGCTCGTGATCACGCAGGCTGAGGTTCAACGCCTGCAACTCGCTGAGCCAGCTGACGGCCGATTGCGCCGGCGAGGCGGCGCTGATGATCGGCAGCGTGTTGATGAACAGGCCCAACTGTTGCTCGATCCCCGGCAATGGCGCGGAACGCCCCGCCACGGTGGCGCCGAAGGCCACGCACGCCTGGCCGGTGTAGCGTTGCAGCAGCAGGCTCCAGGCGCCTTGCATCAGGGTGTTGAGGGTGACCTTGTGCTGGCGGGCGAACTCACCGAGGCGGTGGCTGAAGTCACTGCCCAGCACGACCTGATGTTCAGCGGTACCGGCCCCCGCGACCGGGGCGCGCAGCGCTTGGGCGAGCAAAGTCGGTGCTTGCAAGGGCGCCAGCTCGGCTTTCCAGAAGGCTTCGCCGTTGCCTTGTCGTTGCAGCCAGCCCAGGTAATCGCGGAACTGCCCGAGCGGCGCAGGCACCGCCTGGCCGGCGTAATGGGCAAGCACTTCGCCGAGCAACTGGGCGTTGCTCCAGCCATCCATGAGGATGTGGTGGCTGGTGAAGATCAGGTGCCAGGCCGCGCCCGCACCGCGTACCAGCATCAGGCGAAACAGCGGCGCGGCATTGAGTTCGAGGCCGCGTTCACGCTCGCTGCAGGCCAGGGCCTCGAGATCGGCACTCGGGTCTTCGATCACCTGCAATTGCAGGTCGACCTGACGCTGGATCACTTGATGCGCGCTGTCCAGGCCCAGCCAATGAAAGCTGCTGCGCAGGATGTCGTGACGGTCCAGCGCGGCTTGCCAGGCGCGCCCGAATGCGAGCAGGTCGAGGCCGTCGATGTCCAGGCGCAACTGGTTGATATACGCCTGGGCTTCGGGCTCCAAGAGGGTGTGGAACAACATGCCCTGCTGCATCGGCGACAGCGGGTAAAGGTCGGCAATGGCCGGCCCGGCCAGCGGCAATCCATCCAGCTGCGTCTGGCTGAGACGGGCCAGGGGGAAGTCCGATGGCGTGACCTGCCCGGCCGGCGTGGCACAGCAATGCTCGATCAGGGCCTTGAGCTCAACGGCGTACTCATCGGCCAGGCGCTGGATGGTCGAAGCCTCGAACATCTCGCAACTGAAGCCCCACTGCAACGCCAGCTCACCGCCATACACCTGCCCTTCCACCGTCAGCCAGTTGGCCAGCGGCGCCTCGGGGTCCTGGGCCTGGCCGCTGCCCTCGGCGGCCGGCACGAACAGCGCGGACTCATCGAACTGACGGTCGAACTGCCCCAGGTAGTTGAACGTAACGCGCGGCGCGGCCAGGCCGGCCAGGGATTCGCGGGCTTCAGGCGCGCCGAGATAGCGCAGCACGCCATAGCCCAGGCCCTTGTCGGGCACGGCGCGCAGTTGCTCCTTGACTGCCTTGATCGCGTCGGACAGTTCGCCGTCGGCTTGCAGGCGTACCGGAAACAGGCTGGTGAACCAGCCGACGGTGCGGGTCAGGTCGATGCCATCGAACACGTCTTCGCGGCCATGCCCTTCCAGCTGGATCAGCGCGGCGGGCTGCCCGCTCCAACGGCTGATCACGCGTGCCAGGGCGGTGAGCAGCAGGTCGTTGACCTGGGTGCGATAGGCCGCCGGCGCCGCTTGCAGCAGTTGGCGCGTGTGTTCGGCATCAAGGCGTGTTTCAAGCTTGGCGCCCAGGCGGTTTTGCTGGCCGCCTTCAGGGTGATCACACGGCAACTCGGCATCGACCGATTGCGCCTGCCAGTACGCCAGTTGAGGGTCGAGCGCCTGCGCGTGGTCTTGCAGTTGTCGCGCCCAATGCTGATAGGCGCTGGTCTTGGCCGGCAGCGTCTGCCCGCGATACGCCTGCTGCAGGTCTTCGAGCAGGATGCGCCAGGACACGCCATCGACCACCAGGTGGTGGACCACCAGCAGCAAGCGCTGGGTGCCATCGGCCATGTCGACCAGGGCGGCGCGCAGCAGCGGGCCTTGCGCCAGGTCGAGGCTGCGCTGGGCCTCATCGCAGAGCGCGGCCAATTGGGCGTCGGTGTCGGCACGGGTCTGCCACAGTACCGAGGCGTCGCCCGGCGCGGCGTGGAGTTGTTGCCACCCCTCGGCCTGCGCCACGAAGCGCAGGCGCAGGGCATCGTGATGCCGGATCAACTGCATCAACGCCGCGTCAAGCCGAGCAGGCTCCAGTGCTTCACGCGGGGTCAGCAGCAATGACTGATTCCAATGCTGGCGCGCCGGGATGGCCTGGGCGAAAAACCCTTGCTGCACCGGGGTCAGGATGACTTCGCCGCTGACCGGCCCTTGATCGACCACGCTCAGCGCGTCGAAGCCCGCCACCAGCGCGAGGCTGCGCACACTCTGGTATTGGAACAGGTCGCGCGGGCTCAGGCGGATCCCGGCCTGGCGGGCGCGGCTGACCACCTGGATGGAGATGATCGAATCGCCGCCCAGCTCGAAGAAGTTATCGTCCAGGCCGACGGCCTCGATACCCAAGACGTCGCACCAGATCGCGGCCAAGGCTTGTTGCAGGGCGTTTTCCGGCGCGGCAAAAGCCTGCTGCGACGCGGCGTCGGGCAATGGCAGCGCCTTGCGGTCGAGCTTGCCGTTGGCGGTCACCGGCAGCCTGGCAAGCGTGATGAAGTGGGTGGGCACCATGTATTCCGGCAGGCTGCCCAGCAGCCATGCCTTGAGGTCGGCCGCTGCTTCGTTTTCAAGCACCAGGTAAGCCACCAATTGCTTGCCGCCATGTACCAGCACTACGGCTTCGCGCACTGCCGGATGCTGCATCAGGCGCGTTTCGATCTCGCCCAATTCGATGCGCAAGCCGCGCAACTTGACCTGATGATCGAGGCGACCGAGGTATTCGATCACCCCATCGGCGCGCTGGCGCACACGGTCGCCGGTGCGATACAGGCGCTCGCCGGCCACAAAGGGGCTTGGCACAAAACGCTCGGCCGTCAGCGCCGGGCGCCGGTGGTAGCTGCGTGCCAGGCCGGTTCCACCCAGGTACAGCTCGCCCGAGATCCCCGCGGCAACCGGGTTGAGCTGGGCATCGAGCACGTAGGTGGCGAGGTTGGCGATCGGCCGGCCGATGGGCACGCTGTCGGCGCCTTCGTCGAGGCAGGTCCAGTGGGTCACGTCGATCGCGGCTTCGGTCGGGCCATAGAGGTTGTACAGGGCCGTGTTCGCCAGCTTGGCGAACACCTGGTGTTGCGCGTCCAACGGCAAGGCTTCGCCACTGCAGACAATCCGCTTGAGGCTGGCGCAGGCTTCTACACCGGGCTCATGGATAAACGCCTGCAACATCGACGGCACGAAGTGCGCGGTGGTGATGGCGTGCCGGTTGATGGTCGCGATCAGGCGTGCCGGTTCACG
This sequence comes from Pseudomonas sp. MUP55, assembly GCF_034043515.1. NCBI lineage: Bacteria > Pseudomonadati > Pseudomonadota > Gammaproteobacteria > Pseudomonadales > Pseudomonadaceae > Pseudomonas > Pseudomonas sp. MUP55. The sequence goes on along the minus strand of NZ_CP138214.1, from coordinate 2,389,320 downwards.
GTGTTCGCCAGGCGCGGCGACCACCAGGCGTGCGCCGGTGATCAACGGCCAGAAAAATTCCCACACCGAAACGTCGAAGCTGAACGGGGTTTTCTGCAACACCGCGTCGCCGACATCAAGGGCGTAGGCCTGTTGCATCCAGCACAGGCGATTGACCAGCGCACGGTGGCTGTTTCCGGCGCCCTTGGGTTTGCCGGTGGAGCCGGAGGTGTAGATCACGTAGGCCAGGTTCAACCCATGGAGGGTGACGTTGGGGGCCGCAGTGCTGTAGCCGTCGAGCCAACTCGCCGGCTGATCCAGGGCAATCACCTGGATCCCTTCGGTGGGCAGGCGCTCCATCAGGCTTTGCTGGCTGAGCAGCAGTGTGATGCCGCTGTCCTCGATCATGTACGCCAGGCGTTCTTCGGGGTATTCCGGGTCCAGCGGGACGTAGGCACCACCGGCCTTGAGGATGGCCAGCAACCCCACGACCATCTCGACGGAACGCTCGACACAGATACCCACCAGCACGTCGGCGCCGACGCCTTGCTCACGCAACGCATGGGCCAGCCGGTTGGCGCGTGCCTCAAGCTGGGCATAGGTGAGGGTCAGCTCACCGAAGACCAGCGCGGGTGCGTCAGGCGTGCGGCGCGCCTGGTCTTCAATCAAGTGGTGGATGGCGCGTTCGGTCGGGTATGGCTCAGCCGTGTGGTTCCAGGCCTTGACCAGCACCCGTTGCTCGTCCGCACTCAGCATCGGCAACTCGCCGATGCGCTGTTCGCCGTCGGTCACCATGGCTTGCAACAAGCTGACCCAGTGGCGCGCCATACGCTGGATGGAGGGTGCGTCGAACAGGTCGTTGGCGTAGGTCAGCGCGGCATGCAGGGTGCCGGACTTTTCATAGGTGTCGAGGGTCAGGTCGAACTGGGTAGTGCGGCCTTGCCATTGCACCAGGGCCAGTTCCAGGCCGGAGGCGGTACTCACGGAGGCGATGTCCGCCACCACCGGTTGATGGTTGTACATCACCTGGAACAGCGGCGTATGGCTCAAGCTGCGCTCGACTTTCAAGGCTTCCACCAAGCGCTCGAAAGGCAATTCCTGATGAGCCTGGGCGCCCAGGGCGTGCTCCTTGATGCCTTGCAGCAGTTCGGCAACGCGGGTCTGCCCGGTCAGCTCGGTGCGCAGTACCTGGGTGTTGACGAAGAAACCGATCAAGCCTTCGACTTCAGTGCGGTTGCGGTTGGCGATGGGCACGCCGACGCGGATATCGCCCTGCCCCGTGTAGCGATGCAGCAGCACGTTGAAGGCGCCAAGCAGCAACATGAACAAGGTGACGTTGTGCTTTTGCGCACACAGGCGCAGTTGGGTGACCAGTGCGGGGTCGATCTCGAAGGTATGGCGCGTGCCCTGGAAACTCGGCATGGCCGGCCGTGGACGGTCGGTCGGCAGCTCCAGCACCGGATGCTCATCGCCCAGGCGCGCCTGCCAATACGCCAACTGGCGCGCCTGCTCGCCGGCCTCCAGCCAACGGCGCTGCCACAGCGCGTAGTCGCTGTACTGGATCGCCAGGGCCGGCAACTGCGGCGCCTCGTTACGCTCGTGGGCGTCATAGAAGCGGATGAATTCGTCGATCAGCACATTCATCGACCAACCGTCGGAGACGATGTGGTGCAGGGTCAGCAGCAGCACGTGCTCCTGTTCGTCGAGCCTGAGCAGTTGCACGCGCAGCAGCGGGCCCTGTTCCAGGTCGAAGGGCAATAGCGATTGACGCGTCGCCGCCGCGTTGACTGCCTGCTCACGGTCGATGGGCGACAGGCTGCTCAAATCCAAATGCTCGACGGCCAGCGACGGCTCGATTGCAACCTGCGCCAAACGCTCGTCCGCCTGACGCTGAAACACCGTGCGCAGGGTTTCATGGCGTGCCACCAGGCTGGCGAACGCTCGTTCCAGAGCGTCGAGGCTGAGCGCGCCTTTCAAGCGCACCGCGCCGGGCAGGTTGTAGGCGCCGCTGGCCGGATCCAGCTGCCAGAGAAACCACATGCGCTGCTGCGCGTAGGACAGCGCCTGGCGATCCTCAACCTCCACCCCCGCCGGAATCGGAAACCGGGAAAAATCCACGCCTTCTTTCTGCAAGGCCTGCAGGAACAATTGGCGCTTTTCCAGGGGCAACCCGATAAACCGGCGAGCAAGTTTCAAGGAGTCTTCAGCATTCATGTGTTGGAGTCCGGAGCAATAGGCAGGAAGCACAAAGGCACGTCGTCCCTATAAAACGAACCGCGAAGGGAAAAATTAGCGAGGAATGGGGGGCTGCAAGCGAGGTGTCATCAGGGGTTACATCAATGTCGGGAAAGACTGGGCAAGCCGAGCTAGCATTGACTCACACCACATTTTGCAACTAGATTTAGTTACACGCAGGGAACGCCGTGTCCAAAAATGAAAAGCTGCTCGCCAAACTGCTCAATGAGCACATGGCATTCACCTGGTCCGAGCTCGTAACGCTGTTGCGTCGACTGGGTTACACACAGATTGAAGGGGCTGGAAGCCGGGTCAAATTCGATATCGGCGATCCAAGTGCAATGATCACCTTGCACAAGCCTCACCCCGGCAATGAGTTGAAACACTACATTCGGCGCCAAGTCATCGAACAATTGAAATCAGGAGAACTGATTCAGTGAACAACCAACTGAAACACAAAGGCTACATCGGCTCGATCGAAGCCAGCCTGGAAGACAACTGCCTGTTCGGCAAAATCCTGTTCATCAAGGCCCTGGTGAGCTACGAAGGCAAGACCGTCGCGGAGTTGGACGCAGCCTTCCAGGAGGCGGTGGACGATTACCTCTCCACCTGCCAGTCGCTCGGGCAGATTCCTGAAAAGCCCTGCAAGGGCTCGTTCAATGTACGCGTCGGCCATGACCTGCACCTGGCCGCGGCGTTGGCGGCGACCCGCAAGAAAGTCACGCTGAACGATCTGACACGCCAGGCGCTGGATGAGTTTCTACAACATCACTTCCCAGAGCCTTGCGCGGCCATCGGCTGACTAGCCCAACCGCCGGTAGCCCAGCACGGCCGAAGCCAATACGACTGCCCCCGCCACCAGCGCCACCCAGAACCCGCTGGTGGCGCCGAAGTGGTCAATCATCCAGCCGGAGCTGGCGGCGCCGATGGCCACGCCAATGCTCAGGCCGGTGATCAGCCAGGTCATGCCTTCAGTGAGGCGGCTCGGTGGGACCACCCGTTCCACCAACGCCATGGACACGATCAGGGTCGGGGCGAAGAACAGGCCGGAGATGAAGATCGCCACGGCCAGCCCCGGAATGTCGGTGACCAGCAGCAACGGCAAGGTCGTCACCGCAGTGGCCACGCCGCAGAACAGAAACTGCCGGGGCAATGGCGCCTTGAGCTTGAGCATGCCGAAGGCCAAGCCCGCCAGGCAGGAGCCAATCGCATAGACCGACAACACGATACTCGCGGCCGTCGGATGGCCCGCATATTGGGCGAATGCGACGCTGACCACGTCCACCACACCCACAATCACGCCCATGGCCAGCAGCAGGGTCATCAGGATTTGCACCGCAGGCGAGGCGATCAACCAGCGTTCATGATGATCGTGACGGGCATGCACCGGCGGTTCGGTGGAGCGTTGCAGCACGAACGTGGTCACGCCGACCGCCAGCAACACCGCCGCCACCAGGGGGCCGGCTTCGGGGAACAGCACCACGCTGAGGCCGACCGAAACGGGCGGGCCGACGATGAAGCACACCTCATCGAGCACCGACTCCAGGGCAAACGCGGTTTGCAGCTTGGGTTGGCCGCGGTACAGCTCGGTCCAGCGCGCCCGCACCATCGCCGACATATTGGGCATGCAACCGGCCAGTGCGGCAAACAGGAACAGCGTCCAGCCTGGCGCTTGCAGACGCGTACACAGCAGCACCATCAACAACGCGCCGCCACCGATCAACGCGGCGATGGGCAGCACCTTGCCCTGGCTGTAGCGGTCCACCAGGCGCGACACCTGCGGTGCGCAAAACGCAGTGGCCAGCGCGAATACCGCCGCGACCGAGCCCGCCAGCCCATAACCGCCATGCACCTGCGAGAGCATGGTGATCAGGCCAATCCCGGTCATGGATATGGGCATGCGTGCCAGCATGCCAGCCAGCACAAAAGCGCGAGCGCCGGGCACCTGGAACAACTCGGCGTAGGGGTTTGCCATGGATAAAGCGCCTTCTTTCCTTGAGTGGGCAACCTTTTATCACACCAGCCGCTTGATCTGCTTGTGCCGCCATACCAACCGGTAATACGCCGTCTGCAGCACCAGCATCGCCAGGTAAGTCACCGGAAACGCCATCCACACGCCTTCGAGGCCAAAGTGCGCATTCAACAGGTAGGCCACTGGCAACTCCACGCACAGCACGCAGAAAATCGAGATGGCGACCGGCATCAATACCACACCGCTGGCACGCATGATCCCGCCGACTACGGCCTGGAAGCCAAACACCAGAATGCTCCACAGCATGATGTGCAACAGGTGCTCAGCGTTGACCCGCGCGGCAGGGTCAGTGATGAACAGCCCCAGCAGCCAGTGCGACAGCCCATAGCCGAGCACGATCAGGCCGCCGGTGAGAACGGTGTTGATCAGCAGCCCGGTGCGCAGGATCGGCCCGATGCGCTCCAGGCGCCCGGCGCCAATTGCCTGAGCCCCGAGGATCGAGGCGGTGATGGCAATCGACAGCGCCGGAAACTGTACGTAGTTGACGATTTGGGTCACCGCGCCGTACGCCGCCGTGGCCTGGGAGCCGTGGCCGTTGACCAGCGCCAGAATGACCAGTTCGGACAACGACAGCACCACCATCTGCAGGCCCGTCGGCAGGCCGATACGCAGGACCTTGCCGAGGATGACCCGATCCAGGCGCAAGGCGGCGAGCATGGCGCGATCCGGCGCCATGACGTGGTTCTTGTGGCGCAGGCGCAAGATCAAAAACAGCATCGCCAAGGCATTACCCGTCAGCCCCGCGTACGCCGCACTCTGGATGCCCATAGGCGGCAGGCCGAGCCAACCGCCAATCAACGCGGGCGTCAGCAACAAGCCCACCGAGGTTGAAACCATCAAGGCCAGGAGCGGCGAAACGGTATCGCTGACACTGCGCAGCACTTGGGTGTACAGAATGAATACCAGCAACAGCGGCATGATCAGCATCATCACCCGTGCATAGCCCACCGCATCGTCGAGCACATCGACAGGGGTGCCCAACGCCTGCAACGCCGGGCGGGCAAACAGGCTGCCGAGTATGGCGGCGATCAGGCCCACCAGCGCGCCGAGGGTCAGCGTGGCGCCGGTGATCACCTTGACCATTGCCGTCTCGCGAGCGCCCCAGGCCTGGCCGATCAACACCGAGGCGCCAGCCCCCAGGCCAATCACCAGGGCAATGAAGAAAAACACGATGGGAAACATGCCTGACACCGCCGCCAGCGCGTGGGTGCCCAGCATCTGCCCGACGTAGATGCCGTTGAGGGTGCCGGAGAAGCTTTGCAGAAAATTGGAGAGCACCATCGGTGCCAGAAAGAACAGGTAGATCTGCCACAACGGCCGTTGTTGGATGACTTGCATAGTGATTCGAGGCCCTGGTTGCAGGTGGTCGTCAATGCCTTGAGTCTATTGGTGCTCAGCCGCGAATGATACGCCTGGGTGACCATCCGCCTCTACCAGCTACGGGCACCGACGGCTGCTGCCTGAATAAACGCAAGCCGCCGTGGGCGATCAGTTGATATCACCCACCCGCACACGCCCAGAAATTTCCAGCAAAGGCGCCAGCGTCAGGATTACGCTCGCGTACGCATCAGAAAGGACTACCCACCAAACGCCTGCGAAGGCCGGCGCAATGTAGGATCAAACGGATTGATCCGCGGCCCGATTGCCGCCGCCTCCCGCTTCAACAACTCGACCACCATCGGCAGACGGCTGGGCCCCAGACGATCACTGATGGTCGCCACGCTCAGTGCCGCTACCGCATGCCCGTCGCGGTTCAGGATCGGCACCGCCAGTCCCGCCATGCCTTCCAGCACGCCCGTGTTGCGCGCGGCGTAGCCGAGGCTGCGCACGTTCTGCACCTCCGAACGCAACAGCACCTCATCGTACAGGTGAAAATCCTTGAGCCGCGGCAGGTTGTAGCCAATCACCGTTTCGCGCTCTTCCTCGGGCAGGAACGCCAGGATCGCCAGGCTGCCCTGCCCTACGCCCAATGCCACGCGCCCACCGATATCGCCGGTGAAGGTGCGAATCGGATACGGACCTTCGCTGCGATCCAGGCAGATCGCGTCGAAGCCACTGCGGGCCAGCAGGAACAGCGAGTCCCCCAGCGAGGCACTCAGACGCAACAGGCTTGGCCGCACCAGATCGCGCAGGTTGCCGGTATTGCCGGCATTCGCCGCCAGGGCAAACAGCTCCAGGCTCAGCCGGTAGCGTTTACTGCGCGCGTCCTGCTCGACCATGCCTTCGTCCATCAGGCTGCGCAGCAGCCGGTGGGTGGTGGGTTGCGAGAGGCCGACCTGTTGCGCGAGCTGGGTAACCCGCTCACCGCCTTCAGGCGCTTGGCCCAGGGTGCGCAACAGTGCGAACAGGCGAGAGACGCCCCCTGCCCCAACCTCACGGGCCTCGCTATTCCGCTCAGTGGAATCTTTCACGCTTCTTCTCCACTCAAATTCTATTGAATGAATAAAATCGAAAATAGTTATCCATTCAGTGAAATACCATCTTCCGCCCACTCTAGTCTTCGTCCTAATCTGCGTCCACAGGGGCGAAATGAACAACAACCGGCAGCCGACTTGAGATCGAGCGCCAGCGCACCCGAAACAGTTCTTTCGCATCTGCCCAAAACAAAAAAGCGCGTTTAGACGCGACTCAATAAGGTGGAACGCAGACATGGCATTTCTCCAACTCCGTGCCTTGAGCAAACGCTATGGCGCCGTCGATGCGGTGGTCGCCACCGACCTTGCGGTAGAACAAGGCGAGTTCGTTTCCCTGCTCGGCCCTTCGGGTTGCGGCAAGACCACGACCTTGCAGATGATCGCCGGTTTCGTTGACGTGAGCGGCGGGCAGATCCTGCTCGACGGTCGCGACATCACCCATGCCAAGCCCGCCAGCCGAGGCCTGGGCGTGGTGTTCCAGAGCTACGCGCTGTTTCCGCACATGACGGTGCGCGACAACGTCGCCTTCGGCCTGAAGATGCGCAAGGTACCCGCCAGCGAGATCGCCGCCAGAGTCAAAACCGTACTGGAGCTGGTGCGCCTGGCCCCACATGCCGAGCGCTACCCTCGGGAGCTGTCCGGTGGCCAGCGCCAGCGCGTGGCCCTGGCACGGGCGCTGGTGATCGAGCCGCCGGTACTGCTGCTCGATGAGCCGTTGTCCAACCTCGACGCCAACCTGCGCGAAGAAATGCAGTTTGAAATCCGCCGCATCCAATGCGCGGTGGGCATCACCACCTTGATGGTCACCCACGACCAGGCCGAGGCGCTGTCAATCAGCGACCGCGTGGTGGTGATGCAGGCCGGGCGCGTGACCCAGATCGATGCGCCCTACACGCTCTACGAGCACCCGCGCACACGGTTTATCTCGGACTTTGTCGGCAAGGCCAACCTGCTCGCCGGCGACTACGATGCCCTGGGCATCCCGCAAGTGCGCCAGGCTGGCGGCGATGGCGAGCTGACCCTGAGCCTGCGCCCGGAGAAAATCCAGTTGCTGGGCGCAGGCGCCGGCCGCCTGCAGGGCAAGGTGCTGGACCGCTACTTCTTCGGCAGCCAGTGGCTGTACCGCGTGCATACCGACCTCGGCGAACTCACCGTGGTGCGCAGCAACGACGGCAGCGCACCGCTGGGCAACGGCGCGCCAGTGGGCCTGGATTGGCAAGCGGACCTGCTGCGCGTATTGGCGGCGGACGAGGTGCGCCCATGAGTCGCGGCTACTTACTCTCGCTGCCGGCCCTGGTGCTGTTTGCCGGGCTGCTGATCCTGCCGCTGGGCCTTACCCTGGTGCTGTCGTTCAACGTATTCGACTACCAGGTGGGCGTGAAGGCCGACGAGTGGACCCTGGCCCATTACCTGTCGTTGTTCAGCGACAGTTACTTCTACGAGATCTTCTGGCGCACCTTCTGGATCAGCGCGCTGGTGACCCTGCTGTGCGTGGTGATCGGCGTGCCGGAGGCCTATATCCTCAGCCGCATGGGCACGCCGTGGCGCTCGATCTTTCTGATTCTGATCCTCACGCCGTTGCTGATTTCGGTGGTGGTGCGCGCTTTTGGCTGGAGCCTGTTGCTGGGCGCCGACGGGCTGGTCAACCAGACCATTCAATGGCTCGGTGGTCGCCCGGTGAAGCTGCTGTATACGCCCTTTGCGGTGATCATCGCGCTGGTGCATGTGATGCTGCCGTTCATGATCATCCCGGTATGGACGTCCTTGCAGAAGCTCGACCCCTCGGCTGAACAGGCCGCGTTGTCGCTTGGGGCCAGCCAGGCCACGGTGATGCGCAAGATCGTCTTGCCCCAGGTGATGCCCGGCGTGCTGTCCGGCACCCTGATCGTGTTCGGCCTGGCCGCCAGCTCGTTTGCGATCCCCGGCCTGCTCGGCGGACGCCGTCTGAAAATGGTCGCCACGGTGGTGTACGACCAATACCTCTCGGAACTCAACTGGCCCATGGGCGCGACCATCGCCGTGGTGCTGCTGTTGGTCAATCTGCTGATCATGCTGAGCTGGAACCGCATGCTCGAAGGTCGCTACAAAAAGTCCCTGGGGGTTTAAGCGCATGTCCAGAAACGGTCCGTTGGCCCTCGGCTTCCACGCCCTGGTGGTGGTGTTCATGATGGCGCCGCTGGTGGTGGTGTGCCTGGTGGCCTTCACCCCGGAGAACACCCTGAGCCTACCGACGTCGGGCTTCTCCCTGCGCTGGTTTCGCGCGGTGTTCGAGCGCGCCGACTTTATCCAGGCGTTCTATAACAGCCTGGTCCTGGCCTTCACCGCCGCGACGCTGGCCACGCTGATCGCGGTGCCGGCGGCGTTGGCGATCAGCCGTTATGCATTCCCTGGGCGTAATTTTTTCAGTGCGTTGTTCCTGTCGCCGATCATCATTCCGCACCTGGTGCTGGGCGTCGCTCTGTTGCGCCTGTTTGCGCTGATGGGGGTGAATGGCAGCTTCACCTGGCTGATGCTCGCGCACGTGGTGATCATCACGCCTTACGTGCTGCGCCTGGTGCTGGCGGCCGCCATCGGGATTGATCGCAGCGCCGAGCAGGCCGCCGAATCCCTCGGCGCCAGCCGCTTCACGCTGTTTCGTCAGATCACGCTGCCGATGATTCTGCCGGGCGTGGCCGGTGGCTGGCTGCTGGCGTTTATCAACAGTTTCGATGAAGTGACCCTGTCGATTTTCGTCAGCTCGCCGGCGACCCAAACCCTGCCGGTGCGCATGTACGTGTACGCCACCGAATCCATCGACCCGATGATGGCGGCGGTCTCGGCGCTGGTGATCGCGCTGACCGCGGCGACCATGATTCTGCTCGACCGGGTTTACGGCCTGGATCGCGTGCTGGTGGGGAAACACTGATGGCACTGTTCAAGCGACTGGCTGAAACGCGGCGCCCTGCCCTGGCGTTCACCCTGGATGGCCAACCGGCGCAGGGCCTGCTCGGCGACACCCTGCTGACGGCCATTCTGACCTGCGCCGAGCACCTGCGTGGCAGCGATTTCAGCGCTGAGCGCCGTGCCGGCTTCTGCCTGATGGGCGCCTGTCAGGACTGCTGGGTGCGCCTTGAAGACGGGCGACGGGTGCGCGCCTGTTCGACGCTGCTGGAAGAAGGCCAGGCGATCAGCCGTGAACCGGGGCGCCGCGCATGAAACCTATTGTGATCGTGGGCGCGGGCCCGGCAGGCATCACGGCGGCGCGAACGCTGCTCGAACACGGCATCACGCCTTGCCTGATCGACGAAAGTCTGCGCGGCGGCGGGCAGATCTACCGGCGTCAACCAGTGAATTTTCAACGCTCGGCCAAGCAGCTTTACGGCTTTGAAGCGGGCAAGGCGCAAGCCGTGCATCGCACCTTGGACGAACTGGCAGCGGTGATCGATTACCGCCCCGATACCCTGGTGTGGAATGCCGAAGATGCACGCCTGGACACACTCACCGATGGCCGCGCCGAGAGCGTCGAGTACTCACGGGTCATCGTTGCCACCGGCGCCACCGACCGTATCCTGCCGGTGCCAGGCTGGACCTTGCCCGGCGTCTACAGCCTGGGGGCCGCGCAGATTGCGCTGAAATACCAGGGCTGCGCGATCGGTGAGCGTGTCGCGTTCTGTGGTTCGGGGCCATTGCTGTATCTGGTCGCCTACCAATATGCCAAGGCCGGCGCCAAGGTCGTGGCGGTGCTCGACAGCGCGCCGTTCAGCGCCCAATGCCGCGCATTGCCGGCACTGCTCGGGCAGCCGTTGACCCTGGCCAAGGGCCTGTACTACCGCGCCTGGCTGACAGCCCACGGGGTTGCCGTGCATCAGGGCGCAATGCTGCGGCAGATTGACGGCACACAGCGGGTCAGCGGTATTCGCTGGGGCGAACACACCCTCGCGTGCGACGCAGTGGCCTTCGCCCATGCGCTGCGCAGTGAGACGCAACTGGCCGACCTGCTCGGTTGCGAGTTTGCCTGGAACGATCTCAACCGTGCCTGGCTGCCGCAGCGCGACAGCGCCGGGCGCAGCAGCGTCGCGCAGGTTTATCTGGCGGGCGATGGGGCCGGCATCATGGGCGCCGACGCGGCGCAATGGGCCGGTGAGCGCGCAGCGCTGGCCGTACTGGAAGACATCGGCAGGGTAGTCGATCAACGTCGCATCACCCGGCTGGAACAGCAACTGGCGAACATTCAGCGCTTTCGCCAGGGCCTGGAAACCGCGTTCCCCTTCCCTGCACAGTGGGCCGCCCAGGCGCCGGATGAGTTGACCCTGTGCCGCTGCGAAGAAGTCAGTGTCGGCGAGGTGCGCGCGGTGGTGGACGAAGGCCATTGGGAGATTAACCGGGTCAAAGCCCATTGCCGCGTTGGCATGGGCCGCTGCCAGGGGCGCATGTGCGGGCTGGCGGCGGCGGAGATTGTCGCCGAGCGCAGCGGGCGGAGCATCGAACAGGTCGGGCGCCTGCGTGGCCAGGCGCCGATCAAGCCGCTGCCGTTTGGCGTGCAGGTGCAGCCGTGATCGACGTGATTGTGATGGGCGGCGGCATCGTCGGCGCGTCGGCGGCCTTGATGCTGGCGCGCCAGGGTCAGCGGGTGGCGCTGGTGGAGCGGGACTTCTGTGGCTCGCATTCCAGCGGCGTCAATTACGGCGGAGTGCGGCGCCAAGGGCGGCCCTTGCATCAGTTGCCGCTGTCACAGCGCGCCCATCAATTGTGGTCTGACCTGCCGAGCTTGATCGGCATCGACGGCGAATACGTGCGCTCCGGGCATCTGAAACTGGCGCGCAGTCATGATGACTTCGCCGCGTTGCAAGCCTATGCCGCGCACACCCGTGGCTTTGGCCTGAACCTGCAATTGCTCGATTACACCCAATTGCGCCAGCGATTTGCGTGGGTGGGCGATATCGCCGTGGGCGCTTCGTTCTGCCCCGAGGACGGCCACGCCAATCCACGCCTGGTATCGCCGGCCTTCGCCCGCGCGGCGCAGCGCTGTGGCGCAGCGGTGTATGAACAGGCACCGGTGAGCCGGATCGAACATGACGGCCGGCGGTTCCAGGTGCATTGCGCCAACGGCCTGCAGCTGCAGGCGCCCTGGCTGCTCAACTGCGCCGGCGCGTGGGCCGGCAGTGTCGCGGCGCAATTTGGCGAGCCGGTGCCGATGGTCTCGGCCCACCCGGCGATGCTGGTGACCGAGCCGTTGCCCCTAGTGATGGACGTGAGCACCGGCGTCGAAGGCGGCGGAATCTATGCGCGGCAAGTGGCACGCGGCAACTGCATCCTCGGCGGTGGTCGCGGCTTCGCCCTTGGGCCTCAGAAGGCCAGGCCCGGCCAGGCGGCGGTGCTGGAGATTCTGCGCAACGCCGGTGAGCTGTACCCGTTCCTGCAAGGCGCCCAGGCCATCCGTACCTGGAGCGGCACCGAAGGTTATCTACCCGATCACGAACCGGTGATCGGCCCCAGCAGCACCCAGCCTGGCCTGCTCCACGGTTTCGGTTTTGCCGGTGCCGGGTTCCAGCTCGGGCCTGCGGTGGGTGAAGCCCTGGCAGAGATCGTCTGCACAGGCGTCAGCCGCCAGCCCATTGAAGCGTTTTCCATCCGTCGTTTCCAAGCCTGAGAGGAAAAACCCCATGAACCCACGTAGTGCGCTGTCCTGCTTATCCCTCGCCCTGCTCGCCACCAGTGCCCATGCCGCGCCCACGCTGTACCTGGGCATGAACGGCGGCACCATGGAACGGGTCTACGCCGATAAAGTGCTGCCCGCCTTCGAAAAGGCCAACAACGTCAAGGTGGTCATCGTGCCGGGCACCTCGTCAGACATTCTCGCCAAGGTCCAGGCCAACAAAGACAACCCGCAGATGCACGTGATGTTCCTCGACGACGGCATCATGTACCGCGCCATTTCCATGGGCCTGTGCGACACACTCGCGCCCAGCCCGCCTCTGGAGCAGATCCCGGCCAAGGCGAAAATCAAGGACCAGGCCGTGGCCGTAACGCTCGGCGTCACAGGCCTTGGCTACAACGCCAAGATGTTCAAGGAACAAGGCTGGGCGGCGCCGACCTCATGGATGGACCTGGCCGACCCGCGCTTCAAGGACAAAGTGGTGTTCCAGTCGCTGGCCTCCTCCACCTTCGGCCTGCATGGCTTCCTGATGTTCAACCGCATCCAGGGCGGCGACGAGACCAACGTGGAACCGGGCTTCAAGGCCTGGCCAAAAACCGTCGGCCCCAATGTGCTGGAATACATCGCCAGCTCGGCGAAGATTTCCGAGATGGTACAGACCGACGAGGCCGCGATTTTCCCTCTCACCCCGACTCAGGTAGCGACCCAGAAACTGCTCGGCGTGCCCATGGAATATGCCCAGCCCAAGGAAGGCGCGGTGGTGCTGAACGTGGCCGAGTGCGTGATCGCGCGCAATGACCGGCCGGAACTGGCACAGAAACTCGCCGCGTTCCTGCTGACCGCCGAGGCCCAGGCGCCGGCGTTGGAGGAAGGCGACCAGATCCCGTCGAACCCGACCACGCCGACCACCGATAAAACCCGCGCCCGTGTGGAAGCGATGCAAGGTTATCTGCAGACGGCGATTTCGATTGACTGGGACCAGGTCAACCAAGCGCGGCCGGAGTGGAACGCGCGCTGGAGTCGGTCGATCGAGCGTTGATCAAGCGGGCACAAAAGGCAGCGCGCGTTTGTGCGCTGTCTTGCGGTACGCCTCCTCGACGATCGTCCTCACCCGCTCACTGACCGGCTCGCCCATCAGGTAGGCGTCGATCTCTGCATAAGTGCAGCCGTAGGCCAGCTCGTCAGCCTTGCCCGGTGCCAATTCTTCCAGGTCGGCGGTGGGCAGTTTGCCAACCAGCCTGGCCGGCGCGCCGAGGCCCGCGCCCAGCAGGCGCACCTGGGTCTTGGTCAAGCCGGACAGCGGTGCGAGGTCGCAGGCGCCATCACCGAATTTGGTGAAAAACCCCATCAAGGCCTCGGCGCCCTGATCGGTGCCCACCACCAGGCCGTTATGCAAATTGGCCACCGCGTACTGGGCGATCATCCGAGCCCGCGCCTTGACGTTGCCTTTGATGAAATCCACGCGTTCGGCACTGACATCCGACACGGCCAGGCTGGACATCAGCCCATCGACACCGGCGGCGATGTTCAGGGTTTCGGTCTGGTCGGGCTGGATAAAGTCCAGGGAGGCGCTCGCATCATGCTCATCCGCCTGGCTCTTGTAGGGCAGGCGCATGGCAATGAAACGCGCGGGATAATCGTCATCGCGCAGTTGCTCCACCGCCAACTGGCACAGCCGCCCGGCCACCAGGGAGTCGACGCCGCCGCTGATACCCAGCACCAGGGCCTTGCAGCCTGAATTGCGCAAGGTGGCCTTGATGAAATCGATGCGCCGTTGAATTTCCTGGGTCTCGCGGCCTTTGACCAGCGAGCGGTCGACGTTCAGCTCATGGGCGATCCGTTCTTGAGTGTGCATGTCATTCCTCCACGCTACCAACGTTGAATACCTGTGCCGCGTACTGCAAAAACGACGGGTCTTCGCAGACGTTCTTGACCGGGTCATCGGAGAATTTCACCACCGGCTCACCGTGTACCCGTACCAGCTTCATCACAATGCTCAGCGGCTCGACACCGTCCACATCGCAGGCCAGGCTGGTGCCCATGCCGAAGCCGAACCGGGCCTTGCCACGAATGTGGCGCAGGATCGGCAGGCATTTTTCGAAATTCAGACCATCGGAGAACATAAGGTCTTTGGTCATGGGGTCAATGCCGAGTTCCTTATATCTGGTCAGGACTTTGTCGGCCCAGGCGATAGGGTCACCGGAGTCCTGGCGCAGGCCGTCGTAGAGCTTGGCGAAGTACAGGTCGAAATCCTTTAGGAAAAAGTCGGTGCTGATGCAGTCGGTCAGGGCGACCCCCAGGCGGCCACGGTACTCACGCACCCAGTTTTCCAGAGCGGCATTCTGGCTTTCGCGCAGACGGCCCAGTTGCTGGTGCACCATCAGCCATTGGTGGGCCATGGTGCCGATGAGTGGCAAGTCGAATTCGTAGGCCAGATGCGCGTTGCTGGTACCGAGGAATTGGCCGGGAAAGTCGCGGCGCATGATGTCTACCACTTCGCGCTGTGCCTTGAATGACAGGCGCCGGCGGGTGGAGAAGTCGGATACGCGCAGGTCGGCGAGTTCTTCGCGGCTGAGGTTTTTCTCCAGCCAATCGAACTTCTGATAGAGCTTGCGGGTGACGTCTTCAAGGGTCACGTCGGGGTATTTTTCGCGATTGCGCAGTTCACTGACCAGCGCCAATATCGGTTGTTCGAACATGATGCAGTGCAGCATCGGGCCGATCACGCGGATGTTCAGTTGACCGTCCACTTCACTCACGTGGATATAGCGCAGGTCGAAGCGAAACAGGCCGAGAAAACGCTCGTAATCCGGCGTGAGGTATTCGCGAAAACGCGGGTTGAACAGGAAGCGCAGCTCACCTTCACGCATCTGCAGGTCGGCAAGTTTTTCCAGCTCGGTTCGCAGCGCAGGGATCAGGTGGCCGAGTTTTTCCCTGGAGCGGACGATGAAGTTGTACTCCACGTCCACGTTGGGATGCTGGTGCAGCACCGCCTGCATCATGGTGAAGGTGTAGTAGTCGGTGTCGAGCAAGCCCTGGATTACCGGGGATTCGTCGTTATAGGCGCTTTCCATGGGGCATCTCCTTAACGCAGGGCCATCACGGCCAGTTCTTCGCGGGTACTGCTGATGACAGCACCGGCCTTGAGCAACTCATTGACGGCCTGAACAGCGCCCTCCTCGGTGATCGCTCGACACGCCGGCAGGTGCAGCACCACCTGCAACCCAGCGTTGAGCAGTTGCAAGGCGGTGGTCTTGACGCAGTAGTCCAGGGCCAGGCCACCGACGATGACGCGAACGATACCGTGGGCCTTGAGGTATTCGATGACGCCCGTCGACAACTTGTCGTGCAGGTCGTGGTAACAGGCGCCGTAGGGGTGCAGGTCGGGTTCGACACCCTTCCAGATGAAGTAGTCGTAGTCGTACGGGGTGGGCAGCTCATCCAGCAAGGCGAAGCCCTCGGTACCGGGTACGCAGTGGCTGACCCAAGTGACATCGGCGTGGGCCAGGCCGGTGGGTTGCAGCATCTGGCTGTGCTGCGCGACCACCCAGGGCGCGTGCGGGGTGTGGGCGTCCTTGCTGCCGATGCGATGCCCGGCAAGGCTGGCCATGTAATTGAGCTCGGCACCGATCAGATCACCGCCGGCTACGGGCAACTCGTCGGGGCACAGCGGCGTGAAACTTTTCTGGGCATCGACATCGAAGGAAGCGATGGCAGTTTTCGTGAGGGTCATAGTGATTCTCCGGTGGCCTGAAACAAAAGTACACGTCATGTACTTTTATTGCAATAGACTTTTAGAAAATTGCGCCCAGGAAAGTACATGACATCGCCGCTCGTTTCGCTAGACTGTGCCGATAGCCGTTCAGAAGGACTTCACATGCCACCTAGTGCCTACCTCCACACCGTCGACCTGTGCGTACTGTTTTATTGCCGCGCCTCGGGCGAACTCAAACTGTTGTTGAACAAACGCGAGGCCGAGCCCTTCGCCGGGCATTGGGCGCTGCCGGGCGTGGTGGTGAACGGGGATGTACCGGACTTGAGCCTCAAGGATGCCGTGGAACGGCTGCGCACCAGTGACAAAGTCGGCCTGGACCTGGCCTGGAGCGAGCAGGTTGGCACGGTGGGGGATGCGTTCCGTGACCCGCGCTGCTGGTCGTCGTCCACTCACTACCTGGCAATTGTGGCGGATGAGGTGACACTGGCTGAGCATCAGGCCTGGTTTTCACTGAACGCAGTGGCGGACGGCAGTATCAAGTTGCCCTTCGATCACAACCTGATCGTCGCGGCGGTGCAGGAACGGCTGCTGTCCAAGTCGCTGTACAGCAGCTTGCCGCTGATGTTTCTGGGCAAGGAATTCAGTGCGCCGCAAGCGACCACCATTTTTTCCCTGGTGCTGGCGCGGCCGGTGCTCAAGACCAGTATTCGCCAGCGATTGCTGAAGCTGACGGAGGCGGGATACCTACGTGAGACGGGGCGCAAGAAGCAGGGTGAAGGCGGCAGGCCACAGGCGACGCTGGAGCTGTTGAAGCCAGGAGAAATTTACTTCTTCGACCGCAGTTTTGCCGAGTGACCGGGCGTCCTGATCCAAGGAAGCCGACGCCTATCCACCTGATGCCCCCGATGGCGGCCTGACAGCCCACTTCGCCTGTCAGCTCGCCATGGGAGCAAGCTCACTAGCTCATCCAGTTGCCGCCATCGACGTTATAGGTCTGTGCAACCACATAATCCGCCTCTTTTGAAGCCAGGAAGATCGCCATGCCGGTCAGGTCCTGCGCCGTGCCCATCCGCCCATAAGGCACCTCATCCCCTACCCGCTTCTTCTTCTCGCCCGGCGCCAGGCCTTCGTGCCGGGCAAACAGCGCATCCACCCCATCCCAGTGTTCACCGTCCACCACACCCGGAGCGATGGCATTGACGTTGATGCCCTGCTTGATCAGATTCAGCCCCGCCGATTGCGTCAGGCTGATCACCGCCGCCTTGGTCGCGCAATACACCGCCACCAGCGCCTCGCCGCGTCGTCCGGCCTGGCTGGCCATGTTGATGATCTTGCCGCCATGGCCCTGCTCAATCATCTGCCGCGCGGCGGCCTGCAAAGTGAACAGCGTACCGGCGACGTTGATCGAAAATAGCCGTTCATAGCTGTCGCGGGTGATGTCGACGATGGGCGCCAAGTCGAACAATGCAGCGTTATTGACCAGGATATCCAACTTGCCGGCATGGGCGACCACGGCGGCCATTGCCGCGTCAATCGAGGCCTGATCGGTGACGTCCATCGCTATCGCATACGCCTGGGGGCCCAGTTCGGCGGCCGTCTGCTGGGCGCGCTGCAGGTTGATATCGGCGATGGCGACGGTGGCGCCTTCCTGGATATAGGCCTGGGCGAACGCACGGCCGATCCCGCGCGCCGATCCGGTGATCAGCGCGCTCTTTCCTTCAAGTCGTTTCATCGAGGTGTCCTGTGGCATTACTTGGGATAACCGGCACGCTTCATCTCGCGCTCAGTGGTGGACTGCGCCTGCTGCAACGCCTGGTCCACCGACATGCCGCCGGTGAGCGCCGCCGAAAACAGCTTGCCGACAGAGGTGCCGATGGCCTGGAACTCGGGAATCGTCACGTACTGGATGCCCACGTACGGCACCGGTTTGGCCGAGGGATGGGCCGGGTCGGCGTGCTTCATCATCTGCAGGGTGACTTGGGCAAACGGCGCCGCGTTCAGGTATGCCTCGCTGTAGGTCGATTGCCGCGTGCCAGGCGGTACGTTGGTGATGCCCTCTTTATCCGCGACCAGTTGGATGTAGTCTTTGGATGTCGCCCAGCTGATAAAGGCTTTGGCCGCGTCCTTGTGCCTGGAGGTGGCCGGGATGGCCAGCGACCAGGCGTAGAGCCAGGAAGAGCCCTTGTCGGTGACCTCCGTGGGCGCTGCGGCGAAGCCCACGCGGTCAGCGACTTTGCTCTGGCGGGTGTCGGTGGTGAAGGAGCCAGCGACGCTGGCATCGACCCAGATCGCACACTTGCCGCTGTTGAACAGTGCCAGGGTTTCGTTGAAGCCGTTGCTTGACACGCCCGGCGGGCCGTATTGCTTGAGGCTGTTGACGTAGAAATTGGCCGCGGCCGTCCACTCGGGGCTGGTCAGTTCGGGCTTCCACTGCTCATCGAACCAGCGCGCGCCGAAGGCATTGGCCATGGTGCTCAGCAACGCAATGTTCTCGCCCCAACCGGCCTTGCCGCGCAGGCACAGACCATACTGGTCCTTGTCCTTGACGGTCAGCTTGGCCGCGAACTCGCCGAGCTGGGTCCAGGTGGGCTGCGCGGGCATGCTCAGGCCGGCTTGCTTGAACAGGTCGGTGCGGTAATAGGTCACGGTGCTTTCGCCGTAGAACGGCAAGGCGTAGAGCGTGCCGTTGACCGACAGGCCCTGGCGCACCGCGGGGAAGATATCCCCGGCATCGTAGTCGGCCGGCAGTTCGGTCAGCGGCTCCAGCCAGTGCTTGGCGCCCCACAGCGGGGTTTCGTAGGTGCCGATGGTCAGCACGTCGAACTGCCCACCCTGGGTGGCGATATCGGTGGTTAGGCGCTGGCGCAGCACGTTTTCTTCGAGCACCACCCAGTTGAGGCGGATGTCCGGATGCTGCGCTTCGAACACCTTGGACAGGCGCTGCATGCGGATCATGTCGCTGTTATTGACCGTGGCGATGGTCACGGTGTCGGCGGCCTGGCTGGGCTGGGTCACGGCGAGGCCGGACAGCAGCAGCGCAGGGGCAAGTGCGGCTTTGCGGATTGAGGGCATGGCGGTTTCCACCGTTTTTCTTGTTGTTGAGCGCCGATTACAGCAGCTTGGGCCGGCGTCTCACAAACCCCTGACGGATGCTCCACCGATACTTTTTTAACCGCTGTGCCAGGCGCAAAAAAGTATCAGCGTCGGGCGTCGCCAGGGGTAGCGCCGCACCTGCCGAGGCGGGTATTTTGGCGCTTATCCAACGCACAAGAGGCAGCAGCATGCCCATCCGCGCCATCCTGTTCGAGCATCGGCCGGCCGAACGTGAAGTCATCCTGCCCGAACCGGAGCACTGCTTTCGCTGGTTCGAACACGACTACCCGGTGGAGCTTGCGCGCTGGAACCATCACCCTGAGTTTGAAATCCACCTGATTCGCCACGGCAGCGGCAAGCTGGTGGCGGGCGACTATATCGGTGCGTTCAGTGCCGGGCATGTCGCCTTGATCGGCCCCGACCTGCCCCACGACTGGATTGGCGACCTGGCGCCCGGCGAGTGCCTGAGCGGTCGCGACGTGGTGCTGCAATTTGACGGCACCGCCCTCCTCGCCCTGCGCGAATCCCTGCCGGAACTCGGCGACCTGCAGCCGCTGTTCGAACAGGCACGACGCGGCCTTGAGTTCACCGGCGAAACCGCCATTCGAGCGGCGCACTTGATGCAAGCCATTGGCAGTGCCCAGGGCCTGCAACGCCTGATCCTGTTTCTGCAATTGCTCGACACCCTCAAGAACGCCCCGCCCCGACAGCTCAAGGTGCTGGCCAGCCCGCGCTACGCGCCGACCCTGGACCCGCGCAGCGCCGAACGTATCAACAAGGCCTTCGATTATTTGATGCGTGAACTGAGCGGCGACGTGCGCCTGTCAGACATCGCCCGGCAACTGGACATGAGCGAACCGGGTTTCTCGCGCTTCTTCAAACGCAATACCGGCCATGGGTTTATCGAGCTGATGCGCAAATTCCGCGTGCAGCGTGCCTGCCGGCTGTTGCTGCAAAGCGATAGGTCGGTGGCAGATATCTGCTTCGAAGTCGGCTACGCCAACCTGTCCAACTTCAACCGCCACTTTCGTATCGAGATGAACCAGACGCCGAGCGAGTACCGGCGCGAGACCGGCAATCACCTCGAAAAAATGACACCCAGTCATTTCTGACCAACAGGCCGACTAATCAGGCTTTTTTGCAGCCCTTTCAGGCGATTGAGCAAAGTTGGTACAGCCTGTGCAAACGTTTGCGGAACGAACTTGGCAGCCAGGTTCACTCCACCCGAAGAAATCGGGTCAAACCGCGTACGAATAGGGATTTTCAATGCACCCCACCTCAACGCCTCGCGCTTGCTTTGGTGTTTCCTTGCTACTGGCCGCCGTTACGGGAGTACTCAGTGCACCCATTTTGGCGCAGGACAAACCCGCCGATGACTCAGCACAGGGCGAAACCCTCAGCCCCGAGGCGAGCCCGCCGGCGAAAAAAGGCGCTTACCTGTCGCAGTGGTTCAACCAGGACCTGACGCTGATCGGCAGCAAGGACATCAGCTTCGGCCCCAAGCCCCAGGATGACGTGTACCTGGAATACGAGTATTTCGGTCGCAAGGGTCCGTTCGAGCTGTACGGCTACATTGATGTGCCAAAGATCCTCGGCATCGGTAACAGCAACGACAAAGGCGCGTGGGACCACGGCTCGCCGGTGTTCATGGAGCATGAGCCACGTATTTCCATCGACTACCTCGCCGGCCGCAGCCTGGCGATCGGACCGTTCAAGGAATGGTATGTGGCGTTCGACTGGATCTACGACCACGGCAGCAACAAGGCGAACCGCGCCAACACCCTGTACAGCGGCCTTGGCACCGACATCGACACCCACTCGCGGGTCAACCTGTCGGCCAACTTCTACGGGCGCTACCAGTGGGAAAACTACGGCGCCAGTAACGAGTATTCATGGGACGGCTACCGCGCGCAGATGAAATACATCGTGCCCATCGGCAAGTTCGACAACGGTGCCTCGCTGACCTACATCGGCTTCACCAACTATGATTTCGGCTCGGACCTGCACAAGGACAACCCGGCGCGCACCGCCAATTCCCTGGTGGCGACCAACGTGTTGCTGTACTCGTTCACCCACCTGCGCTTTACCTTGGTCGGCCGTTACTTCCACAACGGCGGCAACTGGGAAGATGGCAGCGAGTTGAATTTCGGCGAAGGCAACTTCCGCGCCCGCTCCGATGGCTGGGGTTACTACGCCGGCGTGGGCTACCAATTCTGATCAAGGAGCTGCAGATGAATACCCTTACCCGTCTTTCAATGGCCATTGGCCTGGCCCTGCTGCCCCACGTGGTGCTGGCAGACAACGCCGCGCCGATCAAACCCAAGGTAATGCTCATCACCATGTTCGCCCCCGAGGCGCAAACCTGGATCGATCGCCTGCAACTCACCCAGCAGGTGCGCGTGCCGGGCCTGTCCGCCGAATACCCGGCGATTCGCTGCAACACCCAGGACGTGTGCCTGCTGGTAACCGGCATGGGCCAGACCAACGCCGCCGCCTCGACCCTGGCGCTGGCCCTGTCGCCCAAGTTCGACTTGCGCCAGAGCTATTTCCTGATCGCCGGGATTGCCGGTATCAGTCCAAAATACGGCACCATCGGCACTGCCGCCTGGGCGCATTACCTGGTGGAATTCGGCACACAGTGGGAGCTGGATTCACGCGACGCGCCCAAGGATTGGCCGACGGGCTATATCGGCATCAACACCAAGGGGCCCAACGAAAAACCGCCGCTGGACTACAAGACCGAAGTGTTCGAGCTCAACCCCAAGCTGCAAGCCAAGGCGTTTGCCCTGTCGCACAAGGTGGAGCTGACGGAAAGCAAGGAATCCGCCGCCTGGCGCAAGCACTACCCCGCCGCGCCGGCCAACCAGCCGCCCCAGGTCACCCGCTGCGACACCCTGGCGGGCAACACCTGGTTCTCCGGCACGCGCCTGAGCGAGCGCGCCGAGGTATGGACCAAACTGCTCACCGACAACAAAGGCGAATACTGCACCACCCAGCAGGAAGACAACTCCACCTACGAAGCGCTGCTGCGCGCCAGTCACGAAGGCCTGGTGGATATTCAACGCCTGGCGGTAGTGCGGGCAGGTTCGGACTTTGATCGCCCGTACCCGGGCTACAGTGAAGTGGACAACCTGCTCAAGTACGCTGATCAGGGCGGCTTCGTGCCGGCGCTGGAGAACTTGTACCGTGCGGGAAATCCGCTGGTGCAGGCGATTCTGAACAACTGGTCAGCCTGGGAAAAAGGCGTTCCCGAGGCCTGACGCCTATCAACATGTGGGAGGGGGCTTGCCCCCGATGGCGGCCTGACAGTCGACAATGATGTTGGATCAGAGCGAGTACATATCCGTTGCTGCGGTAACGGCGGCTTAGGGTTCCGCCCTTACGGCGGGTTACTTTTGGAAAAGAGCCCCAAAAGTAACCAAAAGGGCTCCTGCCCCACCACTCGGCACCTCGCTCACGCTCGGTGTGCCCGTAATCCGACATTGATTTGGAGGGCCGCCGCCACGCGCCATCCATTGCGCGGGGCGGCTAAACCGGCATCCCTGCCGGTTTACCCTCCAAATCACTGTCGAATTCCGGCCAGCGTGGTTTAACGGGGCGCCTAAGATCAAGAGCAAGATCAAGAGCGGCTCGCTTCGCATCGTGGTTACCGTAGGCTGCTACAAAGTTGTGTAGATACCTATGCCCCGATGGCGGTGTTTCAGGCACAGATGCAGTGACTGACACTCCGCCATCGGGGGCAAGCCCCCTCCCACATTGGATGGTTTAGCTGGCGTTGGCAGCCGACTTGGCGCATTCGCGGTCGTTTGCCGCAGCGCAGGGCTCACCGTGCGCGTGATGTTCGGCGCAACCCTGACAGCAATAGCCCTTACCCTCCTTCATGACCGCGTCGACGCCCAGTACGCATTTGCAGTGTGGGCAAGCACAGGTTGGATCCGGCATGGTCAGACTCCTTCTTCGTGGTCGTCAAGGCGCAGCGAACGCCACACCTTAAGCAGTGACTGCCGGCGCGGCGCCAAGGTTCAGCGTCATCAGTCAGCCTGGCGCGTATTGCTGCGGTACATGAACACCAGCGCCAGGGCCAGGCACAGCATCGCCACGATGCGGCTGCCGGACAGTTCGATCGCCGGGTTGCCCAGCCAGCCGAAGTTGTCGATCAGCATGCCCATGCCCAACTGCCCCACGATCACCGCCACCGTGGCGACTGCCGTACCGACCACCGGCACCGCGCCAACCATCACCATCATGTACACCACGCCGAACAAGGCGCCGGTCAGCTGCCACTTCGGCACCTCCAGCAAACTCACCGCCTGGGCGGGCTCGAAGAAAAAGATCAGCAGCGCAGTGGTGAGCGCGCCCACCGCAAAGGTCAGCAAGCTGCTGCGCAACACCCCGACGGTCTGACCCAGGCGACCGTTGATGGCTGCCTGAACGCTCAATACCGCACCTGCGGCGACCACCAACACCAACAACAGAATCAGATTCATCGCCTTACCCTCGTGCAATCAGAACAAGTGCCGCCACAATCAACGCCAGGGCTATCCAGCGCTCCACATTGACGCGCTTGCGCGCCGTGCCGAACCAGCCGAAATGGTCGATCAGCACACTTTTGCCCACCTGCCCGGACAGGATCGCAATCATCGTCATCGCCACACCGATATGGGGCGTGGCCAGGGTCAGCACCACCACGTACATCGGCCCCAGGAAGCCGCCGATCAGCTGCCAGCGCGGCAGTTGCGTGAAGGCCGGGCCCTTTTGCGGGCCGCTGAACAGCAACAGCAGAAACAGGATCGCCGAGCCAACGCCGAAGATGCTCAAGGTCGCCCATAAATGCCCGACCTGCACGCCCAACGGCCCAAGCAGACCGGCTTCGACCGACAGCCCCATGCCTGCCAGGATCACCAGCGGCAGCAACAGCAGCCGAAGAATGTTGCGCTTCGGCCTGGCCTGCGCCGTACCCTCAATAGAACGTGCCTGCATACATCACCTGCGCTTGAAGAAGAAACATGGCGCGCATTATCCAGTGGCCTGGCTTTGCGATAAATGGCAGCATGCCGACAACACCTTTGCGCAAAACGCACAACCAGGAGCCAGGATGCAGGGTTTCAATGAGCTGAGTTTCAAGGCGCTGCGCCTGTTCGTCGCGGTGCTGGACCATGGCAGTTTTTCCGAGGTGGCGCGCCGCGAAGGCCTCGCGCCGTCGTCCATTTCCCGGCAGATCCAGCTGATGGAGCAGGCCCTCGGCCAGCAGTTGCTGTACCGCCATACCCGCGCTGTGAGCCCCACCGAAGCCGGACGCCTGCTCGGGCGCCACGCGCGCTTGATGCTGGAGCAACTGGAAACCGCCAGCCAAGCGCTGCAGGAACAGGACAGCGAACCCAGCGGCCTGGTACGCATCAACGCACCGATGGTATTCGGCCAGCGTCACCTGGCGCCGTGGCTGGGGGAGCTGTGCCGGCGCTATCCGAAACTTCAACTGGATATCCAGCAAACCGATACCTTCGTCGACCCGCTGCAGGACGGCACCGACCTGCTGTTTCGCATTGGCGTGCTCAATGATTCCAGCATGCAGGCGCGGATCTTCGCGCCACAACGCTTCCGCCTCGCCGCCAGCCCCGCTTACCTGGCGCAGCACGGCACGCCGCGCCACCCCGACGAGCTGATCAACCACCAATGCCTGGCCTACAAGGGCATCAAAGGCCAGGAACGCTGGTTCTTCCGCCGCGACCAGGGCGACTGGAGCGCCTACAGCGTCAAGGGCCCGATCACCGGCAACCACGCCGACACTCTGACCCACGCCGCCGAACAGGGCCTGGGGCTGGTGGTGTTTCCGTCCTGGCTGATTGGCGAAGGCCTGCGCGCCGGCACCTTGCAAGCGGTGCTCAGCGAGTACGAAGTGGCGACCACCCTGGAACCCCAGCAGATCGCCGCGTTGTGGCCGGGTAGCCGCAGGCTGTCGCTGAAGGTGCGCACCGTGATTGATTATTTTGTTGAGTGTTTCGGGACGGTGCCCTATTGGGATCGATGAGTCAGAACAGCCACTGCCCGATCAACCACGCATTCGCCCCACTGATCACCGCAAACAGAAACCACGCCAGCACCCGCGTCGGCAGTCGGTTAACGAAGGGCCCCATCAGTTGCTTGTCGCCGGTCATACGGATCAACGGATATAGCGCGAAGGGCAACTGCAGGCTCAGGACCACCTGGCTGAGAATCAGCAGCTTGCCGATGGCGTCGTCGCCCATCAGCCACACCCCGAGAAACGCCGGGATCAGCGCCAGCCCACGGGTAATCAGGCGCCGCTGCCAGCAGGGTATGCGCAGGTTGAGGTAACCCTCCATGATCACCTGCCCGGCGATCGTGCCGGTAAAGGTCGAACTCTGGCCCGAGGCCAGCAAGGCGATGCCGAACAGGATGCTGGCAAACGCGCCACCCACCAGCGGGTCGAGCAGGTGATAGGCGTCCTGGATCTCCACCACATCGGTATGGCCGGTCTTGTGGAACGCTGCGGCGGCCAGCACCAGGATCGCCGCGTTGACCAACAGGGCCAGGGCCAGGGAGCCAATGGTGTCGATGCGCGCAAGCTTGACCGCGTCCTGTTTGCTGGCCAGGTCCTTGCCGATCAGGCGGGTCTGCACAATCGAGCTGTGCAGGTAGAGGTTATGCGGCATCACGGTCGCACCGAGGATGCCGATGGCCAGGTACAGCGGCGCGGCGTCGCTGATGGCCGACAGGGATGGGGTGAAGCCACTGAACACGTCCGGCCAGTAGGGTTTGATCAGCACCAGTTCGATAAAGAAACACACGCCGATGGTCGCGACCAGCGCCAGCATGATTGCTTCCAGGCGGCGGAAGCCTCGGTTCTGCAGGGCCAGGATCAACAAGGTGTCGAAGGCAGTGATGACGATACCGGTGGTCAGCGATACACCCAGCAGCAGGTGAAACGCCAGGGCGCAGCCGAGCACTTCGGCAAGGTCGGTGGCGATGATGGAAATTTCCGCCAACACCCATTGGGTACGCGCGGAGCGCTTGCTGTAGCGCTCGCGGCACAGTTGCGCCAGGTCTTTACCGGTGGCGATCCCCAGCCGCGAGCACAGGCACTGCACCGCCATCCCCGCCAGACTGGCCAGCAACACCACGAATAACAGGCTGTAGCCATAGCGCGAACCGGCCTCGATGGCGGTTGCCCAGTTGCCGGGGTCCATGTAACCGATGGAAATCAGCAGGCCGGGGCCGGCGAACATCAACACACGTTTGAAAAACGATGCCTTGGGGTCGACGGCAACGGAGCCGGCCACTTCCGGCGGGCAGAACGGGGCGGTAGCAATTTTCGGCAGGCTGAATTTCACGCGCGATTCCAAGCAAACACAAGTCAGGACACCAGCTTAGCAGTCGGACGCGACCGTGCGCATCACCGTCTCCCGGGGCAGATCAAACGCCTCGACCACTTGCACCACCAGGTCCAGTTCCTGGTTCAGCGCCTCACGTTCCAGGCGCTGGCGAATCACACCGACCACCAGCACCGCCAGGGTGGTGATCGAATACGCCGGGCCGGAAAACGCCCGTACGCCGCTGACCAGCAACATCGCCGCCGCCAATGCCTGGCCTACCACCGGAATCGCCGTGGCGGCGCCGCGCCGCAGCATGAAGCCGGTGAGCCCCGCCAGTGCCGTGCCGCTCAAGGCGGTGGTGGCCGAACGACCAAGGTCGAGACGGGCGAACAAGCCTTGCTCTTTTTGCATGGCGGCCTTGAGTTCGGCGTCGAACGCCTGTCGGTCGGCCCCGCTGAGTTTGTCCTGGTACTGCTCGATGAGTTTTTCCGCGACCTGCCCTTCGATGTCCGCCAGGGCCACGCTGGCGATTGCAGCGTCGAACTTGATGCCCAGGCGTTGCGCCACCGCTTCGGCGATCTGGCGATAGGCCACGCCGTGGCCACGGGCCAGGTTCATGAAACTGTCGCCGCCCATGCGCTGCAAATCGATGGCAAGCTTGAGCGGATCGCGCACACCGGCATCAATGGAGGCACTGCGCTTTTGTGCCATCAATTCGGCGAGAAACTTCAGTTCATCCGGCCGCGCCTGCATCAGCATGGGAAGCAGATCCGCGTCTTCTTCGGCAAAACGCGTTTCACTGTTGCGCAGGTCGGCGCGGATCAGACCACGGCGCTCCTGCAGCAGGTCGGTGTACTGCACCACGGTTTTCAGCTGCGGCCAGTAGGCGGCGTGATCGAAGCTGGCCAGATGCACGTTGGACACCTTGGCCTTGAGTGCCGGCGTCACCGCGATGGGATAGCGGCCGATACAACGCTCGGTGTCCGGCTTCATCGCCAGCGCCCAGTCCTTGCTTGAGTGGCAATTGATCAGCCGCCCTTTGAGCGGTGCCGACACCGCTTCCCAAGGGCTCGACGTACAGATCGCCCCGCCCATCAGCAGCGCATTGTTCAACGGCAGTTCAGCAGCGACTTCAGGGCTGGCCAGCAGACTCTTGACCAGAATCCGGGCGCCAAGGGAGTGACCGATCAGATTGATTTGACGCACCTGGAGTGATTCGGCGTGCAGGTAGCTTGCCAGCTCAGGCAACAAAGTCCTGGCCACTTCATCGACCCGCGCCTCGACACTTTTGTAATGGTCAAGAAAGTAGGCAATCGCCTTGCCCACGCCCACCGTCGCCGCGCCCAGGCCGCCCCCGCCGAGCATCGAGGCGATCACTTCCTTGAACGGTGCGAAGAGGTTTTCCAGGAAATGCCCCGCCGGCCAGAACAACATCAGGTTGGTCGAGCCTTCGATGCCGGCCAGTTGCTGCTTGAAGCCCGCCAGTTGCTGTTGGCTGAAAAACGCCGAATAACCGTGAACGTAGAGATTGAGCACGTCCCCCTGAGGCTCGCCACACAGAACGAACGTAGGCTTGCGGGTGCGGTGCATTTCATCCCACTGGTGCTGCATGGGCCGGTGACTCCGGGTGACAAGGGACGGCCATGGTAACAAAGAGCCAATCAAGCCGAGATGAAAACACTGTGCATCGCCCTACAAGGGTTCTTCAGCGAGCGAAGTTGTCGATTTTTACCTGGCCATCGGGAAACGTTGCATCAGAAATACAAGTTTCAAAATGTGAAAACGCGCTCTAATAGCGCCCTTTCCCAGGGACCGAGGCCACACCCGCCTCGCCCTGAAAGCATCAGCATCTGATCCAAGCAAACAATGGAGTTCTCAATGCCCCATGAAGGCAACCTGTTACAAGTAGCCGTGGTGTTCCTCTTCGCCGCCGTGCTCACCGTGCCGTTGGCCAAGCGCCTGCAACTGGGCGCGGTGCTGGGCTATCTGTTCGCCGGCGTGATCATCGGCCCCTCGGTGTTGGGCCTGGTGCGCAACCCGCAAAGCGTGGCGCAGTTTTCTGAATTGGGCGTGGTGCTGTTGCTGTTCATCATTGGCCTTGAGCTTTCGCCCAAGCGGTTATGGGTGATGCGCAAGGCGGTATTCGGTGTCGGCCTGGCCCAGGTGCTGCTCACCGGGCTGGTGATGGGCGCGGTGGCGCTGTGGCTGTTTGGCCAGTCATGGAACAGCGCGATTGTGCTGGGCCTGGGCCTGGCGCTCTCCTCCACCGCGTTTGGCTTGCAAAGCCTGGCCGAGCGCAAGGAACTTAACCAGCCCCATGGGCGCCTGGCCTTTGCGATCCTGCTGTTCCAGGACATCGCGGCGATCCCGTTGATCGCCATGGTGCCGCTGCTGGCCGGCAGCGATCATCCCACCACCGAAGCCCAGGGCGTACAGCACGTGCTGCAGATCCTCGGCAGCATCGCCGTGGTGATCATCGGTGGGCGCTATCTGTTGCGCCCGGTGTTTCGTATCGTCGCCAAGACCGGCCTGCGCGAAGTGTCCACGGCCACCGCGCTGCTGGTGGTGATCGGCACCGCCTGGCTGATGGAGCTGGTGGGCGTGTCCATGGCCCTCGGCGCCTTCCTTGCCGGGCTGCTGCTGGCGGACTCCGAATACCGCCACGAACTGGAATCCCAGATCGAACCGTTCAAGGGCCTGCTGCTGGGGCTGTTTTTCATGAGCGTGGGCATGGGCGCCAACCTCAGCCTGCTGCTCAGCGCACCGCTGGTGGTGATCGGGCTGACCTTGCTGCTGATCGGATTGAAATTGCCGCTGCTGTACGCCGTGGGCCGCATGGCCGGTGAGCTCAACCGTGAAAGCGCCCTGCGTCTGGGCGTGGTGCTGGCGGCGGGCGGTGAATTTGCCTTCGTGGTGTTCAAGATCGGCCGCGACCAGGGCCTGTTCGAACCGCACCTTTACGATGTGCTGGTGCTGACCATCACCCTGTCCATGGCCGTGACTCCGCTGCTGCTGTTGGTGTGCCCGAAGCTGTTCAGGTCCAAGGCCAAGCCGGTGGAAGTGCCCGAGGAATACCGCACCATCGAAAGCGACGCACCGCGGGTGGTGATTGCCGGCATGGGCCGGATGGGCCAGATCGTCGCGCGAATCCTGCGCGCGCAGAACATCTCGTTCATCGCCCTTGATACCTCGGTAGAAACCATCGAACTGACCCGCAGCTTTGGCGGCATGCCCGTGTTCTACGGTGACCCGCAACGCCCGGAAATCCTGCATGCGGCTAAGGTCGACCAGGCGGAATTCTTCGTGATCGCCATGGATGATCCGGAAATCAACATCAAGACCGCCGAGCTGGTGCGCAACCTCTACCCGCACATGAAGATCATCGCCCGCGCGCGTAACCGCCAGCACGTACACCGCCTGGTGGACCTGGACGCCTCACCGGTGCGGGAAACCTTTTACTCCAGCCTGGAAATGAGCCGTCGCACCCTGGTCGGTCTCGGTTTGAGCCAGGCCCAGGCCGACGCGCGCATCGACCGCTTCAAAACCCACGACCAGCAAGTCCTCGCCGCGCAGCACGCGGTATACGACGATGCGGCCAAACTTATGCAGAGCGCCCAGGAAGCCCGTACGGAACTGGCGCGGTTGTTTGAGATGGATCGGCTTCAGGAAGAGTCCGACAAGGTGTGAGGTTGCAGATGAACGATATTGCGAATTTTCTGACAGAATACGCCGCAATTTCGTTCATCTCTGGAGCGCTTCATGGCCACTTTCACCAAGACTGCAGTCCTGCTGGCCCTCGCGCTGACCGCCGGCAGCGTACTTGCCGCCGCCAAACCGGCCACGCAAACCCTCTCTACCCTGGGCGGCAAGTTCACCTTCAGCTTGCCCAAGGCCTACACCGCCGATGCCCTGCCTTCCGGCAAGGCTGAAGACGGCACCGCCGATACCCAAGGCACCCTGTACGCCAACGCCACCACGAAAAGTGTGGTGATCGTCGCCGAAACCGTGCGCAACGACGGGGTCACGATCCAGGATAACGACGCAAAATTTCTTGATGGCGCGGTGAACGATTTCGTCAAGAACCAGAGCGCCGCCCTGCCCGACTTCAAGAAACTGAACGAGAAAAAACTGACCTTCAAGGGCCTTGGCCTGCGCCAGGTCGACAGCACCGCCACGCAAGGCGGTGGCAAGACCTTGAACTCCACCTTTCTCGGTGGTTCGGGCAATCACCTGCTGGTGATCCAGGCGATTTCCCGGGCCGACGATGTGAAGGGCCATGCGGCACTGGTCAAGCAGATTACCGGCGGCAAGTAAGCCAATCTTCCAAGCGACATAAAACCAATGTGGGAGGGGGCTTGCCCCCGATAGCGGTGGATCAGTCGATACATCTGCGACTGAAATACCGCCATCGGGGGCAAGCCCCCTCCCACATTTTCATACCGTGCTTATTTGAGGCTTTCTTCCAGCCAGGCCTTCAGGTCCTGGATTTCCGCCTCGCTGATCGTATGGTTCATCCCCGGATAACCATGAAACTGCGGCTTCAAGCCAATCCCTTGCAGCACCTCATTGGCCCGCGTCCCTGACGCATACGGCAGCGCCTGGTCCAAGGTGCCGTGCCCGATGAAGATCGCCAGCTTCCCCAGCGCCTCATTCGGCTTGAGCTCAGCCTTGAGCACCGGCAACACGCTGCCGCTCAGCGCCGCAATCCCGCGCAGCAGCTCGGGCCTGCGCAAGCCCACCTCATAGGACATGATCGCCCCCTGGCTGAACCCCACCAGGAACACCCGATCACTTTGGGTGTGGTACTTGGCGGTGGCCTTGCCGACAAAGTCTTCAATCAGCCTGGCGCTGCTTTGCAGATCGGCCGTCACCCCATCGTAATCACCGTCACCGGGGGTCTTGGTAAACCAGCGATAGCCGCGCGGCTCCACCGGCATCGGCGCACGCACCGACAGGTAGGTCCAGGTCGAAGGCAGCGCATCCTTGATGCCGAACAGGTCCTCTTCGTTGCTGCCAAAACCATGCAGGAAAATCACCAGCGGTTGGTTGCGTGCATCGCCCTGGGTCTGCTCCAGGTACGACAGCGGCAGGTCGGTATGCAGGTCGGAATCGGCATGGGCGACGCCGGCCAGCAAGGTCAGCGCGAGCGCGAGCAGTTTGAACATAGGAACCCTCCCTCAGGGTTTGCGCAACATATAGGTGTCCATGATCCAGCCATTGGCGAGCCGCGCAGCCTTGCGCACGCGTTGGATGTGTTCGGCGACCTCAGCGACTTTGCCGCTGATGAGAATCTCGTCCGGCGTGCCCAGGTAGGCGCCCCAATAGATATCCATGTCCTGATCCGCCACGCTGCGGTAGGAGTCTTCGGCATCGAGCATCACCACCAGGGTGTCGGCATCACTCGCCTGCCCCGCCGCCAGGCGGCGCCCGGTGGTGATCTCAACGGACTTGCCGATACGGTTCAACACCACCTTATGCTGCGCCGCCAGCGCCTGCACACTGGTGATACCGGGGATCACCTCGAATTCGAATTCACAGCGGCCCTCGGCAAGGATCGCCTGCAAAATGCGGATGGTGCTGTCATACAACGCCGGGTCGCCCCAGGCCAGAAACGCCCCTACTTCGCCGTCGGCCATTTCCTCGTTGATCATGCGTTCGAAGGTGTGCTGCTTGTCGCGGTTCAGGTCGCGCACGGCGGTGGTGTAGTCGATGTCGCCGCGCACGCGCTCAGGGCAGTCCGCCTCAACGAAGCGATAGCCGGGTTCGGTGATGTAGGTTTCGCAGATTTCGCGGCGCAGGTCGATCAGCTTGTCCTTGCTCTGGCCCTTGTCCATCAGGAAAAACACGTCGGTGCGGTTCAGCGCCTTCACGGCCTGCATCGTGATGTAGTCAGGGTTGCCGGCGCCAATGCCGATGATCAGGATGCGTTTCATGGGTTGCTCTCAGTGCGGGGCGTGAATTTTGCCATGATCAGGGTCCAAGGCGTGAGTCTCCAGGCGCAGGCGCCACACCGCGTTGAAGCGCAGTTCGGTGCGCGACAGCGGTTCCACGTCGATCAGGGAGAACATCGAGATCGGGCACTGCATGACGTAGAGCAGCGCGGCGCGGATCACGAACGGGTGGGTCACCGCCAGTACATGACCAGGCTCGCTCTCAAGGGACTTCATCCAAAGCCCGACCCGCGTGCACAGCTGCTCCACCGACTCGCCGCCATGGGGCGCATGGGCGCTGTCGGTGAGCCAGGCGTTCAGTTCGCCGCTATCGAGGTCGCGCAGAGCCTGGCCTTTCCAGCGCCCCAGGTCCACGTCGCGCAGGGCCGGTTCGATGCGCGGCTGTTCACCGAACAAACCGGCCGTCTGCCGCGTTCGCGCCTCCGGCCCGCACAGCAGATGCGCGGACGCGGGATATCGGCCCGATAAAGACAACGCCGCGCCTTGCCAGTCCATCAGCAGCGACTCGTCATCGGCAAAGCGCGCGTGTTTCAGCGACGGCGTGGCCGCATGGCAGATCAGGGTCAAACGGGTAGCCTGCACGCAAATCATTCCGAAAGGATGAGGCTACCAAGCCTGGCGCAGTTGGAGCGCCGATGCAACGCCCCACCCGTTAGGCCAATGCCGCCCCCGCAGGCACTGGCACCGGAGTGCCGCTGGCCACAAAGTCCTCCTTGCGCAGCAACACCAAGGCGATGAGCGACACCACCCCGGTCGCCACATAGAAGTACCACGGCGAGGTGATGTCATCGGTCACCTTGATCAGCCAGGTGGAGATCAGCGGCGCGCTGCCGCCAAACACCGCAACCGGCACGTTGTAGGCCACGGCGATTCCGGTGGAACGGATGCGCGTGGGCAGCAGTTCGCTCATCAGTGCGTAGGTGGACGAGGCGTACAGGCCGAACAGGATCGCCACCGCCATCAGTGGCGCAAAGAACGTCGCCGGCGTGGCGGTCGGGGCCATCTTGAACAGCCAGAACATCGCCAGGGTCGCCAGTGCGCCGATCACCATCAGGAACGGCTTGCGCCCGTACTTATCGGTGAACGCGCCGCCGAACGGCATGACGAAGGCAGCCGAGAAACTGGCGACGAAGACGTAAAGCAAGGTGGTACCGCTGTCGAACTTGAGGATCTTGGCCATGTAAGTCGAGGCGAAGGTCAGCACCAGGTAGAAGATCGAGCTGTGCAAGGTGATGATGAAGAACACCAGAGCGATGGCGCGCTTCCACTGCCAGACTTCACGCAGCGGTGCACGGGAAGTTTGCCCGGCGCGCTGCAAGGCGAGGAACTCAGGGCTGTCTTCGAGCTTGAGGCGGATGTACATGGAGATGAAGCCCAGGGGCGCGGCGATCAGGAACGGCACGCGCCAGGCCCATTCCTGCATGACGTCGGCGCCCAGCACCCAAGTCATGCCGTTGGCCACGGCGCCGCCCAGCAACAGGCCAAGCACGGCCGTGACCATCAGCCAGCAGGTGGCAAAGCCACGTCGGCCGGGGCCGGCGTATTCGGAAATGAAGCTGGTTGCCGTACCGATCTCACCGCCGGCCGAGAAGCCTTGCACACAGCGCACCAGGATCAGCAGGATCGGGGCGGCGATGCCCAGGGTGGCGTAGGTCGGCAGCAAGCCCAGCATCACCGTGGAGCCGGTCATCATCACCAGCGCCATGATCAGGGTTTTGCGTCGGCCGATCTTGTCCGCCAGCGGGCCGAAGAACAGCCCGCCCAACGGGCGGATGAAGAAGCTCAGGGCGAACGCGGCAAAACTGGCCAGCAGGCTGGTGGTGGGGTCGTCGGAGACGAAGAACGCCTGGCCGATATACACGGCAAGAAAGCCGTAGACGCCGTAGTCGTACCACTCGATCAAGTGGCCGGAGGTGGCACCGAGAAACGCGCGGCGGCGCTTGCGGACGGTGTCTTGCGCGTGATTGCCCATCGAGGGGACTCCTTGTCTGTTTGTCGATCCATGTTAAAGCGCGGCGATAGTCGCTGCTTTTAACCACTGCCGCAAGTCGGTCTTGAGCACCTTGCCGTAGCTGTTCTTGGGCAAATCGCTGCGCCATACATATTTCTTCGGTTTCTTGAACGACGCCATGCGCGACAGAAACCAGGCCGTAAGATCGCCTTCGTCGAGGGGCTCGCCACTGCGCGTCACCACGAACGCGACCACCGACTCGCCCCATTGCGGGTCCGGCTCACCCACCACGCATACCTCAAACACCTCCGGATGCTGGGCCAGCACTTCCTCGACCTCACGCGGGTACACATTGCTGCCGCCGCTGATGATCACGTCCTTGGAGCGATCCGTGAGGGTCAGGTAGCCGGCGGAGTCGAGAAACCCGATATCGCCGGTGAGCAGCCAGCCATCGACCAGGGTTTGAGCGGTGGCCTGCGGGTTACGCCAATAACCCTGCATCACCGTGGCGCCGCGCACCGCGATTTCACCGCGCTCGCCGGTCGGCAACGGTTGGTGGTGGGTATCCAGGATGCGGATGTCCACGCAGGCCTGCGCGTAGCCCACCGACGCCGCCAGGGTTGCCCAGTCGGGGCGCTGGCGGTCGGCGATCAGGTCACGGGGCAGCACGCTGATGGTCATCGGGCTCTCGCCCTGGCCGTAGATCTGCACCAGGCGGGCGCCGAACGTGTCGACGGCGTCGCGCAAGTCGGCCAGGTACATCGGGCCGCCGCCGTAGACGATGGTCTTGATGCCTTCGCCGGCATAGTCCTGACGTCGCGCCTGCTCGACCATGCGCTTGACCATGGTGGGCGCGGCAAACAATGAAACACGGCCCAGTTCGGCCGCCAGGCCAAACAGTTCGGCGGCGTCAAAGCCGTTTGACGCAGGCACCACATGCCGCGCGCCGCAGCGTACATGAATGAAGTTGTAGAGCCCGGCGCCATGGGACATCGGCGCGGCGTACAGCGCGGCATCGTCGGCGCTGACCGGGTCGACATCGGTGGCGTAACACAACGACATCGCGATCAGGTTGCCATGGGACAGCATCACGCCTTTGGAACGTCCGGTGGTGCCGGAGGTGTAGAACAGCCAGGCAAGGTCGTGGTCCCGGCGCGGCACCGGTTGCTCCAGGGTCGGCCAGCCGCGGTTCGGCGGCAGCACGTGACCATCCCGTTCAGTGCAGCGCACCGGCAGATCCCGCGATGAAAATACCCGCCCGCCATCGGTAAAGATCAAGCGGGCCTCGGCGTTATCGGCGATCCACGCCGCTTCGGTCGGGTGCAGTTTGGCGTTGATCGGAACCGCTACCGCGCCCATCCACCAGATGGCGTAGAGCAATTCCAGGTAGTCGCAGCTGTTTTTCATCAGCACCGCCACCGCATCGCCTGGCTGCAAGCCGTGCTGGTCCACCAGGTGCGCGGCGCGCTGGCGCACATGGGCGGTGAAGGTGGCGTAGTCGGCCACTTGCCGGACGCCCTCGAACAGGGCCGGGCGTTGCGGGGCTCGACGCTGGGTATCGTGCAGCCAGTTGGCGATGTTCATGGCTCAGTACCGGCGCGCATGCAGGACCGAGGCGTAGTTGGCCACCGCCATGCCGCCCATGTTGAACACCAGCCCGAACTCCGCATTGGGCACCGCCAGACCAATCGGCTCGCCGGTCAACTGCCGGAACGCCAGGGCATGCATCGACACACCGGTGGCGCCGACGGGATGGCCCTTGGCCTTGAGTCCGCCGGAAAGGTTCACCGGCAGGCGCCCGCCAGCGCGCACCACGCCACTGTCGAGCACACGGTGCCCCTCGCCCTTGGGCGCCAGGCCCATGGCTTCATAGATCAGCAATTCGGCGATGGTGAAGCAATCGTGCACCTCGGCGAAGCTCAGGTCCGCCAGGGTCACATTCGCCCCGCGCAACGCCGAATGAATCGCCCGCTGCGGCCCCTCAAACGCCAGGATGTCGCGCTGGGCGATGGGCAAGGTGTCGTTGACCTGGGTCATCGCACGGATCTGCACATCGCGGCGGAACGCCCGCGCGCGCTTGGGCGAGGCCAACACAATCGCCGCCGCACCATCGCTGATCAACGAACAATCAGTGAGGCGCAGCGACTCGGCCACGAAAGGATTGCTCTGGGACACGTTGTTGCAGTGTTCGAAATTCATCTCCCGGTGCATCTGCGCCAACGGGTTGGCCATGGCATTGGAGTGGTTCTTGGTGGCAATCGCCGCCATCGAGCCCAGCGGGCAGTGGTAACGCTCGGCATATTGGCGAGCGGCGCGGCCGAACAACTGCGGGAAACTCAAGCCGGCTTCGGCCGCATCGTTCTGGTAACCAGCACCGGCCAGCGCCTGGGTGACGGCGGCCGTTGAGGTGTGGGTCATTTTCTCGGCCCCCACCACCAGCACCAACTCGGCACTGCCGGACAGGATCGCATTGACCCCGGCCTGGATCGCCGCCGAACCGGACGCACAAGCGTTCTCACAGCGCGTGGCCGGCTTGAAGCGCAACCCTGGGTCGGCCTGCAGCAGCAACGAAGCGGCAAACCCATCGGGCACCAGCCCGGAATTAAAATGACCGAGGAACAGCGCGTCGATCTGCGACGCATCGAGGGCGGCATCGCTGAGGGCCTCGCGCGTGACCTGGACAATCAGATCCTCCAGCGTGGTGCCTTCCAGGCGACCAAAACGCGAATGACCAGCGGCAAC
Organism: Pseudomonas sp. MUP55; assembly: GCF_034043515.1. NCBI lineage: Bacteria > Pseudomonadati > Pseudomonadota > Gammaproteobacteria > Pseudomonadales > Pseudomonadaceae > Pseudomonas > Pseudomonas sp. MUP55. The sequence goes on along the minus strand of NZ_CP138214.1, from coordinate 2,352,242 downwards.
GATAGACACGCAATCAGCAGGCATAATCAGTTTCTTCTGTTCTTGAACCGGATTTTCCCTACAATGACTCACCTCTGGTCGCGCGCCAATTCGTGTAACTACTTACATGGATAAGTAGTCTGCCAGTGAGTTGAACAACGAGGCAGGATGCCCCATGACCGTGTTTACCCAGCCCCTCCAAGACCTCGAACGCCTGGCGTTCAAGCTGTCCCCCGCTCCGCAGCTGGTCACCAGCAACCGCGTGATGCTCGACTGCAACGACGCGTTCCTCAATCTGTTCGGCTACACCCGCGAGACGTTGCTCAATCACTTGACCCTGCTGATCTACCCGTCCCAGGCCGACTACCAGGCCATCGGCAAGCGCAGCCATGATTGGTTGCTCGACAGCGACAACGGGTTTTATTCCGACGAGCGTTTTATGCAGCATCGCAACGGTGAGGTGTTCTGGGCCAAGTCCCATGGCTACACGCTTACGCCCAGGGATCCGTTCAAACTGATGATCTGGCATTTTGAGCGGCTGGACCGTACCCATCAGGGCACGGGGGACCTTACGCCGCGGGAGCGGGAAATTGCCATGCACATTGTCAATGGGCTCAAGTCCAAGGAGATTGCGCTGCGGCTGGGGATTTCGCACCGGACGGTGGAGGTGCATCGGGCGCGATTGATGAGGAAGTTGCAGGCCAAGACGGTGGTGGAGTTGGTGTCCAAGATCATCATGGTGGCCTGATGTTGGATTGGAGTTGATCGGGTACATATCCGTTATTTAGGTAACGGCGGCTTAGGGTTCCGCTCTTACAGCGGGTCACTTTGGAAAAGCCCCAAAGTAACCAAAGGGCTCTTGCCCCACCACTCGGCACCTCGCTCACGCTCGGTGTGCCCGTAATCCGACAGTGATTTGGGGGGCCGCCGCCACGCGCCATCCATGGCGCGGGGCGGCTAAACCGGCGTCCTGCCGGTTTACCCCCCAAATCACTGTCGTATTCCGGCCAGCGTGGTTTAACGGGGCGCTTAAGATCAAAAGCAAAAGCAAGGCGGCCTTAGAGCCGACCTGGTCAGTGGAGGGTGCGCGACCGCTCAGCCAATCAAATAACCTGTGGTGAGGGAGCTTGCTCCCGCTGGACTGCGGAGCAGGCCCAGTCTTGAAGAGCGAGGGCCGCTTCGCGCCCCAGCGGGAGCAAGCTCCCTCGCCACAGTACGGCGCTGATTCTTACCTATCTACGATGCGCAGCGAGTCGCTGTTGCTTTTGCTTTTGATCTCGGTCGCCCCGTTAAACCACGCTGGCCGAACGCGGGCTTGAATTCGTGGGTAACCCGGCAGGACGCCGGGTTAGCCGCCCTGCGCCATGGATGGCGCATGGCGGCGGCCCACGGATTCAAGCCCGCGTTCGGGCACACCGAGCCTGGGCGAGGTGCCGAGTGGTGGGGCAAAAGCCCTTTGGTTACTTTGGGGCTTTTCCAAAGTGACCCGCTGTAAGAGCGGAACCATAAGCCGCCATTACCGCAGCAACGGATATGTACTCAATCCAACCCAACTGGATCAAGCCACCCGACTCTCCCTCTTCAAACTCTCCATATCAATCACAAACCGATACTTCACATCCCCCTTCAGCATCCGCTCATACGCCTCATTGATCCCCTGGATATCAATCATCTCAACATCCGAAACAATCCCATGCTCAGCGCAAAAATCCAGCATCTCCTGAGTCTCCTGAATCCCACCAATCAGAGACCCCGCCAAACTGCGACGTTTGAAGATCAAGTTGAACACCGCAGGCGAAGGATGCGGACTGTCCGGCGCCCCCACCAACGTCATCGTCCCATCCCGCTTGAGCAAACTGACAAACGCATCAAGATCATGCGGCGCAGCCACCGTATTGAGAATAAAGTCCAGGCTGTTGACCACCTTGGCCATCTCGTCGGCATTCTTCGACACCACCACCTGATCAGCCCCCAAGCGCAACCCATCCTCACGCTTGTTCGGCGACGTGGTAAACAACGTCACATGCGCCCCCATCGCATGAGCAATCTTCACCGCCATGTGCCCAAGCCCCCCAAGCCCGACCACCCCAACCTTCTTGCCCGGCCCAACCTTCCAGTGATGCAGCGGCGAATACGTGGTAATCCCGGCACACAGCAACGGCGCCACCGCCGCCAGGTTCGAGTCATCGTGGGAAATACGCAGTACGAACTGCTCCTTGACCACAATGTTGTCCGAATAGCCGCCGTAGGTGTTCTCGCCACCGAACAGAGGCCCGTTATAGGTCCCGGTAAAGCCGTTCTCGCAATACTGCTCCTCGCCCTCGGCGCAGGATGCGCAGTGCTGGCAGCTGTCGACCATGCAGCCAACGCCCGCCAGGTCACCCACCTTGAATTTCTTCACATTGGCGCCCACTGCCGTCACGCGGCCGACAATTTCATGGCCGGGCACCGACGGGTAAAGGGTGTTGTTCCACTCGTTACGGGCCGTGTGCAGGTCTGAATGGCACACGCCGCAATACAGAATGTCGATCTGTACGTCATCCGAGCCGGGGGCACGGCGCTCGAAAGTAAAGGGTTTGAGCGAATCCTTGGAGTCCCGAGCGGCATAGCTGTAAGTCTTGGCCATTTCGTTCACCTGTGTGATCTGACGGAAGAGTTCGGTGGACATGCCTGGCCGCTGAAACGTTCAACCGAGCACGTCCATACAATTCCCACTGCCTCCTGCGCCCTAACCTCACGGCTTTCGAACCCGCAGAAGCGCTGGAGAATGGGCATGCGTAACAAAGCAATCAAGATATCCGTGGCATTGACGCTGTTGGCAAGCGCAGTGATGAACAGCGCTTTGGCTGCCACCCCAAGCGTAGCGGTCGCGCCGCAATACGACACCAGCCATGTGTATGTCGCGCCGGCCGATGTCGACCGTTTCGCCCAGAGCTTCCTGGCCACGTTCGGCGGCAAGAGCACGCCCCAGGTGGTGGTGAATGTGCTGCCGGTGCCGAGCAGCACCACCTCGCAATTGCTGCAGACCCCGGCGGGCACGGTTTCGCTGTTCGGCTTTACCACGCCCGTGCCACACCCGTTCGGCCAGGAGCGCAACGGCTATCTGGTCAAGGACATGGACGTGGCCCTCAAGGCGGCGCGGGACAATGGCGCCGATGTGATCGTCAGCGATTTTCCCGACCCCATCGGCCGTGACGCCGTGGTGCAGTGGCCGGGCGGTGTGAACATGCAGCTCTACTGGCACACCAAGACTCCGGATTACGCGGCGTTCGAGACCGTTCCGGAAAACCGCGTGTACGTGTCCAACGACAGCGCCGAGCGCTTTATCAAGGCGTTTCTCGGTTTCTCCCACGGCAAAATCGTGAGCGACGACAAGCACGCCCCTGCGGCCGATGTGGGCCAGGCGAACGGCAATTATCGTCGCGTCGAGATCGAGTCAGCCTTCGGGCGCATGGCGGTGCTGGTCACCAACGGCCAACTGCCCTACCCGTTCGGCCACGACACCACCGGTTATCAGGTCAGCGACCTGGCCGCCACCCTAGGCAAGGCCAACGCTTCAGGGGCCAAGGTGCTGGTGCCGGCGTTCGACAGCAAAGGCCGGCGCAGTGCACTGGTCGAATTCCCCGGCGGTTATGTCGCGGAAATTCACCAGCTCACCGCGGCAAAATGATTCGTCACACAGGCTGGAGCCTGGCCGTGCTGTGGCCGCTGCTCGTCGGTAGCGTCCATGCCGACGATCAACCGAGCCGACCGGCGATCAAGGCCAATCGCTGGCAGGAAGACTGGTCGGTGCTCAAGGATCCGGCGCTGCGCACGCAGCCGCTGGATAACCTCAAGTACATCCCGTTGTCGGGCGCCAACCCGTTCACCTACCTGTCCCTGGGCGCGACCTTGCGCGAGCGCTTCGAGATGAATGACGCCAGCGGTTTCGGCGTGAAGAACGTGGCCCGTGATCGCTACCTGATCCAGCGCTTCCAGGTTCACGCCGACCTGCACTTGAATGAGCACTGGCGCGTGTTCACCCAGCTCGAAGACGTGCGCGCCTACGACAAGACCACCGTCGGTGGCGCCGATCAGAACCGCGTGGATGTGCGCCTGGCCTTTGCCGAGTACGTGAACACCTTCAGCAACGGCACATTCAAGAGCCGTATCGGCCGTCAGGATTTTGCCTTCGACTTGCAGCGCTTCATTTCGTCACGGGACGGCCCGAATGTGCGGCAGTCGTTCGATGCGTTGTGGGCCGACTGGGAAACGTCGAATTGGCGCTTTATCGGGATTGCCAGCCAACCGGTGCAGTACCAGGACGGCCGGCATTTCGATGACAAGTCCAACAGTGACGCGCGCTTTCACCTGCTGCGGGTCGAGCGCCTGGTGGGCGGTACGAATGAGCTGTCGGCCTACTACGGCGTGTATGAGCGCAGCGCGGCGCACTATCTGGACGCTGACGGCGACGAAACGCGCCAGTTCTTCGATGCACGCCTGGGCGGCGCGGCGCAGGGCTTCGACTGGGACATCGAAGCCATGCTGCAAAATGGCTCGGTGGGCAACAAGGCTATCCGCGCCTGGGCCGGCGGCAGCCGCACCGGCTACACGTTCGACAGCCTGGCGTGGAAACCGCGCCTCGGCTTGCAACTGGACATCGCCTCCGGCGACCGCAAAACCGGTGATGGAACCGTGGGCACCTTCAACCCGCTGTTCCCCAACGGCTACTACTTTTCCCTGGCGGGCTATACCGGCTACAGCAACCTGATTCACGTCAAGCCGTCGATCACCGTCAAGCCCATCGCCAAGCTCAGCGTGCAAACCGCCGTCGGCTTGTTGTGGCGGCAAACCACTGCGGACGCGGTTTACACCCAACCCAACCTGCAGGTCGCCGGCACCGCGGGCCAGGGTGAACGCTGGACCGGCGCCTACGGTCAGCTGCGCACCGACTACGCTTTCACCTCGAACCTGACCGGGGCGGTCGAGGCCGTGCACTACGCGGTCGGCCAGACCCTGCGCGATGCCGGCGGGCACGATAGCAATTACCTGGGCATGGAACTCAAGTTCAGTTGGTAACTCAGCCGAGCACACCGATACAAGCCGGGCGGCGGCTTTTGGCGCAGGCTTTTCTCGATGCAGTAAGGCGGATTTTTCACCCCATCGTTCATGCACAAAGGAGTTTCAGATGAGCACATTCGTTGCCAAAGACGGTACCCAGATCTATTTCAAGGATTGGGGCAGCGGCAAGCCCGTGCTGTTCAGCCACGGCTGGCCGCTGGATGCCGACATGTGGGAATACCAGATGGAATACCTGAGCAGCCGCGGCTTTCGCACCATTGCGTTCGACCGCCGAGGCTTTGGCCGCTCGGACCAGCCGTGGACCGGCAACGACTACGACACCTTCGCCGACGATATCGCCCAGTTGATCGAACACCTGGACCTCAAGGACGTGACCCTGGTGGGCTTCTCCATGGGCGGCGGTGATGTGGCCCGCTACATCGCGCGCCATGGCAGCGCACGGGTCGCCGCGCTGGTACTGCTCGGTGCGGTGACGCCGATCTTCGGCCAGAAACCCGACTACCCACAGGGCGTGCCCAACGACGTATTCGACGGCATCAAGGCCGGCCTGCTCAAGGACCGTGCGCAATTCATCAGCGACTTCAACACGCCGTTCTTTGGTATCAACCAGGGCCAGACAGTCTCGGAGGGTGTGCTCACTCAGACCCTGCAGATCGCACTGCAAGCCTCGCTCAAATCCACCGTGGACTGCGTGACCGCGTTCTCCCAGACCGACTTCCGCCCGGACATGGCCAAGATCGACGTGCCGACCCTGGTCATCCACGGTGACGGCGACCAGATCGTGCCGTTCGAAACCACCGGCAAGGTTGCCGCCCAGATGATCAAGGGCGCCGAACTGAAGGTGTACAAGGACGCGCCGCACGGGTTTGCCGTGACCCACGCCCAAGCACTCAATGAAGACCTGCTGGCGTTCCTGAACCGCTGAGTACTCCCTGTAGGAGCGAGCTTGCTCGCGAAAAACGCCCAGGCAACGCGTTCATTCTGGATAAACGCGGCGGCTCTGAGTTCTTCGCGAGCAAGCTCGCTCCTACAAAAAAAACCCTGGATGACTGGCATCAGGGTTTGCCCGACCTTCTTACTCAGGCCAACCGCCGTCCCAGCCGCAGACTCCCCCGCCCCGCGATGAGGATGCTGCTGAAGATGATCATCAACAGCCAGCCAAACTGCCCTTCGAACAGCGTCCACTCCGGATGCACCACCAACAGCGCGATCACCAGCACCGCCAGGATCGGCAGGCAGGCCAGGCGCGCCCAAACCCCCGCGATGATCAGCAGCGGGCACAGCACCTCGGCAAATATCGCCAGCAGCAAAGTGACCGGCGCCCCCAAGTGAAACGGGTCTTCGATCAGCTTCAGTTGCTCGCCGTAGTGCAGCAGCTTGGGCAAACCATGCACCCACAGCAGAAACAGCGCCCCGCTGACCCGCAGAAACAACAGCCCGATATCTTGTCTTCTTGCTTCGCTCATACGCCACCTGTGTCCGTCGAAATGACTGACTGCCAGTGTGGCCCTGGCCGCAACGACGGGCTTGCAGGGGTGTGCTGTCCTCACACCGAGGACGCTGAAAAACCCGCAACGATTTCATCGATCACCACCCGCACCCGCGCGGTATGACGCAGGTCTGCATGGGTCACCAGCCAGACGTCATAGGGCAATGGCCGCGTGCGCTGCGGCCACAGGCGGACCAGGCCGTCGCGTTCGCCGGTGTATACCGGGATCTCGCCAATGCCGATGCCGGCGGCGATCGCGCGGCGTACCAGCAGGCTGGAGCTCAACGTCGCGACAATCCGCCCGCGTCCCAGGGGTTCGCTGGCCAACGTCAGGTCTTTCTGATTTTGCAGGTAGGGTTGGTACACCACCAGGTCGTGGCCTTCGAACAGGCTGCCCGGTTCCGGCAGGCCGTGGCGGTCGATATAGGACTGCGCCGCGAACAGCCCCACCGGCCAGCGGGCGATGCGCCGTGCGATCAGGTCCGGGTTGTCCGGGCGGATGTTGCGCACGGCGATGTCGGTTTCACGCTTGGCCAGGCTGAGGAATTGGGTGGAGGCGTCCAGTTGCACGCGCACGTCCGGGTGCTGCTCATGCAGGCGCGCAATGGCCGGGATCAGGAAATCGATAGCCAGGGAGTCGGTGGTGCTGACGCGCACGATGCCTGTGAGGCGTTCATCCAGGCCTTGTATCTGACGCTGCAACTCCAAGGCCGAGCGTTCCATCTTTTCTACCGAAAGCAACGCAGCTTCGCCCACGGCGGTCAGTGCATAACCCTCGGAAGTGCGCAGGAATAACGTCGCGCCCAGGGATTTTTCCAGTGCATTGACCCGCCGACCGACCGTCGCCTGATCCACACCCAACACCCGCGCCGCGCCACGTAAGGTGGTTTCACGGCACACCGCCAGAAACACTCGCGCATCGTCCCAATTCATCATCACCCCCCCGCTGCATAAACGCATCGATACGCCGCAAATTCGCTGCATTATTGCATCATCAATCCTCGCTATGCTGGCCGCCAGAGAAAAATACTCAGGACCGCCATCATGCAGCACACGCAGGCTTCATCCCGAAACGCCGTCTGGTTAGCGATCTTCGCCGGGCTCTGCGCCAGCCTGGTCAGCATCGGCCTGGCGCGCTTTGCCTATACGCCACTGATTCCCTCACTCATCCAGGCCCAATGGTTTTCCGCCAGCGACGTGGTCTACCTCGGCGCTGCGAACCTGGTGGGTTACCTGGTCGGTGCACTGATCGGCCGGCCCATCGCCCGAGCCACCTCCAACAAGACGGCCCTGCGCCTGATGCTGGTGGCGGTGACCCTGGCGTTTTTCGCTTGTGGCTTTCCCTTGTCGGTGGTGTGGTTCTTCGCTTGGCGCTTGCTCTCGGGCATCGCCGGCGGCGCGATCATGGTGCTGGTAGCGGCGACCGTGCTGCCGCATGTTCCGGCCGCGCGCCGTGGCTTGGCCAGTGGTGCGATTTTCCTCGGCATCGGCCTGGGCATCGCCGGCTCCGGCACGATCGTGCCGCCGTTGCTGAGCCTGGGCCTGCAGCAGACCTGGTTCGGCCTGGGCCTGCTGGCCCTGGTGCTGACCGCCGCCAGCTGGTTCGCCTGGCCCAACGGCACGGTGCAGGAAGCAGCGCCGCCGACGGTTAAAACGCCGACACCGTCAGCGGTGTACCTGCTGTTCGCGCAATACGCCTTCATGGCTGCCGGTCTGGTGCCGGCCATGGTATTCCTGTTGGACTACGTGGCACGCGGCCTGGGTGCCGGGTCACACGTCGGGGCGATGGTCTGGGTTATGTATGGGCTGGGCGCCATTGCCGGGCCGGTGACCTACGGTTTTCTTGCCGACACGCTCGGCGCCCGCTTGAGTATTCGCGTCGTGCTGGTGATACAGGCGATGGCCCTGGGTTTGCTGGCGGTCTCGAGCTCCTTCACTGCCCTCGCCGGGTTGGCACTGATCCTCGGCTCGTTCCCCCCAGGCATCGTGCCGCTGGCACTGGCGCGGGTCCACGAATTGATCCCCCAGCATCACCCGCAACAGATTGCGTGGAGCCGGGCGACGGTGTCCTTTGCCACCTTCCAGGCGCTCGCAGGTTTTGCCTACTCGGCGCTGTTCAACGGCACTGGCGGTCAGCATGTGCTGTTGTTCCTGATCGCGGCGGGCGCCATTGTGGTTGCACTGCTGCTGGAAGCGGGCATGATCTGGCTGAACCGTCGACCGCTCGCCACGGTCCCAACCCATACGCTCATTGCTACAGGAACCCATTCATGACCTTGCCACAAGAAATGACCCTGATCGAAATCACCGCCCCTGGCGGCCCCGACGTGCTGCAACCGCGTCGCGCCGACGTACCGGTGGCCGGCCCGGGCGAGATCCTGATTCGCGTGCATGCGGCCGGGGTCAACCGCCCTGACGCCCTGCAACGGGCCGGCAAGTACCCGATGAAACCCGGCATGAGCCCGATTCCGGGCCTGGAAGTGGCCGGTGAAGTGGTGGCGCTGGGCGAAGGCGTGGATCTATACGCGCTTGGCGACAAGGTCTGCGCCCTGACCAATGGTGGCGGCTATGCCCAGTTCTGCGCGGTGCCGGCCAGCCAGGCGTTGCCGATTCCCGAAGGCATGGACTGGATTCAAGCCGCTGCCGTGCCGGAAACCTTTTTCACCGTCTGGGCCAACCTGTTCGGTCTCGGCGGCGCCTGTAACGGCGAACGCGCCCTGATCCACGGCGGCACCAGCGGCATCGGTACCACCGCCTTGATGCTCTGCCAGGAATTCGGCATCCAGGCATTCGCCACCGCCGGCAGCGCCGAGAAATGCGCGGCGATTGCCAAGCTCGGGGCGCAGCCGATCAATTACCGTGAACAGGATTTTGCCGAGGTCATCGCCGAGCAAACCGACGGCCAGGGCGTCGATGTGATCCTCGACATCATGGGTGCCTCGTACCTCAACAACAACCTCAAGGCCCTGGGCATGGACGGCCACCTGGTAATGCTGGGCTTCCTGGGTGGCGGCAAGGCCAATGATGTCGACCTGCTGACCATTCTCGGCAAACGCGCGGTGATCACAGGTTCGCTGTTGCGCGCCCGCACCCGCGAAGAAAAGGCTGCGATTGCCGATCAGTTGCGTGAGCATGTATGGCCGGTGTTGAGCGAAGGGCGCTGCCTGCCGATCATCGACAAGGTGTATGAATACACCGACGCGGCCCAGGCGCACGCGCGGATGGAAGGTGGCGATCATATCGGCAAGATTGTGTTGCGGGTGGAATAAAACACGCCTGCCCCTGTGGCGAGGGAGCTTGCTCCCGCTGGAGGGCGAAGCCCTCCCACATCCGTCACAGGGGTAGCGTTTGCGCTCAGTTTGGTTGGGCATATTCCGGATAGTCGACGTACCCAGCTTCAGTCCCGCCATACAGCCCATCGGCCTTCAACGCATTCAACGGCCAGTCGTTGAACAACCGCTGCGGCAGGTCCGGGTTGGCAATGAACGGGCGACCGAAGGCAATCAGGTCGGCCAGCCCCGCGTCGACCAACTGTGCGCCACGTTCGGCGGTGTAGCGGCCGGCATAAAGGATGCGCCCACTGAAGGTGCTGCGTACGGCCTGGCGGAAGCTGTCGGGCAGGATGGGAGCATTGTCCCAGTCGGCTTCGGCGATGGAGACGTAAGCGATACCCGACTGTTCCAGCACTTTGATCGCTTCGATGTAGGTGTGGTGCGGGTCTTCTTCCACCAGGCCGATATACACCCGCTCCTGATCGGTGCCGCTGAACAACGGTGAAAAACGCACGCCCACACGCTCGGGGCCCACGACGCGGCATACCGCTTCGACGATTTCGCGCAAGAAGCGCAGGCGGTTTTCCAGGGACCCGCCGTATTCATCCTCACGCTGGTTGGAATGGGCCGAGATGAACTGGTTGACCAGATAGCCATTGGCCGAATGAATCTCCACCCCGTCGAAGCCTGCATCCAACGCATTGCGCGCCGCTTGTGCGTAATGGCCGACCAGTTCCTCGATCTCCAGCACCGTCAGGGCGCGGGGTACCGGGGGTTGCTTAAGCTCACCGACACCCGGCGCGGTTTCGATGAACGCCTTCGCCTGCAGGGCCTGGATTGCCGACGGGGCGACCGGCGCGGCGCCGTCGGGTTGCAAGGCGTTATGGGACACGCGGCCCACATGCCACAACTGGGCGAAGATCACGCCGCCTTCGGCATGCACCGCCTCGGTGACCTTGCGCCAGCCGTTGATCTGCGCCGGGGTGTAGATCCCCGGTGTCCACGCATAACCCTGGCCACGCGGCTCGATCTGGGTGCCCTCGCTGACCATGAAACCGGCGCTGGCGCGTTGACGGTAGTACTCAGCCATCAAGTCGGTGGCGATATCGCCGGGTTGAGCGCTGCGCTGACGCGTCAGGGGCGGCAGCACGACGCGGTTGTTCAAGGTGTGATGCCCCAGTTTTACTGGAGTGTTCAATGAATGAGCCATGGGAATCTTCCAAATTCAGGACGAGCGAAAACACTGGCGGCTCTTGCGAGCCGCCAACGCATCAATCGTTTGTTTAAGTTAAGCGGTGAGTTTGAGCAGGGCCTTGGCTACGTCGCTGGAACTGCCGGGGTTCTGCCCCGTCACCAGCAAGCCATCGACAATCACGAAAGACTGCCAGTCGGCGCCCTTCTCGTACGTGCCGCCCAGTTTCTTGAATTCATCTTCAATCAGGAAGGGCACCACCTCGGTCAATTCCACCGCGGCTTCTTCCGAGTTGGAGAATCCGGTGACGCGACGGCCCTTGATCAGTGGCGCGCCGTTGACCGCCTTGACGTGACGCAAGGCGCCCGGTGCGTGGCAGACAAACCCGATAGGCTTGCCGGCGCGCTCGAACGACTCGATCAGCGCGATGGACACCGGCGACTCGGCCAGGTCCCACAGCGGGCCGTGGCCTCCTGGGTAGAACACGGTGTCGAAGTCGGCGGCGTTGACCGACTCCAGTTTCACCGTGGTCGCCAGGGCCTGCTGCACGGCCGGGTCAGCGGCGAAGCGCCGGGTTTGTTCGGTCTGGAAGTCCGGCTGATCGCTGACCGGGTCCAGCGGCGGCTGGCCACCGGCCGGCGATGCCAGCACGATATCGGCGCCGGCGTCCTTGAACGCGTAATAGGGAGCGGCAAACTCTTCGAGCCAGAAGCCGGTCTTGCGGCCGGTATCGCCAAGCTGGTCGTGAGAGGTCAGTACCATTAATACTTTCATTTTCCAGTGCCTCGATCGTTGTGATTAGCGGGATATTCAGGCTGGCCCAGCAACTGCCGGGTCAGCCCCAGCGCCTCGTCGAACGGCGCGGTGGTACGGTTGATCTTGCCCATGACGCTGGTCCCCAGCCACAACGCATACAGGCGTCGGGCCAGGCTTTGCGGGTCTTGCTCGATACTCAGCGAACCCTCTTGCACACCCTGGCGCAGGGCCGTGGCAAGCAAATCGATGGTGCGTGACGTACCGCGCTGCAATGCCAGGCGCATCGGCTCTGAAAGGTCTGACACCTCGGCGCCGAGTTTGACGGCAAGGCATTTGCCGGTATCGGTGCAGCCAGTGTGGTTGTCGATCCAGGCCTGCCAGTAGCGCATCAGCTTGGTGTAGCAGGACACATCCGCCTGGCTGAACAATTGCTCCATGCCGTGTACGTAGTTATCGAAGTAGGTATCGAGCAGCACCACGCCGAAAGCGTCCTTGGAAGCGAAGTAGTGATAGAACGAACCCTTCGGCACGGCGGCGGCTTGAAGTATTTCGTTCAAGCCCACCGCGGAAAATCCCTTGGCGCCCACAATCGCTTGCGCGCTTTCAAGGATGGTCTGTCGTGCACTTCGGGTTTGGCTGTTCATGCTTGGCCTCCTGACGATTAGACCAGTCGTCTAGTTCGTTGGAGGAATGTTAGGGCCACGCTCGCAGGCTCACAATGTCAGATGCGCAAGGATTCCGGCCATCGGCCAAAGGCAGTTGCCGTTTACCGGGCACGCGCCGACAATCCCCCCTCCCGCGCCCCTTGGAGAATGACAATGCACAGCGTTGCGCTGATGGTGTACCCGAACTTCCAGTCGTTGAGCCTCAGCCTGGGTTCGGTGTTCGAGTGCGCCAACCTGTTGCGGGGCGAGCCGGCCTATGAGTTTCACCTGGTGTCGGAAAGCGGCGGCGCGGTGATGACGTCCCAGGGCTTTTCGGTGAACACCTCGCCGATTCGGCCGCAGGGTTATGACACGCTGATCGTCAGCGGCTACCTGGAGTTTCGCCTGCCGGAAGCCAATCTGCTGGAGATGGTCAAGGCCGCCTCCGCGCAATCGCGCCGCGTGGCCTCGCTGTGCATGGGCATTTTCGTGCTGGCCGAAGCTGGCTTGCTGGAAGGTAAACGCACCACCACCCACTGGATCCACGCGCCGGCGTTTCGCAAACGCTACCCGCATATCCATCTGGAGGAAGACAAGTTATTCGTGGTCGACGGCCAGGTGTGGACCGGCGCCGGCATGAGCGCCGGGGTCGACCTGGCGCTGGCCATGGTAGAGAACGACCTGGGCAGCGACCTGGCCCGGCGCATTGCACGCAAGCTGGTGATCGCACAACGGCGCGGCAGCGAGCAATCGCAACTGTCGGCGTTGCTCGAACTGGACCCCAAGTCCGACCGCGTACAACTGGCCCTGGCCTACGCCCGTGAAAACCTCACCCACGACCTGTCGGTGGAAGCCCTGGCCGACGTCGCCCGCCTCAGCCCGCGCCAGTTCAGCCGGGTGTTTCGCGAAGAAACCGGGCAGACGCCGGCCAAGGCCATCGAGGCCCTGCGCGTGGAAGCGGCGCGCGCGATGATGGAAACCAGTCGCCACCCGGTCGAAGTGGTGGCCCGCGAAACCGGCTTTGGTGATCGCGAGCGCATGCGCCAGGCGTTTCTGCGGGCGTTCGGGCAACCGCCGCAGGCGATGCAGCAGGTGTTGTTCAGTCCGCCTCAGGCCAGCCGGTCAATGCAGTGAAGCGTGGGTCACCAGGTAGCTGATCAAGTGCGGCTCATCCTCAAGCTCCAGCATCTGCACCGGGCGCGGCAGGTTATCCAGCACCGTGCGCCAGAAAGCCTGGGACACTTCGTCCTGATCATAGAAACGCACCAGCCAATTGGCCTCGCCGCTGCACAGCACCTGGGTGGCGATGGCGCGGCCGATGCCTTTGCGGCGGTAGCGCTTGAGGATGAACAGGTCGGCCAGCTCCAGGGCATCGATGCCGGGCAGTTCGCTGCCTTCGATCAGGAGGAAACCGGCGATATAGCCGTCTACCAATAACAGGTTGGCGCTCCACTGCGGGTCTTGCCAGTAACGGGTCAGGTGTTCGTCGTGGATATAGAAACGGCCATCGGCCTCGACGTCTTCCTGTTCCCAATCGGAAGATTCGTAGGCGTAGTACTGGTAAAGATTGCGGATCAGCTCGGCGTGTTCAGGGCCGGTCTGGATCAATTCGACGGTGGTTTCAGGCATGGGGCTCTCGGTGAAAAAACGCAGGGCGCCATTGTTCACAAATCCACTGGCCAGGCCAATACATCGCCCAACCTTTCTATTGGCTGAACCGATTGCAGATAGCCTCAGCCCTGTCCGAAATCCTGAAACATTTAGAATAAACTTCGCCGGCTCTCTCTTTTAGCAAGGACATCTATCTTGACTAACGTCTGCTCCGCCGGCCTGGATGTGGGTTTTGCCTCCCTGGATTACCTGCAGATTTTTATCCTGGGCGTGATCCAGGGCATCACCGAGCTGCTGCCGGTCTCATCCACCGCCCACATGCGCGTGGTCCCTGCCCTGCTCGGCTGGCAGGATCCCGGCTCGGCATTTTCCGCGGCGATGCAATTGGCGGCGCTGGCGGCGGTGGTGAGCTACTTCTGGCGCGACGTGCACCAAGTGACCACCGGCAGCATCAGTGCCGTGCGCCGGGGTGACTACAACGACCGCTGGTTCAAGCTGGCGGTGGCGATCGTGCTGGCGACTATTCCGATCTGCATTGCCGGCCTGGCACTGTCTTCGACCTTGAATACCTGCAACTCGCCCCTGCGTGGCTTGATGGTGATCGGTATCGCCTGCGTGGTGATGGCGGTGTTACTGGCAGCGGCCGAACTGCGCGCCCGCCACACCCGCGAGGTCAGCCAGATGCGCTTGCGTGATGCGCTGATCGTGGGCATCGCGCAGATTGGCGCGTTGATTCCAGGAGTCTCGCGTTCGGGCTCGACCCTGACCGCCGCGCTGTTCCTCAACTTCAAGCGCGAAGAAGCGGCGCGGTTTTCATTTCTGCTGGGCCTGCCCGCCATCGCCCTTGCCGGCTTGAAAGAGCTGTGGGTGCTGCTGCACGCCGACATGCCCGCCCATGCCTGGCCACACTTGATCTTCGGCCTGGTGGTGGCGAGCATCTCGGCGTTCTTCGCGATCTGGGGCCTGATGAAGTTTCTGGAGCGCTTCTCCACCTGGCCGTTCGTGATCTACCGCGCGGTATTGGGGGTGTTTTTGATTGTGGCGGTCAGCACCGGGTTGCTGTCCTGATGGCTTACGCACTGCTCCCATAGGCTGCGAACCAGGCGCTTGATTGTCAGCGCCTGCGCCCAGCGGTCACTGAGTTCTCGGCCATCCGCGTCGGTGATCGCATAAGGCGGCGGGCCGAGTTCGCAGGTGAAGGGCAGGCTTTGCGGGGTGTCGGGACGGGCCAGCCAGTCCTCGATGCCGTAGCGCCACCAACCGATAAAACGCTCAACCCAGGCTTGATGCTGCGCGAAATCCAGCGACACCTGCACCTGCTCGCTGCTCGCCACACGGCCATGAAACCCCCAGCTATGGCGCAGGATGGTGCGTATCTGTTCATCATCTTCATCGGCGCCGGGCTCGGGTAGTTCGCGTCCGACCACGTAATGGGACAGGTCCGCCAGCAGTTTCAGGTCGGGCATCTGGGCCAGCAGGTCGAGGGTAAACAGCAGGTCACTGGTCAGGCGATAACGGTGGGTTTCCAGCAGGATCGGGAACTCCACCTGCTCGGCCAGGCGTTGCCAGCCTTCGACCAAGCGGGCCGCCTCGGCCTGGCTACGCGGGCGCACGTCGGCTTGCAGGGTGAGGTGATGGCAGCCGTGGCGGCTGATCACATCCAGTGCCCGCGCCACGTCATCCACCGACTGCGGAAACAGCTGGCCTTCGATCTGCAAGCCACGCTCGGCGGTGGCCGCATGCAGGCGAGCGACCTCGGCGGCCTTCCAGTAGTGATCGGTGACGCCATCGAAACCGGCGGCGACGATGCGATCCAGTTGCGCTTCGAGCGGACCCGGTTCGGTTTGCATGGCCCACAGGGATTGGAATACCAGTAATTGGCGCATGTCAGCCTCGCAGCCAGTGTTTAAGGGAGACCGCCGGATCCGCCAAGTCAGCCGTCGACAACGCAACGCGTGCGAGTATCAGCCGTTCGCACAGCTTAATGTCCCTGGCCACGCTGTTGCCCGGCGCCCAACCGCAGGCGCCTTGCAAATAGCCGTCGGCATCGAGGTAGAACAGCAGCACGCCGCCCTGGGGCAAGGCGCGGCTGACGCTACTCGGCGTCATCACACCCACCGTCTGCAAGCCCCAGTCATACTGATCGGACCAGAAACCCGGTACGGCTTCGAAAGGCAACGCGCGACCCAGCAGGTTCAACGCCGCGTGCCGCCCCTGGGCCTCGGCGTTGCGCCAGGTTTCCTGACGCTGATAGACGCCGCCGAGCCGGAACTCGCAGACGTCCCCCGCCGCGTAGATGTTCGCCGCGCTGGTGCGCAAGTACGCGTCAACGCGAATGCCCTGCCCGACGTCCAGCCCGGCCGCCGCCGCCAGTTCAACGTTCGGCTGCATGCCGATGCCGACCACCACCAGGTCACAGGGCAGCGTCTGCCCATCCACCAGTTGCACGGCGTCGGCATGGATGCATTCCACCGCGACGTTCAAGCGCACGTCCACGCCCTGCTCGCGGTGCACCTTCAGCAATGCTTCGCTGATGATCGGCGGCAATACCCTGCCCGCCAGGCGCGGCCCGGCTTCCAGCACCGTTACCGCGCAGCCCAGGCCACGGGCGGTCGCCGCCACTTCCAGGCCGATGAACCCACCGCCGACCACCACCAGCCGGGTGCCGGGGCGCAACGTTGCGCGCAGGGCCAATGCTTCGTCGTGAGTGCGCAGGTACAGCACGTTGGCCTGAGCCTGCGGCAAACGCCGCGCCCGACCGCCTGTGGCCAGTAACACACCGGCATAGTCCAGCCAGCGGCCATCGGCCAGTTGCAGTTGATGTTGCTGCGGCACCAGCCGGCTGACCGCATTGCCGGCGATATGCTCGATGCTCAGCTCGGCCAGCCGCGTGCTGTCGCACAGGCTGCACCCAGCCAGGTCCAGGCTGCCTTGCAACAGGGCCTTGGACAGCGGCGGTCGTTCGTAGGGGACGTGTGGTTCGTCGCCGATCAGGATCAGTCGACCGTCGTAACCCTCTTCGCGCAGGGTCAACGCCGCGCGGCCACCGGCATGGCCGGCGCCGACGATAATCAGGGGCGCGCTCATCATCAAGCCGTGACAGCGAGCAGCACTCGCCCCGCTTCGACCCGTACCGGGTAGGTTTTCAGGTTGACGCAGACCGGCGCGCCCAGGGCCTTGCCGGAGCGGTAATCGAAGCGCCCGTTGTGCTTGGGGCATTCGATGACGTGGTCCATGACCAGGCCGTCGGCCAAGTGGATTTTCTCGTGGGTGCACAGGCCGGCGGTGGCGAAAAACTCATTGTCGGCGGAGCGGAACACCGCATAGGTGTGGGCGCCGTGGTCGAAGCGCAGCACGTCTTCTTCGTCTATTTCGCCCACGGCGCAGACGTCGATCCATTGATCGTTCATGACTTTTCTCCAGGTGAATAACGTCCCTTGTGGCGAGCGAGCTTGCTCGCGCTGGGCTGCGCAGCGGCCCCAGGGTCGCGATCGGGTTTTACTGAAAGACTGCGTCAGGTTTATTGGGGCTGCCGCGCAGCTCAGCGCGAGCAGGCTCGCTCGCCACTGTGGGGACCGGGCGCTGGACGAAATAGGTCGGGTCGCTGCGCTGTTTCCACAGGGTTGGCAGGATTTCCTTGTAGGCCTCGAACAGGTTGGCGTACGGCGGCGGGCAATCGCCGCGGATTTCTTCGTGCAGCTGTTCGAGCGCGTGGTACGGCACCATCGGGTACATGTGGTGTTCGAGGTGGTAGTTCATGTCCATGTAGATAAAGCGCAGCACGCGGTTCATGTAAATGGTGCGGCAGTTGCTGCGGTGGTCGAGTACATCTTCGGCCAGGCCCACGTGCTGGGTAAGGCCGAACAGGTAGCCCAGCCAGGCGCCATACACGCTCGGCAGCCCCACCAGCATCAGCGGCAACCAGCTGTGCAGGTACAACGCGGTGCCGATGACCAGCGCATAGATGCCCACCCAGATACGCGCGGCACGAAACACCTTGGGCCATTCGGATTCGGGGATGAAGTCCTGCTCCTGTGCGCTCATCCGGCCGATGGCATGGCGGGCCACGCCACTGAAGGTCTTCCAGGCCAGGGGCAGGTTGAACAGGCTCAGGAACATCATCCAGAAGCTTGGCGGGCGCGGTTCGACGATCTCCGGGTCGCGGCCGACGACGATGGTGTCAGTGTGATGCCGGGCATGGCTCCAGCGCCATACATGGGGTTCGAACAGGCACATGAAACACGCCACCGGGTACAGCGCGTCATTCATCCAGCGCGTCTTGAACGCCGTGCCATGGCCGGTTTCGTGCCAGCGCGGGTTGGAGGCGGTGCCGTAGAGCACGCCATAGGCCAGGAAGAACGGCACGCAGGCCCAGGAACCCCAGAACCAGTAGCCGCCGAAGCCGGTGACAAACAAGGCCGTGAACCAGATCGCGGTGTCCAGCAGGGCCGGGCCGTCACGGCGCTGCATCAGTTCCTTCATGCGTTTGCGCGAGATCGGCGATTGGTACCAGCGGGCCGAGACCAGGCCTTTTTCGGCGGCGCGGGCGGCTTCGGGGCCGGTCAGGCTGTAATCGCGCCGGGCGCGGTGAGCGGTGTGTTCGGGCATTGTTATTGTTCTCCGCAAGCGTGGGGTTTCAGGGGCTTTGCGAAACCAACGATAGAGTGCGGCTAAATCAGCCTCAAGGCCTTGAATCCATTCCCTATCAAGCTATCATCCAGGCCCAGCGGGGCTTGATAGTTTTCTATCAAGACGCTCAAGGGGCTTGCCATGAACACCAGTAAACGCCCGACCATCGCCACCGTCGCCGCCCAGGCGGGCCTCAGCGTGGCCACCGTCGACCGCGTATTGAACGCCCGCGCGCCGGTCAACCCGGACACCGCCGAACAAGTGTTCCAGGCCGCCGAGGCGGTCGGTTATTTCGCCGCGCGGCTGATCGGCCAGCGCATCCGCGAACGGCGTCCGACCTACCGTTTCGGCATTCTCCTGCTGGGCACCGCCCAGGCGTTCTACGCCAACCTGGCCCAGTCGATCAGCACGGCGGCGCAGCATCACGCCAGCGCCAACCTGAGCTGCCAGTTCGAGTACATCGTCGACCGCACACCCAGCGCCATCGTCGCGCAGATCGAGCAACTGGCCGTGCAGTGCGACGCCCTGGCGGTGGTCAGCTTCGCCCATCCGCTGATCAATGCCTGCCTGGCGCACATCCGCCAGGCCGGGGTGCCGGTGGTGGCGCTGCTCTCGGATATTCACGAACAGGCCGCCGAACCTTATGTGGGCCAGGATAACCAGGTCGTCGGCCGCACCATGGGTTGGCTGTTGGCGCGCACCTGCGGCGCGCGCAAAGGCAGCGTGGGCATTCTGCTGGGCGGGCATCGCTTTCTCGGCCACCAGGCGCGGGTCGAAGGTTTGCACAGCTACCTGGCCGAACACGCGCCGGGGCTCAAGCCGTTGGAACCGCTGATCAACCTGGACAACTGCGACATCACCGAAGAAGCCACCCTCGACCTGCTCAGCCGCCACACCGACCTGCGCGGGCTCTGTGTGGTGGGCGGTGGCGGTGACGGCGTGATCAACGCCCTGGCGCAACTGCCCAAGCGCCCGGCGTTGTGCGCCATTTTGCAGGAGTCCACCGACCTGTCGCGCCAGGCGTTGAGCCAGGGATTGATCGACGTGGTGATGGATTCCCAGCCGCGCCAGACGGCCGTGGCCCTGATCGAGCTGCTGGTGCAGTTGCAGACTGACGAGACCTTCGAACCTGCGCGACACCGGGTGCATATCCCGCCGCAGATCGTGACTTCGGAAAATATGGGCACCTGAGGGGATCGAATGTGGGAGTTGACGAGCCCGAGCGAGGCTACGAAGGCGGCGGCTTTGCCGGCATTTGTGTTGCCTGAACCACCGCCATCGCAGCCTCGCTAAAGCTCGACAGCTCCCACAGGGGATTGTTTGGGTTGGTTGGATTTGGGTTTACAAGCCGTGCACCGCACTCACGGCCAACGCAGATCAAATGTGGGAGTTGTCGAGCCCCGGCGAGGCTACGAAGGCGGCGGTACTGCTGGCATTTGTGTCGCCTGACCCACCGCCATCGCAGCCTCGCTGAAGCTCGACAGCTCCCACAGGGGATTGTCGGTGTTGCTTGAATTTGGGCTCGAAAGCCGGGCACCGCAATCACAGCCAACGCTGATCAAATGTGGGAGTTGTCGAGCCCGAGCGAGGCTACGAAGGCGGCGGCACTGCTGGCGGTGTGTTGCCTGACCCACCGCCATCGCAGCCTCGCTAAAGCTCGACAGCTCCCACAGGGGATTGTCGGTGTTGCTTGGATTTGGGTTCACAAGCCAAGCACCGCACTCACAGCCAACACAGACCGAATGTGGGAGTTGTCGAGCCCCGGCGAGGCTACGAAGGCGGCGGTAAGGCTGGCATTTGTGTCGCCTGACCCACCGCCATCGCAGCCTCGCTAAAGCTCGACAGCTCCCACAGGGAATTGTTTGGGTTGGTTGGATTTGGGTTCGCAAGCCGGGCACCGCACTCACAGCCAACGCAGATCAAATGTGGGAGTTGTCGAGCCCGAGCGAGGCTACGAAGGCGGCGGCATTGCTGGCACTTGTGTTGCCTGACCCGCCGCCATCGCAGCCTCGCTAAAGCTCGACAGCTCCCACAGGGGATTGTCGGTGTTGCTTGAATTTGGGCTCGAAAGCCGGGCACCGCAATCACAGCCAACGCAGATCAAATGTGGGAGTTGTCGAGCCCTAGCGAGGCTACGAAGGCCGCGGCACTGCTGGCATTTGTGTTGCCTGACACACCGCCATCGCAGCCTCGCTGAAGCTCGACAGCTCCCACAGGGGATTGTTTGGGTTGGTTGGATTTGGGTTCACAAGCCAGGCACCGCACTCACAGCCAACACAGACCGAATGTGGGAGTTGTCGAGCCCGAGCGAGGCTACGAAGGCGGCGGTACTGCTGGCATTTGTGTCGCCTGACCCACCGCCATCGCAGCCTCGCTAAAGCTCGACAGCTCCCACAGGGGATTGTTTGGGTTAGTTGGATTTGGGTTCACAAGCCGGGCACCGCACTCACAGCCAACGCAGATCAAATGTGGGAGTTGTCGAGCCCGAGCGAGGCTACGAAGGCGGCGGCACTGCTGGCACTTGTGTTGCCTGACCCACCGCCATCGCAGCCTCGCTAAAGCTCGACAGCTCCCACAGGGGATTGTCGGTGTTGCTTGGATTTGGGCTCGAAAGCCGGGCACCGCACTCACAGCCAACGCAGATCAAATGTGGGAGTTGTCGAGCCCGAGCGAGGCTACGAAGGCGGCGGTACTGCTGGCATTTATGTTGCCTGACCCACCGCCATCGCAGCCTCGCTGAAGCTCGACTGCTCCCACAGGGGACGGTCGGTGTTCTCCGGATTTGGGTTGGTTGGCCTTTCAGGAACTGCGGAAGTCGGCGGCGTTCAGGCCAAACCGGCTCATCTTGTTGTACAACCCGCCCCGCGAGACTTTCAGCTGCTGCGCGGCCAGGCGGATATTGCCGCCGGTCACCGTCAGGGCCGTGACGATGGCGTGCATTTCATGGCTGCTCAGCTCCTGCGTCGGTTGTGGGGCACTTGGGCCGGCCGTGGCGCGCGGCCTGGCGTCCAGCGGCAAATCCCCCGGCTGGATCCACTCGCCCATCGCCAGGTTGGTCGCGCGCTCGATAGCGTTTTCCAGCTCACGCACATTGCCCGGCCAGCCATGCGCCGAGAGCAACGCCAACGCATCCGGCGCGAAACCCTGCAGCGGTTTACGCAACGAGCGCGCGCAGCGCTGCAGGAAATAGCGCGCCAGCAAGGGGATATCGTCGCGCCGCATGCGCAAGGGCGGCACCGTGATGTTCAGCACATTGAGGCGGTAGTAAAGGTCCTCGCGAAACGCCCCCTCGGCCACCGCCTGGCTGAGATTACGGTGGGTCGCCGCGATGATGCGCACATTCACCGGCCGCGAGTGCTTGGCGCCGACGCGGGTCACTTCGCCTTCCTGCAACACACGCAGCAGGCTGACCTGAGCATCGAAGGCCATGTCGCCGATTTCATCGAGAAAAATCGTGCCGCCATCGGCCAGTTCAAACTTGCCCGCCGAGCCGCCCCGCGCCGAGCCGGTGAAGGCGCCTTCGATATGCCCGAACAGTTCGCTTTGCACCAGGTCCCGCGGAATCGCGCCGCAGTTCACCGCCACGAAGGGGCCATTGCAACGTTCGCTGCCGTTATGAATCGCCTGGGCAAATAACTCCTTGCCGGTGCCGCTTTCGCCGAGGATCAGCGTGGTGGAGTCACTCCGACTGGCGATGCGCCCCAGGTGCAGTGCATCCTGCATCGCGCGCGACGTGCCCTGGATGGTTTCAAAGGTGTAGCGGGCCTGGGTGCCGACAATACGCCGGGTGATTTCGCGGATGCGGCGGTTTTCGCGCACCGACACAATCACCCCGCCCTGCTCCAGCGGGCACACCGAGACCAGGCAGGCGAGCTGGCTGCGGTCGGGCAGTCGAAAGGTGCAATCGAGGTCGCGCACACTCTCGCCACCCTGCAACATCGCCTCGCTCAGCTCACTGCGACCAAGGCGCTGCAAGGGACTGCCGAGCACATCAAGCCCCACATTGAACAGTTGCCGTGCGTAGCGATTGATCGCCTTGATGCAGCCGCGCTCATCCAGCACCACCAAGCCTTCGTTCAGCACTTCGAGTACGGTTTGCTGCTCTTGCAGCAACGCCTGCAACGCCATCTGCCGGGACACGGCTTCCGCCGCCGCCTGGACGGTGCCCAGGGTATGGAAGTGAAACCAGCCGGGCTCGGCCGTGAGCGTCAGCATCGCCAGGGTCTGGCCCTGGGCGTTCTTGATCGGCGCGGCGGCGCAATGCATGCGGCGTTGACGCAGGCCGACGGCGAAGTTTTCTTCGGCCAGCACATACACCAGATGGTCCTGAGCCAGCGCCAGGCCGGTGCAGTTGGTGCCTTGGACCGATTCAAGCAGGCGGCTGCCCACCGGCGTGATGTCCAGCCCGCAGAAATACAAGGTCGTGCCGTCGGCATCGGTGAGGTTGATATGCCCGCGCGGGTTGTACGCCAGCAACCCATGCATGACTTGCGCGGCAGCGGCGATCAGCACCCGGTGGTTGGCCAGCGTGGCCGTCAGTGCGTCGGCGGCGACAAAGCGGTAAGCGCTGTCCGCCGGATCGATGCCGGCCGCGACACTGCGTCGCCAGGAATCCCAGATCATCTGACGAACCTGCGGCGGGCGCCGGACCTGCCCACCCAGGCAGGCCTGCCACGCCTGTTCCAACGCTGCGACGGGGCCATCATTGAGCGCGGCCGGGCCCAGCGCGGTCAGGTAATCGAGGTCTTGCGCACTGATCGCCGGGCTCATAAGCGGTATCCATGTTCATGTTTTCGACATGTCAGCATAGACATGTCATTTAAATAGACACTGTTTATTTATGTCGCCGTTAAATATCTTTAAATATCAGTGAGTTAATTATTGGCACAGCCCTTGCTCTCGTCCCCTTATCCATCAGGACCGTCCTGAGGCCAACAATAAGAAGGGGTCATACATGAGCACTAAAAATATCCGCCTGGGCTTGATCGGTGCCGGTCGCATGGGCAGCTTCCACGGCCTGACCGCCGCCCGCCACATTCCAGGCGCTTGCCTTGCCGCGATAGCCGACCCCACCCCAGGGCAAGCCGCCCGCCTCGCGGCAGAACTGGGTGTGGACAAGGTCTATACCGACCCCCAGCAACTGCTCGACGACCCGGAAATCGACGGCGTACTCATCGCCGCCCCTGCCCGCAGCCATGCCGAGCTGGTGATCAGCGCCGCCCGTGCCGGCAAGGGCATCTTTTGCGAGAAACCCATGGCCATTACCCTGGATGAAGCCGACCGCGCCATCGCCGCCGCCGCCGATGCCCGCGTGCCCTTGCAGGTCGGTTTCAACCGGCGTTTCGCCAAGAGCTTTCGCACCGCTCACCTCGACGTCGTCGCAGGTCGCATCGGCACCCCGCAACTGCTGCGCTCGCTCACCCGCGACCCGGCGCTGAACAACCCCGGCGCCTCACCGCAGTGGGTGATTTTCCTGGAAACCCTGATCCACGACTTCGACACCCTGCGCTACCTCAACCCCGGTGCCGAAGCGGTGCAGGTGCAGGTCATGGCCGACGCCCTGATCGCCCCGGATTACAAAAGCAAAGGCTTTCTCGACACCGCCGTGGTCACTATCCGCTTCGATAACGGTGCGATTGCCACCGCCGAGGCCAACTTCCAGGCGGTGTATGGCTACGACGTGCGCGGTGAAGTGTTCGGCAGCGCCGGCATGCTGACCATGGGCGGCGTGCAGGCATCCGACCTGGTGCGCTACCAGGCCCAAGGCATCCAGGCAGACACCCAGCGCCTGGACACCGACCTGCTGCGCGACGCCTACATCGCCGAGCTCAACCACTTTGTCGACTGCCTGCGCAGCGGCGCCAAGCCCCTGGCCAGCGGCGAAGATGCACGGGCCGCCCTGGCGATTGCCCGCGCGTGCATCCAGGCCTGCGAGCAAGGCACGGCGGTGAACCTGTGATCCCGTTCAAGCTGGCGATCAGTGCCGAGATGGTGTTCCTCGACCTGCCGTTCGTCGAACGGGTCAAACGCATTCATGCACTGGGCTTCAGCGCGGAAATCTGGAACTGGACAGACAAGGACATCAGCGCCCTGGCTGCAACCGGCGCGGACTTCACCTCTATGACCGGCTACATCAGCGGCACGCTCACCGACCCCGAAGGCATCCGCCAACTGCTACACAGCGCACAGGAATCACTGGGCGTCGCCGCGCGTCTGAACTGCCCCAGCCTCAACCTGCACGGCACCGGCCTGGGCGACGGCGGCCTGCCGGTGCAACCCGTCAGCCGCACCACCGGGCGCATGTGGCTGAGCGCCTGCAAGACGCTGGAAAAAATTGCGCGCCTGGGCGAAGACGCCGGCCGCGTGTTCCTGCTGGAAAACCTCAACACTGAAGTCGACCACCCCGGCACGCCCTTCGCCCGTGCCGACGAAACCCTGGCGCTGATCGAAGCGGTGGGCAGCCCGCACGTGAAGATGAACCTGGACCTTTACCACGCGCAGATTGGCGAAGGAAACCTGATCGAACTGATCCAGCGCGCCGGCAGCGCCATCGGTGAAATCCAGGTGGCGGACGTGCCCGGGCGCCAGGAGCCCGGCACCGGCGAAATCCATTACCCGGCAATCGCCCGGGCGTTGCATGCCATCGGCTACAGCGGCGTGGTCGGCCTGGAAGGCTGGGCCAGCGGCGACAGCGAAGCGGCCCTGGAGCGTTTCCGCCAGGCATTCACCCTATAACAACAAGAGGAATACCCCATGCATCGCTACTCATTGATGGTTGCCACCCTGTTGCTGCTGTTCAGCCAATGGACCTTCGCCGCGTACCGCATCGGCGTGAGCATCGCGCGGGTCGACGATAACTTCATGACCTACGTGCGCACCGGCCTTGAAGCGGCCGCCAAGCAACAGGACGTGCAGATCCAGTTCGAAGACGCCCAGGGCGACGTGGTGCGCCAGCTCAACCAGGTCGAAGGGTTTCTCAACCAGAACGTCGACGCGGTCATCGTGCTGCCGGTGGACACCGCCGCCACCGCCAACATGACGCGCGCCGCCGTGGCTGCCAACAAGCCATTGGTGTACGTCAACCGCCATCCCGATCAACCCACGCTGCCCAAGGGGGTGGTGACCGTGGCGTCCAACGATATCGAAGCCGGGCAATTGCAGATGCGCTACCTCGCGGAAAAACTCGGCGGCAAGGGCAACGTGGCGATCATCATGGGTGACCTGGCGCAGAACGCCACCCATGACCGCACTGAAGGCGCCAAGCAGGTGCTCACGGAGTTTCCCGGGATCAGGATCGTCGAGCAGCAAAGTGCCGAATGGCAACGCAGCAAGGCCATGGACCTGACCAGCAACTGGCTGCTGGCGGGCACGCAGTTCGATGCGATTGTGGCCAACAACGATGAAATGGCGATTGGTGCGGCCATGGCCCTGCAGCAAGCCGGCAAGAGCAAAGGCGAAGTGGCGATTGTCGGCATCGATGGCCTGCCCGACGGCTTGGCGGCGATCCGGCGCGGCGCCCTCACCGCATCGGTGTTCCAGGACCCGAAAGCCCAGGCGACTCAAGCGCTACAGGCAGCGGTGCGGATGATCAAGGGCGAGCCGATCGAAGCGCAGGTGTGGGTGCCCTTCGAGCTGATCAAGCCTGAGCAGGTGGCGGTGTTCGAGCAACGCTACAAATAAATCGAAGCCAAGAAGATCCAAATGTGGGAGGGGGCTCGCCCCCGATGGCAGTGGGTCAGTCAACAACTACAGTGACTGACACTCCGCCATCGGGGGCAAGCCCCCTCCCACATTTCAATCCAGCTCGCCCGCACTATGGCGCTCGGCCAACTGATCGTCACCCGAAACGCGATTCACCCGCCGCCCACGCTGCACCGCCGGCCGCGCATCGATAGCTCGTTCCCACGCTCCCGCGTGGGAATGCAGCCCGTGACGCTCTGCGTCGCACGGCAGGACGCGGAGCGTCCCAGGGGGCGCTCCCACGCAGAGCGTGGGAGCGATCAACTGCACGGGCAAGCCCCCTCCCATATTTCAATCCAGCTCGCCCGCACTATGGCGCTCGGCCAACTGATCGTCACCCGAAACGCGATTCACCCGCCGCCCACGCTGCACCGCCGGCCGCGCATCGATGGCTCGTTCCCACGCTCCCGCGTGGGAATGCAGCCCGTGACGCTCTGCGTCACACGGCGGGACGCGGAGCGTCCCAGGGGGCGCTCCCACGCAGAGCGTGGGAGCGATCAACTGCACGGGCAAGCCCCCTCCCACATTTCAATCCAGATCGCTGGCGCTGTGGCGTTCGGGCAACTGATCGTCGCCCGAAACGCGATTCACCCGCCGCCCACGCTGCACCGCCGGCCGCGCATCGATGGCATCGGCCCAGCGCATGACGTTCGGGTATTCATGCACCGACAGAAACTCCGCCGCGCCATACAACCGCCCTTTCACCAACCCGCCGTACCACGGCCAGATGGCGATATCGGCAATGGTGTAGTCATCACCGGCAATGTATTCGCTGACCGCCAGGCGCTTGTCCAGCACATCCAGCTGGCGCTTGGTTTCCATGGCAAAGCGATTGATCGGATATTCCATCTTGCTCGGCGCATACGCGTAGAAATGCCCAAAACCGCCACCCAGGTAAGGCGCGCTGCCCATCTGCCAGAACAGCCAGGACAGGCATTCGGCACGGGCGGCAGGTTCGGTGGGCAAAAACGCACCGAATTTCTCGGCCAGGTACTGCAGGATTGCGCCCGACTCGAACACGCGAATCGGCGCCGTACCGCTGTGGTCCATCAACGCCGGAATCTTGGAGTTTGGGTTCACCGCCACGAAGCCGCTGCCGAACTGGTCGCCGTCGCCGATCTTGATCAGCCAGGCATCGTATTCGGCCCCCGAGTGCCCGAGCGCCAGCAGTTCTTCAAGCAGGATCGTGACCTTCTGCCCATTGGGCGTGGCCAGGGAATACAGCTGCAAGGGGTGTTTGCCGACCGGCAGCGCCTTGTCGTGGGTAGCGCCGGCGATGGGCCGGTTGATGCTGGCGAAGGTGCCGCCGCTTTCGGCGTCCCAGGTCCAGACCTTGGGTGGGACATAGCTGGATGAATCGGACATGCTCACTGCTCCTGAGGTGCTGGGGATCAACGCATTCGTGGCCCATCTTACCGACTGGCTCGAATTCAGATAGCCCCGGCACCGCATAAACCGCGCAGTAGAGGTGTTACACCCAACCGCCGTCGACGATGAAGTTCTGCGCCGAGCACATCGCCGATGCATCCGAAGCCAGGAACAGCGCCATGTTGGCGATATGCTCGGGCATCACGCTGCCCGGCAGGCACTGGCTGCGGGCGATCAGTTCACGGGCGGCGTCGTCCACCCACATCGCCAGCTGTTTTTCCGTCATCACCCAGCCTGGCACCAGGGTATTGACGCGAATATGGTGCGGCCCCAGCTCCCGTGCCAGGCCGCGGGTCATGCCGTGGGCGGCGGCCTTGCTGGCGGCGTACACCGGGTAGCCGGCGGAGGCCATCATCCAGCCGACGGAGCCCAGGTTGATGATCGAGCCGCCACCGGCCTGTTTCATCATCGGCACCACCGCCTTGGCGGCAAAGAACGCGTGCTTGAGGTTGACTGCAATCAGCCGATCGAACATTTCCGAGTCGATTTCATCCAAGGTATGGCGCACATCGTTGGCGGCGTTGTTCACCAGCACCGTGATGGGGCCGAGGGAATGCTCGAAGCGGCCGATGGCGGCGCGGTAGCCGATTTCATCGGTGATATCGCAGCATTCGAACTCAACGGTGTGCCCCTTGGAGTTCAACAGTGCGGCCAGGCGTTCGCCCTGACTTTGCGCGCGGTCCACGAAGGCCACCTTGGCGCCCTGGGCGGCGAACGCCCGCACCATGAACTCACCGATTCCGGAAGCCCCGCCGGAGATCAATACGGTCTTGCCCTTGAGGTCGGGATACAGGGCTTGCTCAGTACTCATAACGTGATGCCTCGATCAATTAGTCTTATTTTATTTTACGAAATCGGCGTTAAAGGCTATAAATTCGCTGTCTCAGTGACGAAATATCGCACATTAGTAGAACTATTCAATCCAAAAACAACAAAAGGAAGTTCGACCATGAAGCACCCTCGATACCTGCTGTCCGGCCTGGCGCTGTCCATGTTGATCGCCAGTGGCGGCGCCCACGCCGCAGGCCTGACCAGCGAGCAGAAACCTTTCGGCAAAACCAATGACGGCACCGCCGTCGAACAGTACGTGTTGCGCAACAGCCATGGCATGCAAGCCACGGTGATCACTTACGGCGGTGTGTTGCAGTCGCTGAAGGTGCCGGACAAGCACGGCAAGGTCGACGACGTGGTGCTGGGCTTTGACGATGTGCAAGGCTATCAAGCGGGTACCGCGTTCTTTGGCGCGACCATCGGCCGCTTCGGCAATCGCCTGGCCGGCGGCGCCTTCGAACTCGACGGCAAACGCTACCAGGTACCGCTCAACGACGGCCCCAACTCGCTGCACGGCGGCGCCCAGGGCTTCGACAAGCAGGTGTGGCAGGCCAAGCCGGTCAAGGACAAGGACTCGGTCGGGGTCACCCTCACCTACCTGTCCAAGGACGGTGAGATGGGTTTCCCCGGCAACCTGAAAACCGAGGTCACTTACCGCCTCAACGACAAGAACGAACTGCACATCGACTACACCGCCACCACCGACAAGCCGACGGTGCTCAACCTCACCAACCACAGCTACTTCAACCTGGCCGGCGCGGGTAACGGCGACATTCTCAAGCAGGTCGCCACCTTGCATGCCAGCCACTACACACCGGTAAACGCCACCCTGATCCCCACCGGCGAACTGGCGCCGGTCAAGGGCACGCCGATGGACTTCCTCAAGCCTACCGCCATCGGTCAGCACATCAAGGCCGACCATCCGCAACTCAAGTTTGCCGAGCCGAAACAGGGCGGGTTCGACTTCAACTGGGCGCTGGACACCAAGGGCGATGTGAAACAGCTCGCAGCCGACGTGCATGACCCCGAGTCGGGCCGCCGTTTGCAGCTCTACACCAGCGAACCGGGCGTGCAGTTCTACACCAGTAACTTCCTGGACGGTTCGGTGAAGGGCAAGGGCGGCAAGACCTATCAGCACTGGAGTGGGTTCACCTTGGAGACCCAGCATTTTCCGGATGCGCCTAACCAGCCCACCTTTGCCTCAACCCGCCTGAATCCCGGGCAGACCTACACCCAGAACACCGTCTTCAAGTTCTCCGCTAACTGACACTGTGGGAGGGGGCTTGCTCCCGATAGCGGTGTGTCAGTTACAGATGCATGTACTGACACGCCCTCATCGGGGGCAAGCCCCCTCCCACATTTGATCTCCAGATGACTTGGGTTCAGCGTTGTTTCATGCGGTCGATGACCACCGCCAGCAGCAGGATGGAACCGCGGATCACGTACTGGTAGAAGGTATCAATGTTCTTCAGGTTCATCGCATTCTCGATGATCGCCAGGATCAACACGCCGGCAATCACATGCCGGATCATGCCAATCCCGCCACTCAACGACACCCCACCCAGCACACAGGCCGAGATCACCGTCAGTTCGAAACCCTGGCCGATCATCGGTTGGCCGGAAGTCATGCGCGAGGCGAGGATCACCCCGGCCAACGCGCCGATCAGGCCGTGCACGGCGAAGATCAGGATCTTGGTGCGATCGACATTGACACCCGCCAGTAATGCCGCTTCCGGGTTGCCGCCGATGGCCATGGTGTTGCGCCCGTAGGTGGTGTAGTTGAGCAACCAGCCGAAGAACAGGAAGCACACGATGGTGATCAGGATCGGCACCGGCACGCCGAACAGTTGGCCGTTGCCGAACACGAAGAATTGATCCTGGGACACGCCCACCGCTTTGCCGTCGGCAAAGATATAGGCCAGGCCGCGCACGATCTGCATGGTCGCCAGGGTGGTGATCAATGCGTTGACCCGCAGCTTGGCAATCACGATGCCGTTGATCAGCCCCACCATCAGGCCCATCAACAGCGCCGCGCCGATGCCCAGCATCACGCTGTCGGTATCGCGCATCACGATCGCTGCCACCACACCGGCGCAGGCAATCACCGAACCCACCGACAGGTCGAAGTGCCCGGAAGCCAGGCAGAACAGCATGGTGCACGCCGCAATCCCCACGGTGGAAATCGCCAGGCCCAGCCCGCGCATGTTCAGCGGCGAGAGGAAGTTATCGACCAGCAAGGCGCACAGGACAAAGATGCCCACCGCCGCCAGCAGCATCGCCCAGTTGTCGAGCAACGCGCGCATATCGAGGGGTTTGCGTGCCGAAGGCAACGCGTTGTTTTGAATGGTCATGGTCGTCTCTCAGTTCGCCACGCCGCGCGGCAAGGCCAGCTGCAGCAGGTTGGATTCAGTCGCGTGTGCGCGCAGTTGTTCACCGCGCATGGCGCCTTCGCACAGCACCAAGATGCGGTCGGAAATGCCCATGACTTCCATCAGGTCGCTGGACACCACGATCACCGCAATGCCTTGCGCCGCGAGGTTATGGATGATCTGGTAGATCTCGGCCTTGGCGCCGATATCGATGCCACGGGTCGGTTCGTCCAGCAGCAGCACCTTCATCGGCATCGACAGCCAGCGGCCAAGAATGGCCTTTTGCTGGTTGCCTCCGGACAAGTACATGATCTTCTGCGCCGCGTTCGGGGTCTTGACCTTCATCGCCTTGATCTGGTGATCGGCGTTGCCTTTTTCCCAGCCGTCGCGCAACAGCCAGCCAAACGTGGAATGCGCGCCACGGGCACTGATGTTGATGTTCTCGGCAACACTGGACAGCGGAATGATGCCCTCCTTCTTGCGGTCCTCGGGGCACAACAGCACGCCGGCGGCAATCGCATCACGGGGCGTGCGCAACTGCAGGGGCTCGCCGCACAGTTCCAGGCTGCCCGCACTGGCGCGTTCCAGGCCACTGAGCAAGCGCAGCAGCTCGGTGCGCCCTGCCCCCACCAGCCCGAACAGGCCGAGAATTTCGCCTTTGCGTACCTGGAAGCTGATCGGTTCGCGCAAGCCGGTTCCCAGCAGGCCGTCGACCTTCAACGCGACTTCGCCGTGCTCGCGCGGGCGGTAATCGTAGATGTCCTGGATATCGCGGCCGACCATGCAGGTCACCAACTGGTCATGGCTGAGCGCGCTCATGTCATCGAAGGTGCGCACAAAACGCCCATCCTTGAACACCGTGACCGCATTGCAGATACGGAACACCTCCTCCATGCGGTGCGACACGTAGAGCACCACTTTGCCCTCGTCGCGCAGGCGCGTGATGATCGCCATCAAACGGTCGATTTCCCGGGCCGAAAGGCTGCTGGTCGGCTCATCGAAAGCGATCACATGGGCGCCACGGGACAGCGCCTTGGCGATTTCCACCAATTGGCGCTGGCCCAGGGACAGGCGACCAAGCTTCTCTTCAGGGTCGATCTCATCGGCCAGGCCCTTGAGGCACGCCAGCGCTTGCTGGCGCAGCAGGCCGCGGTTGACCACGCCAAAGCGCGACGGCATATGCCCCAGGAACAGGTTCTCGGCGACGGTCATTTCCGGCACCAGGTGCAACTCCTGGTGAATCACCGCAACGCCGCTGGCAATGCTGTCGGCGGCGCATTTGAAGGCCATTACCTGCTCGCCGATCTGCACCGAGCCGGTGCTGGGAATATAGGCGCCGCCGAGGATCTTCAGCAGCGTCGATTTACCCGCACCGTTCTCGCCCATCAACGCATGCACTTGCCCGGGGTGGGCGGTGAAGCTGATGCCATCCAGCGCCTTGACCCCAGGAAAGGTTTTGCCGATTGCGTCAAAACGAAGGGCTGCAGCGGTCATTTCCACAGCCCGATCTTGGTCAGTTCGGCCTGGAAGTTGTCGCGGGTGATCAAGGTCACTTCGTCCATGGCGGTGTACTTGGGCGGTTCGGTGCCCTTGGTGACCCACTCGTACATCATCAGTGCGGTGTTGTAGCCCTCGATGTGCGGGCTAGGCAGCATCGAGCCGAAGAAACCGCTGTTGGCTTTCTTCAATTCGCCGATGGCGTCGGTGCCATTGATGCCGATGCCGATCACGTTGGCCGCCGCGAAACCGGCACTTTCGGTCGCGCGTACGCCGCCGAGCACGGTGTTGTCGTTCATGCCGCCGATGATCAGGTTTTTCGCGCCGCTGGGCAGTTTGACCAGGGCCGAGTTGGTGGCGTCCATGCTGCCCGGAACGTCGAGGGTTTTAAGCGCGGCGGTGAGGATGTGGTCCTTGGGAATGCCGGCTTCTTCCAGGGATTTGATCGAGCCGTCGGTGCGTTTCTTGCCGGTGTCCAGTTCATTGAAGGTGTTGATCACCGCGTAAGTGTCCTTCCAGTCCCAGCCGCGTTTTTTCGCTTCGGCGGCCATCGCGGCGCCCTGCTTCTGGCCCACTTCGAAGGCGGCCATGCCCAGGTACGGCACGTCCTCCATGAAGTTGCCCTTGGCATCGACGAAGCGGTCGTCCACAGCGATGACTTTCAAGCCGTTGACCTTGGCCTTGGCGACAATCGCCGGGCCCAGCGATACGTCCGGCGGGCAGATCACAAAGCCCTTGGCGCCGTTGGCGGCCAGGCTGTCGATGGCCGAGAGGGTCTTCTCACCGTCCGGCACGGCGATCTTGATTACCGTGAAACCGTGCTCCTTGCCGGCTTTTTCGGCAAAAGCCCATTCGGTTTGAAACCAGGGTTCTTCCGCCTGTTTGACCAGAAAGCCGATCTTCACTTCTTCAGCGGCCAGCAGCAGGCCGCTCAAGCTCATGGCCGAGACCGCCACAGCGGCGCAGCACAGGGAACGCAAACCAGGACGACGATTCATGCGGGTGACTCCTTGTTGTTGTTTTGTGTTTTTTTGTAGGAGCGAGCTTGCTCGCGAAAAACCTGAGAGCACCGCGTTCATCCAGGATGAACGCGTTATCGTTGACGTTTTTCGCGGGCAAGCCCGCTCCTACAGGGTTTATCCGGCAAAGCGAGTGCAAGGTTTTCCAGGGACATCAACTTCTATGGCCAGCACCGCACCGTCCAGGGGGTGATCCAAGGGGCTCGCGGCGCTAGTGATATACAACGTGGTGAGGTCGGGCCCACCGAACACGCAACTGGTGGGACGGCTGACGGGCAGTTCGATGATGCGATCCACTTCACCCGAGGGTGTCAGGCGCAACAGGCAGCTGCCGTCCCAACGGGCATTCCAGATGTAGCCCTCGCTGTCCATGGCCGAGCCGTCCGGCCCGCCGCGTTCGTGAGGTGCGAACCACACCTGGGCGGGTTCGAGCTGGCCGTCGGACCGGATCGAATGCTGATAGAGCGTGCCGTCCATGCTGTCGCCGAAATGCACCTGGCTGCCCTCCTCGTTCCAAAGCAACGTGTTGGGAATGCCCAGGCCGGTCAGCAACGGCGTGACCCGCGCATCGGCATCGACACGGAACAGGCCACCGGAGCGCCGGGTGATGGGCAGGTCTTCGCCCTGCTCCCCGATATTGTTCTGCATGGTGCCCAGCCACAGCCGGCCCTGGGCATCACAGCGCGCTTCGTTGCCACGGTTGCCCGCGTGCGGGTCGGCTACGCACAGCAGGGTCAGGGCTTCGGTGGTCAAGTCCAGGCGGTACACACCGCTGCTCAGGGTCACCAGCGCATCCCCGCTTTCACAGGGGATGAACGCCGAGACGTGCTCGGGCAATTGCCACACGCGCAACTGCCCGTCCATCAGGCGCAGGGCCTGCCTGGCGGCGATGTCCACCCAATACAGGGCCTGGGACGGGATATCCCAGAACGGCCCTTCGCCCAACCGCGCACGGTGTGGGGTGACTGCGCTCAACGACATGAAGCCTCCTGATGCGTTACAGCGATTCTCGAGACGGCGCGCCATCCACCAGCCGCTGGATACGCAACGGGTTGGCGTTTTTCAGCGCGTCGGGCAGCAGGCTATCAGGGTAGTTCTGGAAGCACACCGGGCGCAGGAAACGATCGATGGCCAAGGTGCCGACCGAGGTACCACGGGCATCGGAGGTGGCCGGGTATGGCCCGCCGTGCACCATCGAATCGCAGACTTCCACACCGGTGGGATAGCCGTTGAGCAGGATGCGCCCGACTTTCTGCTCCAGCAGCGGCGTCAGCTCGGCGAACTGTTGCAGGTCGGCCGGTTCGCCAATGATGGTGGCGGTCAACTGCCCGTGCAGTCCATGCAAGGCCGCGCTGAGTTGGGCCTGGTCGGCGACTTCGACGAACACCGTGGTCGGGCCGAACACTTCTTCCTGCAGCACCTCATCGCCGTCGATCAACAGGCCCACCTCAGCCTTGAACAACTGCGGCTGGGCCTGGTTGCCCGATTGCGGGTTGCCCGCCAGATGCTTGATGCCTGGGTGGGACAGGAGTTTTTCCAGGCCCTTGCCGTAGCTGCCCAGGGTGCCCGCGTTGAGCATGGTTTGCGCCGGTTGCTCGCCGATCAGTTGCGCGACTTGTTGCGTGAATGCGCTGAACGCCGGCGATGCGATACCGATCACCAGGCCGGGGTTGGTGCAGAATTGGCCGCAGCCCTGCACCACCGAGGCGGTCAGGTCGCGGGCAACGCTTTCGGAGCGTGCCGCCAGCGCCTGTGGCAGCACGATGACCGGGTTGATGCTGGACATCTCGGCAAACACCGGGATCGGTTGCGGGCGGGCTGCGGCCATGTCGCACAGCGCGCGGCCGCCCTTGAGCGAGCCGGTAAAGCCGACAGCCTGGATTGCCGGATGCTTGACCAGCGCTTCGCCCACGCCGCCGCCGAAGATCATGTTGAACACGCCCGCCGGCATTTCGGTGGCTTGCGCGGCGCGGATGATCGCATCGGCCACCTGCTCCGCCGTCGCCATATGCCCGCTGTGGGCCTTGAATACCACCGGGCAACCCGCCGCCAGTGCAGCCGCGGTATCGCCGCCGGCGGTGGAAAATGCCAGGGGAAAGTTACTGGCGCCAAACACCGCGACCGGGCCCAGGCCGATGCGGTATTGGCGCAGGTCCGGGCGTGGCAGTGGCTGGCGATCCGGCAGGGCCTTGTCGATACGCGCGCCGTAGAAATCACCACGGCGCAACACGGTGGCGAACAGGCGCATCTGGCCGCTGGTGCGCCCGCGTTCGCCTTTGATACGCGCCGCCGGCAGCGCCGTTTCGCGGCAGACCAGTTCAACGAAATCATCGCCCAACGCGTCCAGCTCATCGGCGATCGCATCGAGAAACTGTGCCCGGCGCGCAGCGCTCAAGGCGCGGTAAGCCGGGTAAGCTGCGGCGGCAGCCTTGGCGGCGGCATCGACTTCCTGTGGGGTCGCCTGATAGAAATTCTGGGGCAAGGCTTCGCCGGTGGCCGCGTAGACGCTTTGCAGCGTGATGCTGCCGTTGGCGCTGCGCTGGCCGCCGATGTAGTTGTGGCCAAGAAACTGAGGCATGGGGCTCTCCTTTAAAGGGTAATGACGTTGCCGGGTTCGAATGCCGCATCACTGCTGCCGACACGGTTGACCAGCGGCGCGCCGAATTCAGCCTGGGTGATCTCGAACACATCGCCGGCCTGGGTACGTATACCGTCGGCAAATGACAAGGTGGCGGTGCCGAAGAAGTGAATGTGCACATCGCCGGGCTTGAGGAACTGGCGGTATTTGAAGTGGTGGTATTCGAGGTTTTCCAGGCTGTGGCACATATTGGCCTCGCCGCTGAGGAATTCGTTCCGCCAGATTTCTTCGCCGTTGCGCAGGATGCGGCTGGTGCCTGCCAGATGCTGGGGCAACTCGCCCACGCGCAATTCCGGCCCGTAGCTGCAACTGCGCAGTTTGGAATGGGCCAGGTACAGGTAGTTCTTGCGTTCCATCACATGGTCGGAGAACTCGTTACCTACCGCAAAGCCCACGCGATAAGGCTTGCTGTCGGGGCCGATCACGTAGAGGCCGCCGATTTCCGGCTCTTCGCCCGCGTCTTCGGCAAATGGCGGTACCGGGAAGGCGGCGCCAGGGCGGACAACGGTGCTGCCGTCGCCCTTGTAGAACCACTCCGGTTGCACGCCTGCCTGGCCGGCGGCTGGCTTGCCGCCCTCAACGCCCCATTTGAAGATGCGCATGGTGTCGGTCAAGGCGGTGTCGTCGCCGGCCTGGTGCATTTTGTCCCGCGCCGAGGCGCTGCCCAGGTGGGTCAGGCCGGTGCCGCTGATCAGCATGTGCGCAGGGTCCGGGTGATCCAACGGCGGCAGTACCTTGAGGTCGGCCAGCAGAGCGGCGTAGTCGTGGCTGTCGCCCAGGCCAAGGCTGTTCACCTGCTGCTCCAGGCCAACCCCGGCTTCGATGGCGGCCAGGGCCAACTCGCGCACGCTGCGCGCAGCCTGAACTTCGCGCAGCTGTGTGCCTTGCACTACGCCGACGCGGCGTTCGCCGTTGGGCAACTCGAACTGAACTAAACGCATGCCATTTCTCCTGAATTAAGTACGTGTAGCGCCACGGGCGCTGGCGGCGAATTGGTCGGCGGGCAGCACATGCTTGCGCTCCAGCAGGTGGTAGACCACCAAGGTCAGCACCAGCCCGAACAGCATCACGCCGGACAAGAAGTACAAGCCCGAGGCCAGGTTGCCGGTGTATTCCTTGAGCGCACCAATCACGAACGGGCCGATGTAGCCGCCGAGGTTGCCCACCGAGTTGATCAAGGCGATACCGGCCGCCGCACTGGCACCGGCGAAGAAGCGGCCCGGCAAGGTCCAGAACACTGCCGTGCAGGAAAACATCGCAAAGGCAGCCAGGCACAGCGCCGCCATCTGCAGCACCGGCGCGTTCAGCCAGGCGCTTGAAAACAGGCCGATGGCGCCGAGTACATAAAGCACGGCGAGGTGGCCATAGCGGTCATTCAGGCGGTCGGAACTGCGCGGGATGATCAGCAGGCCGATGATGCCGAAGATATAGGGCACGGCGGAGATGAAACCGGTGGTCAGGTCACTGCCGCCGAACTGCTTGATCAAGGTCGGCAACCACAGGCCCAGGCCATAGATGCTCAAGGTCACCGGCAGGTAGAACAGCGCCAGCAGCAGCACGCGCTTGTCCTTGAGGGCATGCAGCGGGTTGCCGTGGCGGGTCTGGCCGTAGGCTTGCAGGTCTTTGTTCAACTCACCGGTGAGCCAGGCTTTCTCGTCCTCGCTCATCCAGTTGACCTGCTTGGGGCCGTCCGGCAGGTAGCGCAGTACCGGCCAGGTCAGCAGGATCGCCGGGGTGCCGATCACGATGAACAGCCACTGCCAGCCGTGCAGGCCAAGGGTGCCGTCCAGGCCCAGCAGGCCGCCGGACACGGGGCCGGTGATCATCATGGCAATGGGTTGGGAGAGGATGAACAGCCCGAGGATCTTGCCGCGGTGGCGCACCGGGAACCACTGCGTAATGTAATAAAGCACGCCCGGAAAGAACCCCGCCTCGGCCGCGCCGAGCAGAAAGCGCATCACATAGAAGCTGTGCGGCCCCTGCACGAAGGCCATGCCGATGGTGATGGTGCCCCAGGTGATCATGATGCGGGCGAACCAGCGCCGCGCGCCGAAGCGGTCGAGCATCAGGTTGCTGGGAATCTCGAACAGGAAGTAGCCAATGAAGAACAACCCGGCGCCCAGGCCATAGGCCGCATCGCCGATGCCGACGTCAGCGCCCATGTGCAGCTTGGCGAAGCCCACGGCTGAACGGTCCACGTAGGCGATCAGGTACAGCAGGATCAGGAAGGGAATCAGTTTCAGCGTGATGCGCCGAATAAGCCGCAATTCCTGGCTCATGGGTCGATCTCCGATTTGTTGTTTTTATAGAAGCTCGGGGGACGCCTCTCGCGGAAATCCGCCAGGGTCATACCTCAGTTGAGAAGAACTATATAGTAGGACTATTTGCAAAACAACTCTTCCAAAGCAGCGATTTTGCGCTTATGTTTAACCACGCTCAGAACATATAGTCATACAATAAGAGAATCGATCATGTCTGATAAAAAGCCCGGCCTACGCTCCGCCCAGTGGTTCGGTACCGCCGACAAGAACGGCTTCATGTACCGCAGCTGGATGAAGAACCAGGGCATTGCCGACCATCAGTTCCATGGCAAGCCGATCATCGGCATCTGCAATACCTGGTCGGAGCTGACCCCGTGCAACGCGCATTTCCGCCAGATCGCCGAGCACGTCAAACGCGGCGTGATCGAAGCCGGTGGCTTCCCGGTGGAATTCCCGGTGTTCTCCAACGGCGAATCCAACCTGCGCCCCACCGCCATGCTGACCCGCAACCTGGCGAGCATGGACGTGGAAGAAGCCATTCGCGGCAACCCGATCGATGGCGTGGTACTGCTGACCGGCTGCGACAAAACCACCCCGGCGCTGCTGATGGGCGCCGCCAGTTGTGACGTACCGGCCATCGTCGTTACCGGCGGGCCGATGCTCAACGGCAAGCACAAGGGCCAGGACATCGGCTCGGGCACGGTGGTGTGGCAGCTCAGCGAGCAGGTCAAGGCCGGCACTATTACGCTGGATGACTTCCTCGCGGCCGAAGGCGGCATGTCGCGCTCGGCGGGTACCTGCAACACCATGGGCACCGCGTCGACCATGGCCTGCATGGCCGAGGCCCTCGGCACTTCCCTGCCCCACAACGCGGCGATTCCGGCGGTGGATGCACGGCGCTATGTACTGGCGCACATGTCGGGCATGCGCGCGGTGGAAATGGTGCGCGAAGACTTGAAGCTGTCGAAGATCCTCACCAAGGAAGCCTTCGAGAACGCGATCCGGGTAAACGCAGCCATTGGCGGCTCGACCAACGCGGTGATTCACTTGAAAGCCATCGCCGGCCGTATCGGCGTGGAACTGGACCTGGATGACTGGACCCGCATCGGCCGTGGCATGCCAACCATCGTTGACCTGCAGCCCTCGGGGCGCTTCCTGATGGAAGAGTTCTACTACGCCGGCGGCCTGCCTGCGGTACTGCGCCGCCTGGGCGAAGCCGACCTGATCCCGCATCCGAACGCCTTGACCGTCAACGGCAAGTCGCTGGGCGAGAACACCAAGGACTCACCGATCTACGGCCAGGACGAAGTGATCCGCACCCTCGACAACCCGATCCGCGCCGACGGCGGTATCTGCGTGTTGCGCGGCAACCTGGCACCCCTGGGCGCGGTCCTCAAGCCGTCCGCCGCCAGCGCAGAGCTGATGCAGCACCGTGGCCGCGCGGTGGTGTTCGAAAACTTCGACATGTACAAGGCACGCATCAACGATCCGGAGCTGGACGTGGACGCCAACTCGATCCTGGTCATGAAAAACTGCGGGCCCAAGGGTTACCCAGGCATGGCCGAAGTCGGCAACATGGGGCTGCCGGCCAAGTTGCTGGCCCAGGGCGTGACTGACATGGTGCGCATTTCCGACGCGCGCATGAGCGGCACGGCGTACGGCACGGTGGTGCTGCACGTGGCACCGGAAGCCGCTGCGGGCGGGCCATTGGCGGCCGTGAAGGAAGGCGACTGGATCGAACTGGACTGCGCCAATGGGCGCTTGCACCTGGACATCCCCGACGCCGAGCTGGCGGCGCGCATGGCGGACCTGGCGCCCACCGAAAAACTCATCGTCGGCGGTTATCGCCAGCTGTACATCGACCATGTACTGCAGGCCGACCAGGGCTGCGACTTTGATTTCCTGGTGGGCTGCCGTGGCGCCGAAGTCCCACGGCATTCCCACTAATTGGGATGCTATGATGCGGCGAATTTAAGCCAGAGCCTGCCCGTCGTTATGGATCACCAGCCGCCCAAGCCGCGCAAGAGCATGCATGCCCAGATCGTTCAGGAGTTGGGCATGCACATCGTTTCCGGGCGCTTCAAGCCGGAAGAAAGACTGCCCATGGAAGCCACGCTGTGCGAGGAATACAAGGTCAGC
Organism: Pseudomonas sp. MUP55; assembly: GCF_034043515.1. Classification (NCBI taxonomy): domain Bacteria; kingdom Pseudomonadati; phylum Pseudomonadota; class Gammaproteobacteria; order Pseudomonadales; family Pseudomonadaceae; genus Pseudomonas; species Pseudomonas sp. MUP55. The sequence continues at coordinate 2,311,687 of NZ_CP138214.1, read as the reverse complement.
CGTTCGGTGTTGCGCGAGGCGACGCGGGTGCTCAGCGCCAAGGGCCTGGTGTATTCCAAGCCCCGGGTGGGCGCCGTGGTGCGGCCGCGCTTGAAATGGCACCTGCTCGACCCGGACGTGCTGTCCTGGTTGATGCAGTCCACGCCCCACAGTGAGTTCTTCAACACCCTGGCCGGGGTGCGCCGTATTCTCGAACCGGAAATCGCCGCCATGGCCGCGACCACCGCCACCGATGAAGACATCGCCACCATCGAAAAAGCCTACCAGGGCATGGAAACCGCCAAGACCCACGACGAACTGTTGCAGGCCGACCTGGACTTTCACCGCGCCATTGCCGACGCCACCCGCAACGACCTGCTCGCCTATATGTGCAACATGCTGTCGCTGCCGTTGCGCGAATCGATCAACATCACCAACCGCCGCCCGGACATCCAGGGCCTGAGCCTGCCCCGGCACAAGGCGATCCTCACCGCCATCCAGAACCGCGACGCCCTGGGTGCGCGGCACGCCTCGCTGGTGCAGCTGGATGACACGCGAGTGGCGCTGGATACGGTGATGAATGTGTTGACGCCGTTGTAGCCTGGCGCTGCTGCCCTCAGTCCTGACTATTGGTGTTGGCTCTGGGGCAGGTGTTATCACCCTCTTTTTTCAGCGCCAGCACCGCCTGGCGCTCTGACAACAGGTGCGTAATGGCGCCGCCGATCGCCGCAGAAATCAGCGCCAGGGCTTCTTTAGGCAAATTGATCGCCGCCCACGTCAATCCGCCGATCAGCAGGATGACGAACAGGATATTGAAACGCGACACGCCCAGCTTGATGGAGCGAACGATATCGGAGGTGTCCTGCATTTTTTCGAAACGCTTGAGGTCCTCGAATTTGCGCACCGACTCCAGGGTTTCCAGATAGTGGGTTTCGGCCCGTTTCAATTTCTTGATCACGTCGGCCTCGACCATGACCTCTTCTATCTCGATCCTGACCAGGCTGATATTGGCCCCCGGTCGTCCGAGTATTTCGGAGCTCAACGAACTCTCGGCCAGCTCGGCCAGCAGGTAGGTGTAGGACGTTTCGCTGATTTCCTTGGCGTACTTTTGCAAGGACGAGGTGTAGCACTTGGTGGCGTAGCGGGTGAACAGACGCTCGGCGTCGTTGGTTTTTTTGATGAGTTCATCAGGTTTACCCGGCGATTCCCGTTCCATTTTTAATATCCCTATTAAGCGTGGCTTCGAAAAGCAGTGAGCGCCAACGGCTACGCTGGCACGTTACGGGTAAACATCCCGCCATCGTTGCCAACTGTCTACTGTCAAAGCTGACAGGTGTGCAGAGCCCCATGTGAAGCAACTCTCTTGATGACCCTACGATCGTTCCCACGCTCCCGCGTGGGAATGCAGCCGTGACGCTCTGTGTCACCCGTGCGCAATTGCCGAAATTTACAGCGGTGGCGGAACGCGGAGCGTCCCAGGAGGCATTCCCACGCAGAGCGTGGGAACGATCAAAAACTCCAAATGTGGGAGGGGGCTTGCCCCCGATGGCGGTGGATCAGCCACTGATGGATCGACTGGCACTCCGCTATCGGGGGCAAGCCCCCTCCCACATTTGGAACTGTGTGTAGCGTTACAGGGTGTAGGAAATACCGACCTGCACGGTGCGTGGTGCGCCTGGGTAGGCGTAGATATTGCCGAATGCCCCTTCCTCATACTCGCGGTTGAATAGGTTTTTCACGTCCAGGTTCAGGCGCACCTGTTCGTTGACCTTGTAGTAGCCCAGCAGGTCGACCACGGTGTAGGCGTCCATCGAAAACGCTGTGTTGGCGGTCTGCCCGGCGCGCTGGTCGACGTATTTGCCACCGGCGCCCAGGCCCAGGCCCTTGAGGGCGCCATCCTGGAATTCGTAGACGTTGAGCAGGCTGAAACTGTTGCGCGGGATGTTCATCAAGCGTGTGCCGGCGCGCAGGGTGGTGTCGCGGGTAACTTCGGCGTCCACGTAGGCGTAGCCGCCGATCACGCGCCACTGCGGCGTGAGGTTGCCCGCCACGTTGAGGTCGAACCCGCGACTGCGCACCTGGCCGGTCGCGACGCTCAAGGTGTTGTCGAGCGGGTCGGTAGCCAGCACGTTTTTCTTCTCGATCTGGTAGATCGCGGCGTCAACGCTCAGTTGGCGGTCAAGCGCTTCCCACTTGATGCCCATCTCATAGGACTTGCCTTTTTCCGGCGCGAAACCACCGCCCTCGCGGCTCGCGCCAGTGTTGGGCTTGAACGAGCGCGCGGCATCGGCGTAGACCGCGACGGTGTCTGTCAGGTCGTACATCACGCCCACACGCGGGGTGACGGCATTGTCGGCGGCCTGCCAGTTTTTAGCGCCTGACACGTAGGTTTGGTAATCATGCTCGAACCGTTCGAAGCGAGCGCCGGCCAGCACTTTCAAGCGCTCGGTCAGGGCCACCTGGTCCTGCACGAAGGCCGCGTAGGTCTTGAGGTTTTCCTTATCGTGGGTCGGCGTGCGGGTCAGCGCCGGACGGGTTTGGCCGTACACCGGGTTGAAGATGTCGATCGGGTAAGTACCCGCAGCAGCGGCGGAGCGCTGGATGATCGACTGGTAGTCATAGTCCTCGTACTCGACGCCGGTCAGCAGGGTGTGATCGAACCCGCCCGTGGAGAAATGCCCGGTCAGGTTGAGCTGGTAGTCCTTGTCGGTCCACTCCAGCTTGCGGTAGTTGAAGTTGCGCTGCAGGGTGCGGCCGTCGGCACCCAGGCTGCCGGGCCCGTTCGCCTCGATGGCGTTGCCTTTCAAGCTGCCGTCCAGCCATTGGAAACCACCGCCCAGGGTCCAGTTGTCATTGAGCGCATGCTCGAAGCGCAACTGCGCCATGTTGTTGTCGTTGTGCAGCTTGCCGGCGTCCTTGTCGCCCCAGAACGTGTCACGCGAAGCGGTGCCGCGCTGGTTGGGAAAGCGCGTCAGGCCACGGTCCAGCGGGTGGTTGTTGCGCATGAAGTCGCCTTCGAAGACCACCTTGGTGTCATCGCTGGCCTGCCAGGTAATCACCGGGGCCACGCCGTAACGCTCGGTCTGGACGTGATCGCGAAAGGTATCGCCGCCCTCGCCCACCACGTTCAGGCGATAGGCCAGGCGGCCTTCTTCGTCCAGCGGGCCGGAGGCATCGAGGGTGCCACGCTTCATGCCCTGGTCATTGAGCTGGCTGCCCAGGGTCACGCTGCGTTCGGTCAGCGGCTGCTTGGACACCACGTTGAACGTGCCGCCAGGGTCGCCACGGCCGTAGAGCATGGTTGCGGGCCCGCGCAAGACTTCGAGACGCTCGATGGTATTGGCGTCCGGCATGTTCGGGTAACCGCGGTTGATCGGGAAACCGTTGCGGTAGAACTCACCGGTGGTGAAGCCACGCACGGTGAAAGTGGTCAGGCCCTGGCCACCGAAGTTGTTGGCCCGACCGACACCGCCAGCATAGTCGAGCGCATCCTGCAGGCGTGTCGCGCCGATGTCTTCCACCACGTCTTTGGACACTACGCTGATGGACTGCGGGGTTTCGTGAATCGAGGTGTCGGTGCGCGTCGCACTGGCTGATCGTGTGGCATGGTAGCCCTGCACCGGCCCCAGAGCCGACTCAAACTGCTCAGCAGCGGTCACGTTGGTCGCTTGCAGCTCGATACTGGTTTTTTCAGCCGGAGCATCCTCTGCCCAGGCCAAAGGGGAAAACGCCTGGAGCACACAGATGTAAATCAGGGTACGACGCATGAATGTGAACCTAGTGAATGAGCCAGATGGGGCGGCATACCTGCCAATAAATCGCCGCGCATCATATATCAAGCCATTCTCGTTTGATATCCATTCTCATTCGTTATTTTTCGCGTATCTGCTTTGTACCCAGCGGCGCAGTATTCCTGATGCACATAAACCAAATGTGGTAGGGGGCCTGCCCCCGATGGCGGTGCATCAGCCAGCCTATCTGGCACTGACCCACCGCCATCGGGGGCAAGCCCCCTCCCACAGTTTTACCGAGTCGCTAGCTCAGCGATAGCGTTCCAGCCAGTGCGCGTAAGGCGCCGGCAAGGTCCAGGACGACTTCTCGACACCCAGCTCCTTGGCCGCAAAGTACGCCCAATGCGGATCAGCCAAGTGCGCACGGCCTACCGACACCAAATCAAGATGCCCGGCCTGCAGCGCGCCTTCGGCCAGTTGCGGTGTACCAAAACCCCACGCCGAGGTCACCGGAATGCCCGCCTCACGGCGCACACGTTCGGCAATCGGCCCCATGAACGCCGGGCCCCACGGGATGTTGGTGTCGGGAATGGTGAAGCCGACGCTGACGCTCAGCAGGTCCAGGCCACCGGCCTTGAAGCGGCGGGCCAGCTCGATGGACTCGGTGAGGGTCTGCTCATCGCGGCCGTCGTATTCGATCACACCGAAGCGTGCGGTGAGCGGCAGGTTTTCCGGCCAGACTTCACGCACGGCCGCCAGGGTTTCCAAAAGGAAACGGCTGCGGTTGTCGAAGCTGCCACCGTAGGCGTCGGTACGCTGGTTGGAGTGTTCGGAGAAAAAGCTCTGGCCCAGGTAGCCGTGGGCGAAGTGCAGCTCGATCCATTCAAAACCTGCGTCACGGGCGCGACGGGCGGCGTCGACGAAGTCCTGCTGGACGCGGGCGATGTCATCCAGGGTCATGGCACGCGGTACATTGGGCAGGTTCGCACCAAACGCAATCGCCGACGGGGCGATGGTTTCCCAGCTGCGGGCATCGGAGGCCGGGATGTGGTCGTCGCCTTCCCACGGACGGTTGGCGCTGGCTTTGCGACCGGCGTGGGCAATCTGGATACCCGGTACGGAGCCGGCCGCCTTGATGGCCTTGACCATCGGCACGAACGCCTCGGCATGGGCGTCGCTCCAGATCCCGGCGCAGCCCGGGGTGATACGCCCTTCAGGCGCAACCGCAGTGGCCTCGACCACCAGCAGCCCGGCACCGCCACGGGCCATGCCGGCCAGGTGCACGTGGTGCCAGTCGTTGACCATGCCGTCGTCAGCCATGTACTGGCACATCGGCGGAATGGCAATGCGATTGCGCAAGGTAACGTCTTTGAGTTTGAACGGTTCGAACAAGGCGGACATCTGATACTCCGGGGAAGGGTGAGTGATTCGATAGTTCGATGGTAATCGAACTATGGTATTGAGCGATACCCCCCTGTTATGATCCGCTGCATGCGAGCCTTCAAACACCCTACCCCACAAGAACTGACCCTTGAGCGCGTGCTTTACGCCCTCAGCGACCCCGTGCGCCTGGACATCGTGCGCTGCCTGGCCGGCGTACCCGAAGCCAGTTGTGGCGAACTGGACGGCGGACGGCCCAAATCCAGCATGTCCCACCACTTTCGCGTATTACGCGATGCCGGCCTGGTGAACACGCGCAACGTCGGCACCACCCATATGAACTCGTTGCGCCGTGAAGAGCTCGAGGGCCGCTTCCCCGGGCTGCTGGCCAGTGTGCTTGCCCAGCGGTAAACCCCGCCGACTTCGCTTCAGGCGGTGACAGGCCGCAGCGGCGCACCGTCCAGATGCACACAATCCTTGCCGTTGCGCTTGGCGCCATACAGGTTCTTGTCGGCGATCTTGAGTACCGCCGACAGCTCATCACCTGACGAAAACCGCGCCATGCCGGCACTGCATGTGTAGTTGTTCGGTGCCGCGACGCTGCAACGAATCGCCTGCAACAAGTCCAGCACAAATTCGCAGGCCAGCGCCGGGTCATCGCCCTGCACCAGCACACCGAACTCTTCCCCGCCGATCCTTCCAAAGCTGTGGCTGCCTTTGGCGTTTTTCAGGCAAAGCGCCATGGCCCGCAGGATTTTATCCCCCACGTCGTGGCCATAACGGTCATTCATGGCCTTGAAACTGTCGATATCCAGCATGATGAAGTAGCCGCCCTGGCCACTGCCAAGCAACGTTTCGAAGCTTTGCATGAACGCGCGCCGGTTGAGGATAGAGGTCAGGTAATCGGTCTCGGCCAACGTGCGAAACTCACTTTCCACCAGCAACACCGAACGCAGGTTTTTCAAATAGGAGTAACTCAGGACAAAACCGATCGACACCGAAGAGGCGCAAAAGATCAGCAGGTAGCTCTGGGTGCCGGCATAAAGCTCTGCCTGCATCGGCGACCACAGGATGAGCCAGACCGACAGCGCGCCGACCAGGTAATCCTGAACACTGATGAACAAGATCGCGCTGCCCACGACCAGCGTGACGGCCAAGGGCAAGCCATAGATACGCAACTGCGGATTGACCTCGATGACATAAGCAAACCCCACCGACAACAGCACGATGTAGGTCACCCCGAGTAAGCGCCAAAGCATAAAGTGGGTGGTCAGCGAATGAACCCGACACACCAGCAACAAGCCAAGGGTGACGCTCAACATGGACAGGTCGAACATCATGGCCTGGATCAGCCCGATAACTGTCCAGGCCACGATGCCGATCCATTCGGCTTGCGTCACCGCAGGCGACAGCAAACTGCGCATCCTGGGCCTTAACTTCAAGTGAGCAGGCATCCTTACGCTCCCATTTCTATAGCATGCAGGCCAACCGCAAATGAAAAGGCCATGAACCGCTTTACCAGGCTGACAAAGGGTGGCAGCACTTCCAGCCGGGTTTTGGAGTGAGCTTTGAAATAGCCTTTTTCCACGCCTTCCTGAACCATGCGGATCACGTGGGTCTTGGACACCGAAAGTTGCTTGGCCAATGCCAGATAGGAAGATGACCTGAACGTTGCCCGGTCGTTATCCGGGGCAAAGGCATCGTTATAAATGGCCAGCATCAACAGGTGGCCGGCGTCTCTTTTCACCAGCCAGTAACACTCCGGCAGCAGCACATCGACCGTGAGGTCGGCGTCGAGAATGACGGCAAATCCCCTGAAGTAAAGGGCCAGGAAGCCACGGTCATCCAACTCGCGAAGCTGTTGGAAAATCGCCCTTTCGGGGTACAGCCGCGCCAGTGATTCCGTAAGGGACGTCAGCATCAGACGCGCTTCGCGGCAGGCTTCGTCCGAGGGCGCAAACACGCGGAAGCGACTGTCTTCGGGGTGCGGCGCAACTTCCATGAAGCCCAGCGCGCGAAACAATAGAAAGATCGATTCCAGGCTGTTTTTCGAACAATACCTGCGCGTTACGCACAGGGTTTTAACTTCGGACAATAACGGCAAGGGTGTGGCGAAGTACTCACTCAATAAGGCAAACGACACCATCAAGCGGCTGTATTTAAGTGCACTCTTGTAGAAAAACGGTCGTCTGGAATAAGGCACGAGCAGCACGTGGTAATGCGCCCTCAAGCACGATTCAAAATCCTTATGACGTTCGAGCGCTTGCGCGGTATTACACATAGCCGACTTCAACGAACTGACATGCATGAAAGAGCCCTGATCATCCAACTTGATTCCACTGATCTCAGCTACGAAATCCCTGCAGCCCGGCCCTAAAACAAATCACGTGGTAATAAACCCTGCGGTTAATGGCTTTTTGCCTCGCCCGCAATGTACAGCGATTGCCGCGCAAGACGTCATCAGTACCAAACTTGTTCCAGATTTGGCGAAGCGGGTTTGCTTGGCGAACCTTCATGCTTCAGCGGCGTCGTAACCTGGCACTGTTGCCAACCGCACGCCGCGAGGTTCCCGTTTGAAAGCTGCCCTTCTCAAGAAATACCGCCTGATCATCAAGACCATGGGCTATGTTGGCTGGGCCCTGTTCTGGCTGTTGTTGTGGGATATCGCCGTCACGGTGGATTTCATGCTGTTCCTCAACACCAAGATCAACCTGCCGCTGATGCCCCTGACCTTGCTCGGCTCGGCGTTGGTGGTGCTGATCAGTTTCCGTAACAGCAGCGCCTACAACCGCTGGTGGGAAGCGCGCACCTTATGGGGCGCGATGGTCAACAACTCGCGCAGCTTCGCGCGCCAGGTCCTGACCCTGCTGGACGACCCCGGCAGCGACGTGAACCCGATCAAATCCACGCTGTTGCGCCGGCACGTGGCCTATGTGAATTGCCTGGCCGCGCACCTCAAGGGCGAGCCTTGCCCGGAGGAAGTGCGCGCGTTCATCCCCGACGAGGAATTTGCCCGCAACGGCGCCACCAACAACTTCGCCAACGATATTCTGACCGGCTCGGCCGCCTTGCTGGCCCGCGAATACAAGGCCGGCCACCTGGACAGCATCCGCCTGGCGCGGCTGGAGTCGACGCTGGTGGACCTGTCCAATGCCCAGGGCGGCATGGAGCGGATCGCCAACACACCGCTGCCCTACCCCTATGTGTATTTCCCCCGCCTGTTCATTTCGCTGTTCTGCCTGATCGTGCCCGTGGGCCTGGTGGAATCCTTGGGCTGGTTCACCCCGCTGGCGTCCACCGTGGTGGGCTTCATGCTGCTGGCAATCGAACGTATCGGCACCGACCTGCAAAGCCCGTTTCGCTCCAGTGAACATCAGATTCAAATGGAAGCGATCTGCGAAACCATCGAGAAGAACCTGCAGTCCATGCGCCGTGATGCCCTGGCTGGCGACCAGATCGGCTGAAATCCCCCCTCCCCTCAAGTGCTGGCGCCCTCGGTCGATAAACCGAGGGTAAGCATGGCCTTCTCTGCATAACAACGCCTGCGACGCACAGCACGACCGTTTCTCCCCTTGCCAAAACTATAAATACCCGCGGGTGAAGTCATGAATATCAAGCAGAAGCTGACATGGGCGTTTGCGGCCATCGCGTGCCTCCCGGTCGTGCTGGTCGCCATTATCGTGGTGTTGAATGTGCGCGAAGGAGCCCTGGCCAACTTCCTGGACAGCAGCGGCCGCGAGATCCGCCAGATCGACAACGGCATGAAGCAGTTTTTCGACGGCATCAGCCAGAACGTCGAGTACGTGGCCAAGGACCCGCGCATTGTCGCGGCCAAGGATTTGAAAAGCTATGCCGGCGCGGACGCCGCGCAAATCCCGCTCACCCCGACCAATACCGAACTGCTGGCGATCTTCGACCAGTTCGCCAAGAGCCACCCCAGCACCGCCTACCTGTCCCTGGGCCTGCGCGATGGCGGCTACGCCAGCTGGCCGGACGACGCCAAACTGACTCAATACGACCCACGCGTGCGCCCCTGGTACCAGGCCGCCATCGCGGCGCCAGGCAAGACCGTGCGCACCGGTGCTTATTACTGGGCACCGGACGATGTGGTGCTGATCGGTACCGTGCATACCGTCGCCGACGCCACGGGCAACATTCTTGGCGTAGTCGGCCTGGATGTGTCGCTCAAGCAGCTCACCGAACTGGTGCGCACCATCAAACTGGGCGAAAGCGGTTACCTGATGCTGGTGGAGGCCGACGGCAACGTGCTGGTAGACCCCAGCGATGCCAAACACAACTTCAAACCGCTGGCCGACCTGGGGCCCAACTACGCCGAGCTGGCCAAGCACGGTGATGGGGTGACCGAAGTGAACATCGACGGCGTGGCCTACATGGCCAACGTCGTCAGTTCCAAAGACCTGGGCTGGCGCTTTATCGGCCTGATCAAGCGTGACGAAGTGATGGCCGGCGCCACCCGCCTGACCTGGCTGATTGCCGCCATCGCCGCCGTATTGGCGCTGGTCTTCGCCATCGTCGGCGCCAGTTTCGCCCGGGTGATCGTGCGCCCTATTCGCGGCGTGGCCGATGGCCTGCAGGAAATCGCCGAAGGTGAAGGCGACCTCACCCGCCAGCTCAAAGTGCAGGGCAAGGACGAAACCGCCAGCCTGGCCGGTTGGTTCAACCAGTTCCTGAGCATGATTGCGCAACTGGTGCAACGCATCGGCAACGCGTCCTCGGACCTGCAAACCGCCGCCGCCGACACCAGCGAAGTGGCCAACAACATGAACCAGGCTGCCGGCCGCCAACGCGAAGCCGTGGAACTGGTGAGCACCGCCTTCAACGAAATGGTGGCCACCGCCAACGAAGTCGCGCGCTCCTGCAGCGCCGCCGCGTCGAGCGCCGATGAAGGCTATCGGGATGTGCACAATGGCCAGCAGCACATCGGCGAAGCCACCGGCAGCGTGCTCAAGCTCAGCGAAGACCTGCAGAAATCCACGCAGACCATGCAGTTGCTTGAACAAGACAGCCAGAACATCAACACCATCCTCGACACCATCCGTTCGATTGCCGAACAGACCAACCTGCTGGCGCTCAACGCCGCCATTGAAGCGGCACGTGCCGGCGACCAGGGTCGTGGTTTCGCGGTGGTTGCCGACGAGGTCCGCGCCCTGGCCCGACGCACCGCCGACTCCACCGGCGAGATCGACAGCCTGCTGGGCAACCTGGCCCGCCGTACTCAGGAAGTCACCCAGCAGATGCAAGGCAGCCTGCTGGTGTCCCACACCAGCGTGGAACGCATCCAGCAGGCCCGCGACAGCTTCGACAAGATCCGCGGTTCGGTGGACTCGATCCGCGACCAGAACACCCAGATCGCCACCGCGGCCGAAGAACAGCACCAGGTGGCCGAGGAGATCAACCGGCACATCGCCCAGATTCATGCCGATGCGCAACTGGTTGAAGAGTTTGCTCATTCGGCGCAGACCGGGTCGGGGCGTTTGACCGATATTTCCGGGCAACTCAAAGGCCTGGTGGGTCGCTTCAAATTCTAAAGCCAGCGCAAATAAAACTGTGGGAGGGAGCTTGCCCCCGATAGCGGAGTGTCAGCCACTGCATCTGTGTCTGAAACACCGCAATCGGGGGCAAGCCCCCTCCCACATTTTGATCTGCGTACCTGCGGCAATTTTGCATCTGGCGCACCGCGTTGAGCAGATGCAAGGCAGCCTGCTGGTGTCCCACACCAGCGTGGAACGCATCCAGCAGGCCCGCGACAGCTTCGACAAGATCCGCGGTTCGGTGGCCTCGATTCGCGACCAGAACACCCAGATCACCACCGCTGCCGAAGAACAGCACCAAGTGGCCGAAGAGGCCTGGTGGGCCGCTTCAAATTCTAAAGCCAACGCAGCTACAAATGTGGGAGGGGGCTTGCCCCCGATAGCGGAGTGTCAGCCACTGCATCTGTGTCTGAAACACCGCAATCGGGGGCAAGCCCCCTCATCAGGCCACTGCTCGAGCGCTCACATGTGCGCTTGCCTGGGATCTTACTGCCGCCTATTGCGATTCTCGTATTATGGTATACCATCATACGCAGACCCTTACTTAGACGGAGCAACCCATGAGTTTCGAAATCCGCAAGATCGTCAGTTATGTAGAAGAGACCTTTATCGAAGGCGGCAAAGCCTCCGACACGCCCGTGAAAATGGTCGGCCTGGCCGTGGTCCTGAAAAACCCCTGGCTGGGTCGTGGTTTCGTCGAAGACCTGAAGCCGGAGATCCGCGCCAACTGCTCCGACCTCGGCGCGTTGATGGTCGAGCGCCTGGTGGGCATCATCGGTGGCGCCGAAAAAATCGAGGCCTACGGCAAAGCCGCCGTGGTAGGTGCCGATGGCGAGATCGAACACGCGAGCGCGATCATCCATACCCTGCGCTTCGGCAACCACTACCGCGAAGCGGTCAAGGCCAAGAGCTACCTGAGCTTCACCAACAAGCGCGGCGGTCCGGGCACCTCGATCCAGATTCCGATGATGCACAAGGACGACGAAGGCCTGCGCTCGCACTACATCACCCTGGAAATGCAAATCGAAGACGCGCCGCGCGCTGACGAAATCGTCGTCGTGCTGGGCTGCGCCGATGGCGGGCGCCTGCATCCACGGATCGGCAACCGTTACATCGACCTGGAAGAGCTGGCGGCTGAAAAAGCCCAGTAGGCGAAACCCGCCATAACAAAAAGCATGCAGGAGCGCTCCATGATTCGGCTCACCGCTGAACGCACCCCGGCTGGCACCAGTTATCTGGCGACCGGCCAAGGCCAGCCTGTGGTTTTGATCCACGGCGTGGGCCTGAATAAAGAAATGTGGGGCGGGCAAGTCGTTGGCCTGGCCACCCATTACCACGTGATCAGCTATGACATGCTCGGCCATGGCGCCAGCCCGCGCCCGGCCGCCGGCACACCGTTGCTCGGCTATGCGGACCAGTTGCTGGAACTGCTCGACCACCTGCAACTGCCCCAGGCCACGGTGATCGGGTTTTCCATGGGCGGCCTGGTCGCACGGGCGTTTGCCCTGCACTACCCCGACCGTCTCAAAAGCCTGGTGGTGCTTAACAGTGTGTTCAACCGCAGTCCCGAGCAACGTGCCGGCGTAATCGCGCGCACGGCCCAGGCCGCCGAGCACGGGCCGGATGCGAATGCGGAGGCGGCGCTGTCGCGCTGGTTCAGCCGTGAATACCAGGCGGCCAACCCGGCGCAGATCGCCGCGCTGCGCCAGACCCTGGCGGGCAATGACCCCCAGGGCTACCTCACCACCTACGAGCTGTTTGCGACCCAGGACATGTACCGCGCCGACGACCTCAAGGGGCTGCGCGCACCCACCCTGGTCGCCACCGGCGAACTGGACCCCGGCTCGACACCGGAAATGGCCCGGCAACTGGCCGACCGCATTCCCGGTGCAACGGTGGCGGTGCTGGCCGAGCAACGACATATGATGCCGGTGGAATCACCGCGCCTGGTCAACAGCCTCCTGCTGGGGTTCCTGAATACCGTGTACGCCCAAAACAATCCAATAAAGGGGATCGTTGCATGACACTCGCACGCTTCCAGATGTGCATCGGCGGTGAATGGGTCGATGCCCTGTCCGGCAAGACTTTCGACAGCCTCAACCCGGCCCTGGCCGAACCGTGGGCGCAATTGCCCGATGCCGATGAAGCCGATGTGGACCGCGCCGTACAGGCCGCGCAAACGGCTTTCGAAAGCCCGGCCTGGCGCGGCCTCAGCGCCACTGCACGGGGCAAATTGCTGCGCCGCCTGGGTGACTTGATCGCCGAGAACACAGAACAACTGGCGCAGCTGGAAAGCCGCGACAACGGCAAGCTGATCCGCGAGACCCGCGGCCAGGTCCGCTACCTGCCGGAGTTCTTTCATTACGCCGCAGGCCTGGCCGACAAGCTTGAAGGCGGCACCTTGCCGCTGGACAAACCGGACCTGTTCGCCTACACGGTCCACGAAGCCATGGGCGTGGTCGCCGCGATTATTCCGTGGAACAGCCCGCTGTACCTGACGGCGATCAAACTCGCGCCGGCCCTCGCGGCGGGCAATACCATCGTCATCAAACCCTCGGAACACGCTTCGGCGACTATCCTGGAACTGGCGCGTCTAGCCCTCGAAGCCGGGATTCCGCCGGGCGTGGTCAACGTCGTGACGGGCTACGGCCCGAGTACCGGCGCCGCCCTCACCCGCCACCCACTGGTGCGCAAAATCGCCTTCACTGGCGGCGCGGCCACCGCACGCCATGTGGTGCGCAGCAGCGCGGAGAACTTCGCCAAGCTGTCGCTGGAGCTGGGCGGTAAATCACCGAATATCATTTTTGCCGACGCTGACCTCGACAGCGCCATCAACGGTGCGATTGCCGGTATTTTTGCGGCCTCGGGCCAGAGTTGCGTGTCCGGTTCGCGCCTGTTGGTCCAGGAAGACATCTACGATGAATTCGTCGAGCGCCTGGTGCAGCGCGCCGAGCGCATCCGCATCGGCAACCCTCTGGACGATGCCAGCGAGATGGGCCCCATGGCCACCGCTCAGCAGCTGGCCGTGGTCGAAGGCCTGGTGGCGGATGCCATCGCCGAAGGCGCACGCCTGCGCACCGGTGGCAAGCGCCCGCCGAACCTCGGTGAAGGCTGGTTCTATGAGCCGACGTTGTTCGAGTGCGACACCAACTCGATGAAAATCATGCAGGAAGAAGTGTTCGGCCCAGTGGCGTCGGTGATCCGTTTCAAGGACGAAGCCCAAGCACTGGCGATTGCCAACGACTCGCAGTTCGGCCTTGCCGCCGGCATCTGGACCCGCGACCTGGGCCGCGCCCATCGACTGGCCCGAGACGTGCGCTCGGGGATTATCTGGGTCAACACCTACCGCGCCGTCTCGGCCATGGCACCCATCGGCGGCTTCAAGAACAGCGGCTACGGGCGCGAAAGCGGCATCGATTCGGTGCTGGCCTACACCGAGCTGAAGACGGTGTGGATCAACCTCTCCCAGGCGCCCATGCCTGATCCCTTTGTGATGCGTTAAGAGTCCACAACCATGATCGAACCCGGCATTTACAAAGACGTCATGAGCTCGTTCCCATCGGGCGTCACGGTGGTCACCACCCTCGATCCGGACGGCGGTATCGTCGGCATTACCGCCAGCGCATTCAGTGCACTGTCGATCGAGCCGGCCCTGGTGCTGTTCTGCCCCAACTACGCGTCGGACACCTACCCGATCCTGCGCGACAGCAAGCGCTTCGCGATTCACCTGCTGTCCGCCGGCCAGACCGCGGAAGCCTATGCCTTTGCCAGCAAAGGCAAGGAAAAGGCCAAGGGCATCGAGTGGCACCTCAGTGAGCTGGGCAACCCGCTGCTGGCCAACGCCACGGCCATCATCGAGTGCGAGTTGTGGCGCGAATACGACGGCGGTGACCACGCGATCATTGTTGGCGCGGTGAAGAACCTGATCCTGCCTGCGCAGCCGGTCACGCCGATGATCTATCACAAGGGCAAGCTGGGCCCGCTGCCGACCCTGGCCTGAGGAGCGCTGAACCATGAGCAACGACAAATATGCACAAGGCCTGAAAATCCGTACTCAGGTCTTGGGCGAGGCCTATGTACAGCGTTCAATCGACAACGCCGACGACTTCACCCGGCCGCTGCAGGAAATGGTCACCGAGTACTGCTGGGGCCATGTATGGGGCCGGGAGGGTTTGTCGCTTAAGGAACGCAGCATGATAAACTTGGCAATGATTTCGGCCCTCAATCGGCCTCACGAACTCAAACTGCACGTGCGCGGCGCCTTGCGCAACGGGCTTAGTCGTGAACAAATACGCGAAATTTTGCTTCAGGTCGGCATTTATTGCGGGGTTCCCGCTGCCGTGGACAGCTTCCGGCTGGCCCGTGAAGCCTTCGCCGAAGCCGATGCCGAGGCCTCCAGTTAACCGCTACATTCAGAGCAGACCCCATGAAACGCGCGCCCCTCGACGACAGCTTCAAGGTCAATCACAACCCGGTCACCCTGCGCGAAATCGTGCTGGAGAAACTGCGCAGCGCCATCATGAATTTCCAGCTGCTGCCCGGTGACCGCCTGGTGGAGCGCGACCTGTGCGATCGCCTCGGCGTCAGCCGCACGTCGGTGCGCGAAGCCTTGCGTCACCTGGAGTCCGAAGGCCTGGTGGAATTCGCCGATGCCAAGGGTCCGCAGGTGGCGATCATCACCCTGGCCGATGCCGTCGATATCTATGAACTGCGCTGCGTACTCGAAGGTTTAATCGTGCAGTTGTTCACCCTGCGCGCCAAGGCCAAGGACATCAAGGCCCTGGAAAAAGCCCTCGAGGAAAACCGCAAGGCCCTCAAGGAAGGCGAACTGCAGCAAGTCATCGACTCCGTGCAGGGCTTCTACGATGTGTTGCTCGCAGGCTCCGGCAACCACGTAGCCGCCACCCAGTTGCGCCAGTTGCAGGCGCGTATCAGCTACCTGCGCGCGACCTCGGTGTCCCAGCAAAACCGGCGTGGCGCCAGCAACCAGGAAATGGAACGCATGGTCCAGGCGATCAAGAGCGGTGACCCCCTCGCCGCCCACCAGGCCTGCGTCGATCACGTGCGTGCAGCGGCAGCCGTGGCCCTGGATTACCTCAAGCGCAAACAGGAAGAAACCGGCAAGCTCCCCGAGATCACCCTGCCAATCGCGCTTAAAGAACCGCGCATAGGTCACTGACCGTGCCCAGCCCCAGCTTCTGCCCGACCTGCGGCAGCCGTGACCTCGGTCATCAGCTGCCACCGGGCGACACCCACGAGCGCCTGATGTGCCGGGGCTGCGGCTATATCCACTACATCAATCCGAAGATCATCGCCGGCTGCATCATCGAGCAGGACGGCAAGTACCTGCTGTGCCAGCGCGCAATCCCGCCGCGCCCCGGCACCTGGACGCTGCCGGCAGGCTTCATGGAAGGTGGCGAAACCACCGAAGAGGCGGCGTTGCGCGAAGTCTGGGAAGAGAGCGGCGTGCGCGCCGAGATCATCTCGCCCTACTCGATTTTCAGCGTGCCGAAGATCAGCGAGGTGTACATCATCTTCCGCGCCATCGCGCTGGAGATCACCGGCCAGTTCGGCCCGGAAACCCAGGCCTACACATTCTTCGCCCCCGAGGACATTCCGTGGGACAGCATCTACTACCCGGCGATCCGGCAGATCCTCGAGCGTTACATCGAGGAACGCCAGGCTGGGGTCTATGGCATCTACATGGGGAATGACGACAGCGGCAAGATCCACTTCATGCGCTGATCTTCAGCCTGAATGTGGGAGGGGGCTTGCCCCCGATAGCGGCCTGTCAGTCAGCTTGTTTATAGCTGACTCACCGCCATCGGGGGCAAGCCCCCTCCCACATTAGGACCACACTCGGCCAGATATACCTAGGGCGCCAGCCCTTCCACAATAATGATCTGCGCCTCTCCCGCCCCCGCTCTGTGCCCCTTGGCCTGCTGATATTCGGCGGACTCATAGCACGCCACCGCCTGCTCATAACTTTCAAACTCAATCACCACATTGCGCTGCCGTGCCGGGCCGCCTTCCATCGCCTCACTGCGCCCGCCCCTGGCCAGAAATCGTCCGCCGAACTTCGCAAACGCAGCCGGTGCGCGCTGGGTGTACTGGGTGTATTGCTCTGCATCGGACACATCCACATGGGCAATCCAATAGGCCTTCATCGGGACATCCTCTTTTTTAGATTTGTGGTATACCATAATACATACAACCAAAAAGTCGAGCTCCTTCCATGTCCTTCAACAGCATCGCAGACATCATCGAAGACTACCGCCAGGGCAAGATGGTCCTTCTGGTCGACGACGAAGACAGGGAAAACGAAGGCGATCTGCTGCTGCCCGCTGCGTGCTGCACCGCCGAGGCTATCAGCTTCATGGCCCGCGAAGCCCGTGGCCTGATCTGCCTGACCCTCACCGATGAACATTGCCAACGTCTGGGCCTGGAGCAGATGGTGCCCAGCAATGGGAGCGTGTTCAGCACTGCGTTTACCGTATCCATCGAAGCCGCCATCGGGGTGACCACCGGCATCTCCGCCGCCGACCGCGCACGCACCGTGGCGGCGGCCGTCGACATCAACGCCGGGCCTGCCGACATCGTGCAGCCTGGGCATATTTTCCCGCTGCGCGCCAGGGATGGCGGCGTGCTGACCCGCGCCGGCCACACCGAAGCCGGCTGCGACCTGGCGCGCCTGGCCGGGCACGCGCCGGCCTCTGTGATTGTCGAAGTGATGAACGACGACGGCACCATGGCCCGCCGCCCCGACTTGGAAGCCTTTGCCCGCAAGCACGGGATCAAGATCGGTACCATCGCCGACCTGATCCACTACCGCCTAAGTACCGAACGCACCGTGGTGCGCATCGGCGAACGCGACCTGCCCACGGTGCACGGCACCTTCCGCCTGATCACCTTTGAAGACCGCATCGACGGCGGCGTGCACATGGCCATGGTCATGGGCCAACTACGCCGCGATGAACCGGCACTGGTGCGTGTGCACGTGATCGACCCGCTACGCGACCTGGTGGGCGCCGACTACAGTGGGCCGTCCAACTGGACCTTGTGGGCCGCCTTGCAACGCGTGGCGGCAGAAGGCAGCGGCGTGGTGGTGGTGCTGGCCAACCATGAATCGTCCCAGGCACTGCTGGAACGCGTACCGCAGTTGACCCAGGCGCCGCGTCAGTTCAGCCGGTCGCAATCGCGGATTTATTCAGAAGTGGGTACCGGCGCGCAGATATTGCAGGACCTGGGCGTGGGCAAACTGCGTCACCTCGGACCACCGCTGAAATACGCGGGCTTGACCGGTTACGACTTGGAAGTCGTGGAAAGCATCCCCTTCATCTGAGGCTGGAAACCCCGCATGGCGGATAACCGGTATGGCAAAGTGCTTGCGCAAAGTTTGGAATACCATAATATGATATTCCATAGGTCGGACAACCTTGACCAGGCAATCCGGACCGACTGCTCCCGATAGGCGGGCACTCCAAAGCCCCGCTCATAAACACAACAATGAGGGCGTAAAAATGGTGTTGAACAAAGGTGCAACCGCGGCGCTGTTTGCGGGATTGTTGAGCGTGGCCAGCCAGGCGGCGCTGGCGGCGGAAAGTGTCAACTTCGTAAGCTGGGGTGGCAGCACCCAGGACGCACAGAAGCAGGCGTGGGCTGACCCGTTCAGCAAAGCCAGCGGCATCACCGTGGTTCAGGACGGTCCCACCGACTACGGCAAACTTAAGGCCATGGTCGAAAGCGGCAACGTGCAGTGGGACGTGGTGGACGTCGAAGCCGACTTCGCCCTGCGCGCCGCCGCCGAAGGTCTGCTCGAACCCCTCGACTTCTCGGTGATCCAGCGCGACAAGATCGACCCGCGCTTCGTCTCCGACCATGGCGTCGGCTCGTTCTTCTTTTCCTTCGTGCTCGGCTACAACGAAGGCAAGCTCGGCGCCGGCAAACCGCAGGACTGGAGCGCCTTGTTCGACACCAAGACCTACCCCGGCAAACGTGCCCTCTACAAATGGCCTAGCCCTGGCGTGCTGGAACTGGCGCTGCTGGCCGACGGCGTACCCGCCGACACGCTCTACCCACTGGACCTGGACCGAGCTTTCAAGAAACTCGACACCATCAAAAAAGACATCGTCTGGTGGGGCGGCGGTGCGCAGTCGCAGCAACTGCTGGCCTCCGGCGAAGTCAGCATGGGCCAGTTCTGGAACGGCCGCATTCACGCCCTGCAGGAAGATGGCGCACCGGTGGGCGTGAGCTGGAAGCAGAACCTGGTGATGGCCGACATTCTCGTGGTGCCTAAAGGCTCGAAAAACAAAGCGGCTGCGATGAAGTTCCTGGCCAATGCCAGCAGCGCCAAGGGCCAGGCGGATTTTTCCAACCTGACCGCCTACGCCCCGGTGAACATCGACAGCGTGCAGCGCCTGGATTCGGTCCTGGCGCCCAACCTGCCGACGGCCTACGCCAAGGACCAGATCACCCTCGATTTCGCCTACTGGGCCAAGAACGGTCCGGCCATTGCGACACGGTGGAATGAATGGCTAGTCAAATGAAAATGACGGCAACCACACCGGCCGCCGGCGCCCTCGACGCCGGCGGTGCAGTTGCCGGCAAGGCCGGGGCGCCGTCCCTGAAGCAGCGTTGGCGCGGGTCGAGCAACCTGGTCCCGGCGCTGCTGTTTCTCGGCCTGTTCTTCCTGGCGCCACTGATCGGCCTGCTGCTGCGCGGCGTGCTGGAGCCGGTGCCGGGCCTGGGTAACTACGAACAGTTGTTTGCCAACTCGGCGTATGCGCGGGTGTTGCTCAATACCTTTTCGGTGGCTGGCCTGGTGACCCTGTTCAGCCTGCTGCTGGGCTTTCCGCTGGCCTGGGCGATTACCCTGGTGCCGCGCGGCTGGGGCCGCTGGATCCTTAACATCGTGCTGTTGTCGATGTGGACCAGCTTGCTCGCCCGCACCTATTCCTGGCTGGTCTTGCTGCAAGCCTCCGGGGTGATCAACAAGGCATTGATGGCCATGGGCATCATCGATCAACCGCTGGAGATGGTGCATAACCTCACCGGCGTGGTGATCGGCATGAGCTACATCATGATTCCGTTCATCGTGTTGCCGCTGCAGGCGACCATGCAGGCCATCGACCCGATGATCCTGCAGGCCGGCTCCATCTGTGGCGCCAGCCCGTGGACCAACTTCTTTCGGGTGTTCCTGCCGCTGTGCCGGCCGGGGTTGTTCTCCGGCGGGTTGATGGTATTTGTGATGTCCCTCGGTTACTACGTCACCCCAGCCCTGCTGGGCGGTGCGCAAAACATGATGCTGCCCGAGTTCATCATTCAGCAGGTGCAATCGTTCCTCAATTGGGGCCTGGCCAGTGCCGGTGCGGCGTTGCTGATTTTCATCACGCTGGTGCTGTTCTACTTCTATCTGAAGCTCCAGCCGGAGTCCCCGGTTGGTGCCAGCAACGCGAGGTAAGCCGTCATGCTCCTGACCCCCAACGCCATGAGCCGCAGGATGCGCCTGGGCCTCTACACCACCACCGGCTTGATTGGCCTGTTCCTGCTCTTGCCGATCGTGTTTATCGTGCTGCTGTCGTTCGGCTCGTCGCAATGGCTGGTGTTCCCGCCACCGGGCTGGACGCTCAAATGGTACGGCCAGTTCTTCTCCAATCCCGACTGGATAAACGCGGCGATGGCCAGCCTCAAGGTGGCGGTGCTGACCATGCTCTTCGCCGTCGCGCTGGGGCTGCCAACGGCCTTTGCCCTGGTGCGCGGACGCTTCCCCGGCCGCGAGCTGCTCTACGGCCTGTTCACCCTGCCGATGATCGTGCCGCTGGTGATCATCGCCGTGGCGGTGTACGCGCTGTTCCTCAAGCTAGGCTATACCGGCACGATGTTCGCCTTTGTGGTCAGCCATGTGATTGTCGCGCTGCCGTTCACCATCATCTCGATCATCAACTCGCTCAAGCTGTTCGACAAGTCGATTGAAGACGCCGCGGTGATCTGCGGCGCCTCGCGCCTGCAGGCGGTGTTCAAGGTGACCTTCCCGGCGATTCGCCCAGGGATGGTGGCCGGTGCGCTGTTCGCCTTTCTTGTCTCATGGGACGAAGTGGTGCTCAGCGTGATGATGGCCAGCCCGACCCTGCAAACCCTTCCCGTCAAAATGTGGACCACCCTGCGCCAGGACCTGACGCCTGTGATCGCCGTCGCCTCGACGTTGCTGATCGGGCTGTCGGTACTGGTCATGGTGATTGCCGCCGCCCTTCGTCGGCGCACTGAAACCCGCGCCTAGGCGCCGAGGAGCAGAACATGAGTGCAGTAATCCAAGATGTCGCGCAGAACCCCGGCCAACCACTGGTCAGCCTGCGTAACCTGAACAAGTACTACGGCGACTTTGCCGCCGTGGACAACATCTCCCTGGACATCCAGGACGGTGAGTTCCTCACCTTCCTCGGCTCCAGCGGCTCGGGCAAGAGCACCACCCTGTCGATGCTCGCTGGCTTTGAAACGCCGAGCAGCGGCGAGATCCTGGTGAGTGGGCAATCGCTGGTCAACGTGCCGCCGCACAAGCGCGACATCGGCATGGTGTTTCAACGCTACTCGCTGTTTCCGCACCTGTCGGTGCGCGACAACATCGCCTTCCCCCTGGCCATCCGCAAACTGGCCAGCGCCGAACGCGAGAAACGCGTCGACGCCATGCTCAAGCTGGTACAGCTGGAACCGTTCGCCCATCGCCGCCCCTCGCAACTGTCCGGCGGCCAGCAACAGCGAGTGGCCATCGCCCGCGCGCTGGTGTACGAGCCTCGCATCCTGCTGATGGACGAACCCCTCGGTGCCCTCGACAAGAAACTGCGTGAAGACCTGCAGGACGAACTGCGCCAGCTGCACCGGCGCCTGGGCATCACCATCGTCTACGTGACCCACGACCAGGAAGAAGCGATGCGCCTGTCCCAGCGCATCGCGATATTCAGCCATGGCAAAATTGTCGGCCTGGGCAGCGGTTTCGACCTGTACCAGAACCCGCCGAACGCGTTCGTCGCCTCGTTTCTGGGCAATTCCAACTTCCTCAAGCTCAAGGCCCGGAGCAATGCGGCAGCGTCGTTTGAAGGCCAGTCGCTGTCGATCCGCCTGACCACCGGGCTGCACACCGGGCAGGATGTATTACTGATGGTACGCCCGGAAAAGGCCCTGGCACTGAGCGTCGAACAGGCCGCCGAACAACCGTTGGCCGCAGGCTGGAATGAAGTCTCGGCGATTGTCGGGGAGGTGCTGTTTCTGGGCGAGAGCCAGACCTGCGCGGTGAAGACCCTCGGCGGTACTTCGATGACGGTCAAAGCGCTCTCTGCGGCGGGCATGCCGCTCAAGGCCGGCGACCCGGTGCGGGTACGCTGGGCCACGGCGGATGCGTGTGTGTATACGGAGTGGGCCGAGAGTGATTTGAACAAGGCGGCCGGGGCGCATTGAGCCTGCCTCGGAAAGCTTCATGTGGGAGCGGATGGCTCCCGATAGCGGAATATCCGTCAGCTGGTTTTTTGTAGCTGGCTGTTCCGCCATCGGAGCGCCGCCTCAAGCCCTGGACCAAATGGCCCAGATGACGGTTCCAACCGCCCAGATATGACAGCTGCGATAGGGCCACAATGCCCATCTTCTGAGCGCTAAAGGAACTGACGCCAACTCGCCCTCGGTGACTAGGCCAGCTTTCACGAAGCGCTTTGAATCGGACAGGAAATCAACCATCAGTCCCATACGGTGAAACCTATCGATCCGTTGGTTTCTTTTCCAAAAACGTTTATGCCTACGAACTCTTTCGTTCTCACTGAAGTAACTTTCCAGCTCGTCGAGCTTTCTATATTCGGCATATAGAATCAGCCCCAAAAGGACATGCGTCCCAGCCATCCACACGATGGTGTAAACCAAAAAGAACGACATCGTTAAGCCCCTTCTGGTTGAAATATAAAATGTCCGTCGGCTTCGATAACTCCTCCCCCTAGAAGCGCACCGCCATCGCCGACCAAAGCGCCTCCTGAATACCCTCCCGCAGCGCCACCGATAATTCCACAGGCCAACTCAGCGCGTCCCTTAGTGGCAATAGCGAAAGCTATCCTACAAACACTCCGCCCAACCTTGGCACCATAGACTCCCCCGATCGAAGCACCCGCCACGCTACCCGCCAACCGCCCCGTCTCCACATACTTGGCCCGCCGACACTGCGCCTCCCTCCCCGTCATGCACGCTTCCTTGATCTCCAATCCCGCCGCGCCAACGTCCATCACCATTCCCACATACGTACCCTTGCCCAACCATTTGGATACCTGCGCAATCGCCCCCATCCGCTGGGCATACCCGGCAATCTCCGCATTATGCAAATAGCTTTTGGTGGAGACCCCGAGGACCTTCTTCAACGACTGATTACTGCGCAACCCCGTACCCAATCTGGCCGCGCCACGCAGTTGCGTATCCAGCAATGCAAACAGCATCTGCCGTTGGCCAATGAAGGCATTGCGATTCAACCCGCCCGTTTTCATCCGTTGATGCAAGCGCTCGATTTCCTCCAACGTATGCACTATTTCATCCAAATGTCGCGCCCAGGCCGATGTCGCGCTGCCCACGCCAATCGAGCCATAGGTCAGCAAGCTCTGCAGCAAGTCATAGTCATTGACTACCGCCGCCCCGGTCGATGAGTGCTGTTCCAGGTCGCGCCGCACCTGCTCGGCATGGCGCATCAACCAGGCTTCGTCCCTGGAGCATTCCACGCTGTGTGCATCCGGAATAATCACCAATTGCCCCGGCGTGACCAGCCCATGGCGCAGGTGGCGGTTGAGCACATCAAAATGGTCGGAGCGCTGGCGGCTCAAGCCTCCCCCCATCAAGCGCGACTTCAAGCTGCTGTAGTCAGTTGTATGGTCGTTGATATAACCCTGCGCCATGCGCTGCATCCCACGTCCAATAGCGATGGCGTGGAAATATAAGCAAGCGAATACGGCCCGGACACCAGCCGGAAGGCGTGGAGAGAAATAGAGAAGTTGCCTACTGCACCAGGGAAAACCGACTACAAAAAAATACCCGGCAAGCGCCGGGTATTTGATTTGACGTGAGGATCAGTCCGAATAACCCAACTTCACCGCTCGGACCTTCTGCGTCTGCTTGCGCGTCGCCAGGCAGTAATACAACGGACACGTCACCACCAACCCCACCAGCCACGACAGGTCCGCGCCGTCCACCAGGTTGGCCCACGGCCCCACATACAACGACGTATTGGCAAACGGCAGTTGCACGATGATCCCGATGAAATACGCCACGATCGCATGCAGGTTAAACCGCCCATACACTCCGCCATCCGCCTGGAAGATCGAGGCGATGTCGTACACCCCGCGTTTGATGATGTAAAAATCGATCAGGTTGATCGAGGCCCAAGGCACCAGCACCAGCAACAGCGCGAGAATCAGCCCGATAAATTGCGCGATGAAGTCCGCGGACGCGCCCAGCGCCACCACGCAGCAACCGCCGAGGATCACGCCCGAGAGCACCACGCGCACTTTGATGCTGGGGGTCCAGCGGCTGGCGAAGGTCTGGATTGAGGTGATGATCGAAAGCACCGCCCCGTACAGGTTCAGTGCGTTGTGGCTAATGATATTGAGCAGAAACAGCACCATCAGGATCGGCCCCAGCGCGCCGGTGGCTTGCTTGACTGCGATCATGGCTTCGGTGCCTTCCGGTGTCGCCAGTGCCGCCACCAGGCCGAAAGCGAACGACAGGATGGTGCCCAGGGTCGCGCCCAGGTAGGTGGCTATAAACGGTCGGGTGATGCCGATGTCCGCCGGCAGATAACGCGAATAGTCACTGGTGTAGGGCGAAAAGCTGATCTGCCAGATCACCCCCAGCGACACCGTGGCCAGCCAGCCGGCGGCGTTGAAGCCGCCGCGGGTGAAGAAGTCCGGCGGCAGGTCGTGGGCAAAGATGTAGACAAAACCGGCGAGCAACGCGCTGCCCATCACCCACGTGCCGATGCGGTTCAAGGTATGGATGAAGCGGTAGCCGATCACGCCAATGGCCGTAGCGCTGAGGGCGCCGATGAGGATGCTCGCCGGCACAGGGACCGAGGGCACGATGCCGACGATGGATTTGCCGGCCAGCACGATATTGGAAATGAAAAAGCCGATGTAGATCAGCGCCGCGAAAAACACGATCAGCAGCGCGCCGTAGCGCCCGAACTGGCCACGGCTCTGCACCATCTGCGGGATGCCCATGCGCGGGCCCTGGGCCGAGGCCAGGGCGATCACCACACCGCCGAGCAGGTGTCCGAGGATGATCGCCAGCAGCCCCCACATCAGGTTGAGATGAAACACCTGGGCCACCATTGCGCCAGTGACGATGGGCAGCGGCGCGATATTGGTACTGAACCACAATGTGAACAGGTCGCGGGCCTTCCCGTGGCGCTCTGCGAGGGGGACGTAATCGACCGTGTGATGCTCGATCAGGGGGTCTTGCCGGGACATTTGAGGCATATAAATAACTCGCGTTGGTCTGCTCTTATAGTTGTTTGACGCCAATCGAGGGGGGTTTACGACCGCCCCTTAGACGAACACCATATTATGGTATTCCAACTTTTTGCAAGGCTGATCCGCTGGTCCAGTCCGCCTCAGATGGGGTAATCCCGGCCCAACAAAACCCGGTATCAAGGGATAAATCCCCGCAATAGAGGGTTTTCGCGGGTGCTGGACACGTTTATCGCTTCTTCAAAAAAGCCCTTGCAACCTATGTATTACGGTATACCATCAGACCTATAAATTTAAAAAAACCGCTTCATAGCAGAGGACCATCCCATGATCGATGCCGCCATCTACAAACAAGTGATGGGTTCGTTTCCGTCCGGGGTCACCGTG
Organism: Pseudomonas sp. MUP55; assembly: GCF_034043515.1. NCBI lineage: Bacteria > Pseudomonadati > Pseudomonadota > Gammaproteobacteria > Pseudomonadales > Pseudomonadaceae > Pseudomonas > Pseudomonas sp. MUP55. The sequence goes on along the minus strand of NZ_CP138214.1, from coordinate 2,286,178 downwards.
ATTACTACCCTGGACGACGACGGGCAAATCGTCGGCCTCACCGCCAGCGCGTTCAGCTCGCTGTCCATGGACCCGGCCCTGGTGCTTTTCTGCCCCAACTACAGCTCCGACTCCTACCCCGTACTGATCAAGAACAAGCGCTTCGCCATCCATGTGCTGTCCGGCGGACAGCAAAGCGAAGCCTATGCCTTTGCGCGCAAAGGCAAGGACAAGGCCCAAGGCATCGAGTGGACCCTGAGTGCATTGGGCAATCCGATCCTGGCCAACGCCACGGCGGTCATTGAATGCGAGTTGTGGCGCGAGTATGAAGGCGGCGACCACGCAATCATGGTTGGCTCGGTCAAGAACCTGATCGTGCCGACACAGCCGAATGGGCCCCTGGTGTATTGCCACGGCAAGATGGGTACCCTGCCGGTGCCTGCTTGATACCCCGCTGAACCCGCTTTTTGCGGAAAATAACAATAGATCCGAGGTAAGCGTCATGAAATTTTCGCTGTTCGTACACATGGAACGCTGGGATGAAAGCGTCAGCCACCGTCAGTTGTTCGAAGATTTGACCGAACTGACCCTGATGGCCGAAGCCGGTGGTTTCAGCACCGTGTGGATTGGCGAACACCACGCGATGGAATACACCATATCGCCCAGTCCAATGCCGCTGCTGGCTTACCTCGCGGCCCGAACCACCACTATCCATCTGGGCGCCGGCACCATCATCGCGCCGTTCTGGCATCCGCTGCGGGTGGCAGGCGAATGCGCGTTGCTCGACGTGATCAGCAACGGGCGCATGGAAGTGGGCCTGGCCCGTGGCGCGTACCAGATCGAATTCGATCGCATGGCCGGCGGCATGCCCGCCTCGAGCGGTGGCCAGGCCCTGCGCGAAATGGTGCCGGTGGTGCGCGCCCTGTGGAAAGGCGACTACGCCCACGACGGCGACATCTGGAAATTCCCCACCTCCACCAGCGTGCCCAAGCCGATCCAGCAGCCCAGCCCACCGATGTGGATCGCCGCACGCGACCCCGACTCCCACAACTTTGCAGTAGCAAACGGCTGCAACGTGATGGTCACGCCGCTGATGAAGGGCGACGAAGAAGTCCTGGACCTTAAAAACAAATTCCAGGCTGCCCTGGACAACAACCCTGGCGTGCCCCGCCCGCAATTGATGGTGCTGCGTCACACCCACGTGCACGCCGCTGATGACCCGCAAGGTTGGGAAGTCGGGGCCAAGGCAATCTCGAAATTCTATCGTACCTTCGATGCCTGGTTCGGCAACAAGAACGTGCCGGTCAATGGTTTCCTGGAGCCAAGCCCGGAAGAGAAGTTTGCCGCACGCCCAGAGTTCGAACTGGAAAGCCTGCACAAAACCGCGATGATCGGCACCGCGCAAGAGATCATCCCGCGCATTCGGTACTACCAGGAACTGGGCGTGGATGAGTTCAGCTTCTGGTGCGACAACAGCCTGCCCCATGCCGAGAAGAAGAAGTCCCTGGCACTGTTTATCGAGCAGGTAGTGCCGGCGTTTCGTTGACCGTCTGCACTCGCCCGCAAAGCGAAAGGTGCTCACTGTAGGAGCGAGCTTGCTCGCGAAAAACGTCAACGATAACGCGTGTTTTCTGAATCAACGCGGTGTCTGTGAGTTTTTCGCGAGCAAGCTCGCTCCTACACAAAGCCTTCCCACGAAGACGTCGGCCCAGCCAACATTGATATCGGTTGACCCACCGCTATCGGGAGCAAGCCCCCTCCCACAAGGGTTCTGCGCTTGACTGACCGGCATCAGGGCTTACCCGTCCTACTTTCTTTGACCCCGGCCCATCATCGCAGCATCCGTAACAGTCTATTGCGCCGCACAATGTACTAACCAGTTACTTATCTTGCTAAAATCGCGTTTTGCCCTCTCTCACTCGAGTCCTTTCGACATGAAACGAGCATCGCGCGCCGCTGGCGTCTCTAGAATCCTATTGCTGGGCCTGGGCGTGATCATCGCCCTGCTCGGCCTTGCGCTCGCCGTCGGCGGCGCCAAACTGGTCAGCCTGGGAGGTTCCTGGTACTTCCTGGTCGGTGGCGTGGTCATGGCCATTGCCGGGCTGCTGATTGCCCGGCGCAAGCCGGCAGGCGCCTGGTTGTTCGCCGCGTTCCTGGTCGGCACGGCCGTATGGGCGGTCGCGGATGCAGGGCTGGTGTACTGGCCGCTGTTCTCGCGATTGTTCATGTTCGCGGTGATCGGCATCGTGGTCGCGCTGGTCTATCCGTTGCTGGCCGGCAAACCAGCGCGTGGTGCCTATGGCGTCGCGGCCGTGCTGGCGCTGGGCGTGGTGGTGGCGGCAGGCAATATGTTCGTCGCGCACCCCAGCGTAGCGCCGACCGGTACCGGCCCTGGCATCACCCCGGTGGCCGCAGCCGATGCCCAGAAAGACTGGGCACACTACGGCAACACCGAAGGCGGCAGCCGCTTCGCCGCGCTGGACCAGATCAATCGCGACAACATCGACAAGCTCAAAGTCGCCTGGACCTACCGTACCGGCGACGTGGCCATCAGCGACGGCAACGGCGCCGAGGACCAACTGACGCCCCTGCAAATCGGCAATAAAGTGTTCATCTGCACCCCGCACAACAACTTGATCGCGCTGGACGCCGACACCGGCAAGGAACTGTGGAAAAACGAGGTCAACGCCCAATCGGCGGTATGGCAGCGTTGCCGGGGCATGGCGTATTTCGATGCCAGCGCGCCGATTGCCCAACCGACCCAGCCGAACAGTTCGCCGATCATCGCCGCCAGCGTTCCCGCCGGTGCGCAATGCCAGCGTCGCCTGCTGACCAACACCATCGATGCACGCCTGATCGCCGTGGACGCCGACACCGGTAAATTCTGCGAAGACTTCGGCAACCATGGCCAGGTAGACCTCAAAGCCGGACTCGGCAATGTGCCGGACAGCTACTACCAATTGTCCTCGGCGCCGTTGATTGCCGGCACCACCGTGGTGGTGGGCGGCCGCGTTGCGGATAACGTCCAGACCGACATGCCCGGCGGCGTGATCCGTGGCTTCGATGTGATCAGCGGCCAGATGCGCTGGGCCTTCGACCCGGGCAATCCGCAAGACAAACAGGCCCCGGCCACCGGCAGCACCTACGTGCGCAGCACCCCCAACAGCTGGGCGCCGATGTCTTACGACCCGCAGATGAACACGGTTTTCCTGCCGATGGGCAGCTCGTCCACTGACATCTACGGTGTAGAGCGCACCGCGCTCAATCATAAATACGGTGCTTCGGTTCTGGCGCTGGACGCCTCCACCGGCGCAGAGAAGTGGGTGTACCAGACGGTCCACAACGACCTGTGGGACTTCGACCTGCCGATGCAACCCAGCCTGATCGACTTCACCCCGCCGGGCAGCGACAAGGCAGTGCCCGCCGTGGTGATCGGCACCAAGGCCGGGCAGATCTATGTGCTGGACCGCGCCACCGGCAAGCCGTTGACCGACGTGCAGGAAGTGCCGGTCAAAGCCGCGAACATCCCCAACGAGCCTTACTCGCCGACCCAGCCCAAATCGGTGGGCATGCCGCAGATCGGCGCGCAGACCCTGACCGAATCGGACATGTGGGGCGCGACACCGTACGACCAGTTGCTGTGCCGCATCGACTTCAAGGGCATGCGCTACGACGGCCTGTACACCGCGCCGGGCACCGATAAATCCCTGAGTTTCCCGGGCTCACTGGGCGGGATGAACTGGGGCAGTATTTCCACCGACCCGGTGCACGGTTTCATCTTCGTCAACGACATGCGCCTGGGCCTGTGGATCCAGATGGTGCCGTCGCAGAACAAGGCCCAGGCCGCCTCCGGTGGCGAAGCGCTGAACACCGGCATGGGCGCCGTGCCGCTCAAGGGCACGCCGTATGCGGTGAACAAGAACCGCTTCCTGTCGGTGGCCGGCATTCCGTGCCAGGCACCGCCGTTCGGCACCTTGACCGCCATCGACATGAAGACGCAAAAGGTCGCCTGGCAAGTCCCGGTGGGTACCGTTGAAGACACCGGCCCCCTGGGTATCCGCATGCACCTGCCGATCAAGGTGGGCCTGCCGACGCTCGGCGGTACGCTGTCGACCCAGGGTGGCCTGATCTTTATCGCCGGCACCCAGGACTTCTACCTGCGCGCTTTCAACAGCGGCAACGGCGATGAAATCTGGAAAGCCCGCCTGCCCGTGGGCAGCCAGGGCGGCCCGATGACCTACGTGTCACCGAAAACCGGCAAGCAGTACATCGTCATCACCGCCGGCGGTGCGCGCCAGTCCACTGACCGTGGCGACTACGTGATCGCCTACGCCTTGCCGTAACCCCCCCTGTTCGCGCGGTGCGCCCGCACCGCGCTTTGTGTCTGGAAAATCCCCGCATGAACCCTACTTCTCATACCTCCCTTGGGCGCCTGTTGCTGGGCCTGGCCTTTGCCGCCGCCCTGCCCGTTCAGGCCGACGACAGCACGCTGACCGGCGACTGGGGCGGCCTGCGCCGCGAACTCGACGAGCAAGGCGTGCGCTTGACCGGCGACTACAGCGGCGAGACCGCCTACAACGCCCACGGCGGCCAGCACCGCTCGGCGCGCTATTCGCAAAACCTCAAGCTGGGTGTGCAGTTCGACCTGGGCATGCTCTACGGTTTGCAACATGGCGACCGCATCCAGCTGACGATCAACGACCGGCGTGGCAACAGCGCCTCCGACGACCTGGTGGGCAATCGCCTGCCGATCCAGGAAAACTACGGCGGCCTCTATACGCGCCTGACCGAGCTGAGCTATGAGCGCACGCTGTTCACCCCGGCGCTTAACCTCAAGCTCGGTTACATGGCCATGGGCAACGACCTCGGCGGCCTGGACAGCGGCATTCTGTGCAACTTCATGAACGCCGGTTTCTGCGGGCACCCGCTGAACATGTCGGGCGGCAGCGGCTGGGCCAACTACCCGAATGCGCATCTGGGCGCCCGAGTGAAATACGACTTTTCGCCCAACTGGCAACTGCGCGTGGCGGCGTTCAATGTCGACCCTTCCAGCAACGGCAACGCCAGCCGCGCCTGGCACTTGGGGCCCAAGCACACCACCGGCACCGTGGTGCCCATCGAGCTGATCTACAAACACGCCGGCAGCCTGCCGGGTGAATACAAGCTCGGTTATTACTACGACAGCTCCGATGTAAAGCGCATCGGCAGCGATAAGGACGTCGGTGGTCGCGGCGGCCACTACCTGTTTATCGACCAGGCCGTGTGGGCCTCGCCATCGTCCCAGGGGCGCAGCCTGCACGCCTTCGGCCAGTATTCGGCGGCCAGCGAGGCGGCGTCGCCGTTCAGCAAGTGGTATGGCGCCGGCGTGGTGCTGTACAAACCGTTCGAAGGCCGCCCGCGTGACAGCGTCGCCCTGGGCTATGGACGCGCCGTGCCGAACCCGCGCAGCCGCGAGGTGCAGGAACTTGCCGCGTTCAATGCCGACCGGCCCTACCCGGGGCTGGACAGCGCCGAGCAGTTGATCGAGCTCAGTTATGGCTACCAGGCCACGCCCTGGCTGACGCTGAGGCCGGATATGCAGTACATCATCGAACCGGGGGCGTTTTCCGGGGAGAGCATCGACAATGCGCTGATCCTGGGTTTGCAAGTCAAGGCCGTGTTCTAAGCCGCGCCGTGCTGGTACTGCCTCGGCGTGCAACCGTACTCGCGACGAAACACCGTGTGCAGGTATTGCGCTGATTTGAAGCCACAGGTCTGCGCAATGTCGGCAATCGCCAGGGCCTGGTTTTCCAGGCCCTTGGCGGCGGCGGCAAGTTTGAAGCGCAGGATCTCGTCGTGCACGCTGCACCCACGCACCTTGCGAAAGTGCGACTCCAGCGACGAGCGCGACACCCCGACATACGCCGCCACCTGCGCGGTCTTGATGCCCTGGCATGCGTACTGGCGAATGAACAGCAGGGCCTGCATCACATAGGGATCGCCCAGCGGTTGGTGCAGGCTGGAAGCCTGCACATTGATCGCTTCCGGCGGCACCAGAATCTGCGTCCCCGCGCAGGGTTTGCCGTGCAGCATCTGATGCAGCAGCGCGGCGGCGGTACGGCCCATGGTCTCGGTGCCCTGGATCACCGAACTGAGCGGCACCCGCGTCAGCGTGCGGGTCAGCGGGTCGTTGTCGATGCCGATCAAGGCCACTTCCTCGGGCACCGCAATGCCCGCCGTCAGGCAGGCTTGCAACAGCTGGCGGGCACGGGCATCGGTCACCGCGATAATGCCGATGGGCTTGGGCAGGCTGTGCAGCCAGGCAATCTGCTGCTCCACCGCGCTGTCCCATAACGGCGCGCTGGTACCCAGGCCGCGGTACACCTCGACGTGCAGGCCATCGCGCTGCATCAACCGGCGAAAGGCCTTCTCCCGCTCTTGGGCCCAGCGATTGGCCTGAGCCTGGGGCAGGCTGAAACAGGCAAACCGCGTCAACCCCGCCTCGATCAGGTGCTCGTAGGCCAACTTCATCAAGGCATGATTATCGGTCGCCACATAGGGGATTCCCTTGGGGTACTGGCTGGCGTCCTCATACGAGCCGCCCACCGCCACCACCGGCACCCGACTCCCGGCCAGCGCCTCGCCGATCAGCGGGTCATCGAAGTCGGCGATGATGCCATCGCCCTGCCAGCGCTCGATGCCACGCAGGCGGCACAGGAAATCTTCCTCCAGAAACAAATCCCAGGACACGCGGGTGCTGCTCAGGTAATTGCCGATGCCGGCGATGATGCCGCGGTCGTAGATTTTGCTGCCATTGAACAGCAAGGCGATGCGGTGAACGGGCGGTAGGGTTTTCATTGTTTTTTTGTCCTGTGGCCGGTTGAGACAGACTAGCCCTCGCTGCACAAAATCGCACCACCCCTTGGTGATTTTCATAATCAGCAGCCCAGGTGCCGTTGCTAGTATCCAGACACCATCAAGAACAATAAGGAAAACGCCATGCCGTACTTCCCCGGTGTCGAGAAGGTGCGCTTCGAAGGCCCTGCCAGCGACGCCCCTCTCGCCTTTCGTCATTACGATGCGAACAAACTGATCCTCGGCAAACCCATGCGTGAGCACCTGCGCATGGCCGCCTGTTACTGGCACACCTTTGTGTGGCCGGGGGCGGATATGTTTGGTGTGGGCACCTTCAAGCGGCCGTGGCAGCGCAGCGGTGATCCGATGGAGTTGGCCATCGGCAAGGCGGAGGCCGCGTTTGAGTTTTTCTCCAAGCTGGGCATTGATTACTACAGTTTCCACGACACCGACGTGGCCCCCGAAGGCAGTTCGCTCAAGGAATACCGCAACCACTTTGCGCAGATGGTCGATCACCTGGAGCGTCACCAGGAACAAACCGGTATCAAGCTGCTGTGGGGCACCGCCAACTGCTTCAGCAACCCGCGCTTCGCCGCCGGTGCCGCGAGCAACCCGGACCCTGAAGTGTTCGCCTACGCGGCGGCCCAGGTGTTCAGCGCGATGAACGCCACGCTGCGGCTCAAGGGCTCCAATTATGTGCTGTGGGGTGGCCGTGAGGGCTATGAAACCCTGCTCAATACCGACCTCAAGCGCGAGCGTGAACAACTCGGCCGGTTCATGCGCATGGTGGTGGAACACAAGCACAAGATCGGCTTCAAGGGCGACCTGCTGATCGAGCCCAAGCCTCAGGAGCCGACCAAGCACCAGTACGATTACGACAGCGCCACGGTGTTCGGCTTTCTGCATGAGTACGGCCTGGAACACGAGATCAAGGTCAACATCGAGGCCAACCACGCCACCCTGGCCGGGCACAGCTTTCATCATGAGATCGCCACCGCCGTGTCCCTGGGGATTTTCGGCAGCATCGACGCCAACCGTGGCGACCCGCAGAACGGCTGGGACACCGACCAGTTCCCCAACAGCGTCGAGGAAATGACCCTGGCCACCTATGAAATCCTCAAGGCCGGCGGGTTCAAGAACGGCGGCTACAATTTCGATTCCAAGGTGCGCCGCCAAAGCCTGGATGATGTGGACTTGTTCCACGGCCATGTGGCCGCTATGGATGTACTGGCCCTGGCGTTGGAACGCGCGGCCGCCATGGTGCAGAACGACCAGTTGCAACAGTTCAAGGACCAGCGTTATGCCGGTTGGGACCAGTCCCTGGGCCGTGCGGTGCTGGCCGGTGAGTTCAGCCTGGCGTCGCTCGCCGAACATGCGTTTGCCAACGAACTCAACCCGCAGGCCGTGAGTGGCCGGCAGGAGATGCTCGAAGGCGTGGTAAACCGGTTCATCTACACCTGAAGCCCCTCTGTAGGAGCGAGCTTGCTCGCGAAAAACGCAAGAACGACAGGGTTAACCCAGTGTCTCGCGTTATCGTTGACGTTTTTCGCGAGCAAGCTCGCTCCTACAGAGGGCAGTGACATTTGCGCGACAAATCTATGCACAGAGCGCCCAAGGACGCTCTACAGTTTTAGGCGCACCACCCTGTGTCTTTCCAACAACAATAAAAGGACGCACCACCATGAAGTCATTCAAACGTACCCTGCTCGCCACCACCCTGGCCCTGCTCGCCCTGCCGGTGATGGCCGATTCGGCGCATCCGAAAATCGGCTTTTCCATCGACGACCTGCGCCTGGAGCGCTGGTCCCGAGACCGCGACTACTTTGTCGCGGCGGCGGAAAAGCTCGACGCCAAGGTGTTCGTGCAGTCGGCCGACGCCAACGAGCAGAAGCAAATCTCGCAGATCGAAAACCTCATCTCCCGTGGCGTCGACGTGATCGTTATCGTGCCGTTCAACGCCACGGTGCTGACCAACGCGGTCGCCGAAGCCAAGAAGGCCGGGATCAAGGTCGTGTCTTACGACCGCCTGATCCTCAACGCGGACATCGACGCCTACATCTCCTTCGATAACGAAAAAGTCGGCGAAATGCAGGCCAACGGCGTGCTGCAGGCGGCGCCCAAGGGCAACTACTTCCTGCTCGGCGGCGCGCCTACCGACAACAACGCCAAGGTGCTGCGCGAAGGCCAGATGAAAGTGCTGCAACCGGCCATCGACAAGGGCGACATCAAGATCGTCGGCCAGCAATGGGTCAAGGAATGGAACCCCACCGAGGCTCTGAGCATTGTCGAGAACGCCCTGACCCGCAACGACAACAAGATCGACGCCATTGTCGCCTCCAACGACGCCACCGCCGGCGGTGCGATCCAGGCCCTGGCCGCGCAGAAACTGGCGGGCAAGGTGCCGATTTCCGGGCAGGATGCTGACCTCGCAGCGATCAAGCGCGTGATCGACGGCACCCAGACCATGACCGTGTACAAGCCGCTCAAATTGATCGCCACCGAGGCGGCCAAACTATCGGTGCAACTGGCACGCAATGAAAAGCCTACCTACAGCTCGCAATACGACAACGGCAGCAAGCAGGTCGACACCATCCTGCTCACGCCAACGCCGCTGACCACGGCCAACATCGACGTGCTGGAGAAGGACGGTTTCTACACCAAAGAGCAGATCGCCGGGCAATGACCGTGATGGCCGCCGACTACTTGCTGCAAATGAACGGCATCGTCAAAACCTTTGGCGGTGTCAACGCCCTCAACGGCATCGACATCAAGGTACGGCCGGGGGAATGCGTCGGCCTGTGCGGTGAGAACGGTGCGGGCAAATCCACCTTGATGAAGGTGCTGTCGGCGGTCTACCCCCACGGCACCTGGGAGGGTGAAATTCTCTGGGACGGACAGCCGCTCAAGGCCAAGTCGATCAGCGAAACCGAGGCCGCCGGGATTGTCATCATCCACCAGGAACTGACCCTGGTGCCCGACCTGTCGGTGGCCGAAAACATCTTCATGGGCCACGAATTGACCCTGCCCGGCGGGCGCATGAACTACCCGGCGATGCTGCACCGCGCCGAGGCGTTGATGCGCGAACTCAAAGTGCCGGACATGAACGTCGCGCTGCCGGTGTCGCAGTACGGCGGCGGCTACCAGCAACTGGTGGAAATCGCCAAGGCCCTCAACAAACAGGCGCGTCTGCTGATCCTTGACGAGCCCTCCTCGGCCCTGACCCGTTCGGAAATCGAGGTGCTGCTCGACATTATCCGCGACCTCAAGGCCAAGGGCGTGGCCTGTGTGTATATCTCCCACAAGCTCGATGAAGTAGCCGCCGTGTGCGACACCATCGCGGTGATTCGCGATGGCAAGCACATTGCGACCACCGCCATGGCCGACATGGACATCCCCCGGATCATCACGCAGATGGTCGGCCGCGAAATGAGCAACCTCTACCCCACCGAGCCTCACGAGGTGGGCGAGGTGATCTTCGAGGCGCGCAACGTCACCTGCTATGACGTCGACAACCCCAAGCGCAAACGCGTCGACGATGTCTCCTTCGTGCTCAGGCGCGGTGAAATCCTCGGCATCGCAGGGCTGGTGGGCGCCGGGCGCACGGAATTGGTGTCGGCACTGTTCGGCGCCTACCCCGGACGCTACAGCTGCGAGGTGTGGCTGGAGGGCCAGGTGATCGACACGCGCACGCCGCTCAAGTCGATTCGCGCCGGGCTGTGCATGGTGCCCGAGGACCGCAAGCGCCAGGGCATCATCCCCGACCTGGGCGTGGGCCAGAACATCACCCTGGCGGTGCTCGACACCTACGCCCACCTGACCCGCATCGACGCCGAAGCCGAACTGGGCAGCATCGACCAGCAGATCGCCCGCATGCACCTCAAGACCGCCAGCCCGTTTCTGCCAATCACCAGCCTGTCCGGCGGCAACCAGCAAAAAGCCGTGTTGGCGAAAATGCTGATGGCCAAGCCCAAGGTGCTGATCCTGGACGAGCCCACGCGCGGGGTCGATGTGGGCGCCAAGTATGAAATCTACAAACTGATGGGCGCGCTGGCGGCCGAAGGGGTGTCGATCATCATGGTCTCGTCGGAACTCGCCGAAGTGCTCGGCGTGTCCAACCGCGTGCTGGTGATCGGCGACGGCCAGTTGCGGGGCGACTTCATCAACCAGGGGCTCACCCAGGAACAGGTGCTCGCCGCCGCGCTCAGCCAAAACAATAATGATCGGAAGACCGCGTAGATGAATCAGGTCAAACAGCTCTTCACTCGCTACAAAATGCTCGCCCTGGTGATCGCCGTGGCGTTCATCTGGCTGTTTTTCAGCTGGCAGACCGAGGGCGGTTTCCTTACCCCGCGCAACCTGTCCAACCTGCTGCGGCAGATGTCCATCACCGGGATCCTGGCGTGCGGCATGGTGCTGGTGATCATCAGCGGCGAAATCGATTTGTCGGTGGGTTCGCTGCTCGGATTGCTGGGCGGGCTGGCGGCGATCCTGGATGTGGTCTATCACATTCCGCTGCTGGCCAACCTGAGCCTGGTGGCGCTGTGCGGCCTGATGATCGGCTTGGCCAATGGCTACATGACCGCCTACCTGCGCATCCCCTCGTTCATCGTCGGCCTGGGCGGCATGCTGGCGTTTCGCGGGATCCTGCTGGGCATCACCGGCGGCACCACCATCGCGCCGGTGTCGCCGTCGCTGGTGTACGTCGGCCAGGGGTACCTGCCGCACACCGTGGGCTTCGGGCTGGGCGTGGTGCTGTTCGCGCTGACCCTGTTCCTCACCTGGAAACAACGGCGCAACCGCGCCCTGCATGGCCTGGCCGCACATTCCCTGATGCGCGACGTACTGCGCGTGGCGCTGATCGGCGCGGTGCTGGCCGGGTTTGTCACCACCCTCAACAGCTACGACGGCATCCCGGTGCCGGTGTTGCTGCTGCTGGTGCTGCTCGGCGTGTTCAGCTACGTCACCAGCCAGACCGTCTTCGGGCGCCGCGTGTATGCGGTGGGCAGCAATATGGAAGCCACACGGCTGTCAGGCATCAACGTGCAGGCAGTGAAACTGTGGATCTTTGGCATCATGGGCGTGATGTGCGCCCTCGCCGGCCTGGTCAACACCGCACGCCTGGCCGCCGGCTCACCGTCGGCGGGGAACATGGGCGAACTGGACGCCATCGCCGCGTGCTTTATCGGCGGCACCTCGATGCGCGGCGGCTCGGGCACGGTGTACGGCGCGTTATTGGGCGCGCTGGTGATTACCAGCCTGGACAACGGCATGTCGATGCTGGACGTGGACAGTTACTGGCAGATGATCGTGAAGGGCAGCATCCTGGTGCTGGCGGTGTGGGTGGATGTGAGTACGCGGGCGGGTCGGCGATAGCCCCCTCCCACATTTGTCTGCATTCCAACGCTGGCACTTGTTGGTGATCGTTCCCACGCTCTGCGTGGTAATGCCTCCTGGGACGCTCCGCGTCCCGCCAGCCGCTGCGCACAGGTGACGCAGAGCGTCACGGGCTGCATTCCCACGCGGGAGCGCGGGAACGATCTTAAACAGGCGAAAAAAAGTGGGAGGGGGCCCCCCCCTCCCACATCAGGTTTTGTGGCGCAGATAAAACCTTACTTCGACACCGGCATCGCAAATTCCGCGCCTTGCTCGATGCTCTCCGACCAACGCTGCATGATCGACTTCTGCTTGGTGTAGAAACGCACGCCTTCGGTGCCATAAGCATGCATGTCGCCAAACAGGCTCTTCTTCCAGCCACCAAAACCATGCCAGGCCATCGGCACCGGGATCGGTACGTTGATGCCGACCATGCCCACTTCGATGCGCCGTGCAAACTCGCGGGCGATGTTGCCGTCGCGGGTGAAGCAGCTCACGCCGTTGCCGAACTCGTGGTCGTTGACCAGTTTCACCGCGGCGGCGAAATCATCCACGCGCACGCAGGCCAGCACCGGGCCGAAGATTTCCTCGCGGTAGATGCTCATGTCCCGGGTCACGTGGTCGAACAAGGTGGCGCCGAGCCAGAAGCCGTTTTCCAGGCCAGGCTCGGACGGCACGTAGTCGCGGCCGTCGAGCAGCAATTGCGCGCCGGCTTGCACGCCCTGCTCGATGTAGCCGCTGATCCGCTCCAGGGCAGCGCGGGACACGATCGGGCCCATTTCGGCCTTGAGGTCGCGGCCATCGGTGATGCGCAGTTGCTTGGCGCGTTCGGTCAAGGCGGCGATGACTTTATCACCCACATCGCCCACCAGCACCGCCACCGAGATCGCCATGCAGCGCTCCCCGGCACTGCCGTAGGCGGCGCCCATCAGGGCATCGACGGTGCGCTCGATGTCCGCGTCGGGCATCACCACCATATGGTTTTTCGCCCCGCCCAGGCCTTGTACGCGCTTGCCGTTACGCGCGCCGCTCTCGTAGATGTACTGGGCAATCGGCGTGGAGCCAACAAAACTCACGGCCTTGACGTCTGGGTGTTCGATCAGCGCGTCCACCGCTTCCTTGTCGCCCTGCACCACGTTGAACACGCCCTTGGGCAGGCCCGCTTCACGCAGCAGCTCGGCCATGAACAGCGAGGCGCTCGGGTCGGTGGGGCTGGGCTTGAGAATGAAGGTATTACCCGCCGCGATGGCGATCGGGTACATCCACATCGGCACCATCACCGGGAAGTTGAACGGCGTCACGCCGGCCACCACGCCCAGCGGCTGGCGCATCGTCCAGTTGTCCATGCCACGGGAAACCTGGTCGGAATGTTCGCCCTTGAGCAGGTTGGGAATGCCGCAGGCGAATTCGAGGATATCGATGCCACGGTCGACTTCACCCTGGGCGTCGGTAAACACCTTGCCATGTTCGGCGACGATGATGCGCGCCAGGTCGTCCTTACGCTCACGCAGCAGGTGCAGGTATTCGAACAGCACACGGGCGCGGCGGATCGGTGGGGTGTCGGCCCAGCTGGCGAAGGCGGCCTGGGCGGCAGCGACGGCTTCGGCCACGGTCTGGCGGCTGGCCAGGGCCACGCGCGCGGTGACTTCGCCGGTGGCCGGGTTGTAGACGTCCTGATAGCGATCATCGCGGCTTACGCGCTGGTCGTTGATGTAGTGCTCGAGGGTAGCAGGCATGGCAGGCGATCCAGGTAGTTGGCGTTGGCACACACCTTAGGCTTTCGCTTTGTTCCGAACCAGAGCAGAATCCTGAACTTATTGTGCACTATGGCGAACAATACCCCATGGAAAAAGCTGAGATCGAAGGGCTGTGGACCCACATCCACTGGCTGTCGGTGCTGGAAGAACAAGGCACCTACACCGCCGCCGCCGCGCGCCTGGGCGTGAGCAAGTCGGCGGTGAGCCAGCGTATTTCCGAGCTGGAAAAGGCCACCGGCACCCGGCTGGTGACGCGCACCACGCGCAGCGTACGCCTGACCGACGCCGGGCTGTCGTTGACCCGCGAAGTGCGCAGCGCCTACGAACACATCGCCCGCAGCTTCTCGTCGGTGCGCGACTCGGCCGGGGAAATCCGTGGCCTGGTCCGGCTGACCGCCCCGGTGGCGTTCGCCCGGCAACAACTGGTGCCGCACCTGCCGCAGTTTCTGCGGCAATACCCGCAGGTGCGGATCCAGCTGGACGTGTCCGACGCCTTGAGTTCACTGGCGGCCGAAGGTTACGACCTGGCCGTGCGCCATGGTTTCCAGATTCCCGAAACCCACGTGGCCTGGAAGCTCTGCGACACCACTTCGGTGCTGGTCGCCACCCGCGATTACCTGCAGCGCCACGGCGAACCCCACGAGCCGAGCGACCTGTCGGCCCACAACTGTCTGTTTTACCCCCGCGGCAGCGACCAGCCGGCCTGGACCTTCGAGCGCGGCAGCAAACACATCGAACGCCTGACCGTCCCCATCGCCGGCAGCTTCGCCACCAACAACAGCGAAGCCCTGCGCGACGCGGCGCTCAACCACCTGGGCGTCGCCCTGCTGCCGGACTTCAGCGCCCACGCGGCGCTGGCCGAGGGCAAGCTGGTGCAGGTATTGAAAGGCTGGACACTCAAGGGCGCGTTTGCCGATGAGATCTACCTGATCCGTCCGTATTCGCCCCATGTGCCGAAGTCGGTGAGTGCGCTGGTGACTTTTTTAAAGGCGCAGTTGGCCGCAGGGTTTCGATTCGTCGGCTGAGCTGGCGCAAAAAAAGCCCGGTGACCCACGCTAATGCGCCACCGGGCAAATGAAGCGACCCGCTTTTAGAAACGTGGCTTGACGGTTTTCCAATCCGGTTGATAGCGCTGCATCTGTTTCACGTCATCGCGTTGACGGATACCGCAACTGAGGTATTGATCATGCAGCTTGCCCAACTGATCGTGGTCGAGCTCCAGGCCCAGCCCCGGTGCGCGGGTGATGCGCACGCAGCCGTCGACGATAGGCAGCTTGCCGCCCTTGATCACCTCCTCGTCCGGCTCCTGCCAGGGATAATGGGTGTCACAGGCATAGTCGAGGTTGGGCACCGACGCCGCTACGTGAGCCATGGCCATCAGGCTGATGCCCAAGTGTGAGTTGGAGTGCATCGATACGCCCAGGCCAAAGGTGTCGCACATCTTCGCCAGCACTTGGGTGTCGCGCAGGCCGCCCCAGTAATGGTGGTCGGCGAGCACAATCTGCACGCTGCCCATCCCCACGCTGCGGCGAAACTCATCAAAGTCGGTGACCACCATATTGGTCGCCAGGGGCAGGCCGGTGCGTTTGTGCAGCTCGGCCATGCCGTCCAGGCCCGGTGTCGGGTCCTCGTAATACTGCAGATCGTCGCCGAGCAGTTCGGCCATGCGAATCGAGGTGTGCATTGACCAGTTGCCGTTGGGGTCAATGCGCAACGGCACGCCCGGAAACGCCTTTTTCAGCGCCTTGATGCACCGCACCTCATGCTCGGGCTCCAGGGCACCGGCCTTGAGCTTGATGCTTTTGAAGCCGTAGGTTTCGAGCATGCGCCGTGCCTGGGCGACGATCTGCGCTTCGGTGAGGGCTTCGCCCCAGCTGTCGGGCTTGTAGGGCGAATCGATGTGCTGGGCGTACTTGAAAAACAGGTAGGCACTGAACGGGATCTGGTCGCGAATCGCGCCGCCGAGCAGGTCCACCAGCGGCACATTGAGCGAATGCGCCTGCAGATCGAGAAACGCCACTTCAAACGCCGAATAGGCATTGCTCACGGCTTTGCTGGCATGGGAACCCGGTGCCAGCTCCGCACCGGCAACGCTCAGCGGTTTATGCGCGGCCACCGTGGCCTTGACGATAGCGCGCAGGCCATTGAGGTCAAAAGGGTCCAGGCCGATCAGCTGTTGCTGTACCTGCTGCTGGATCGCCAGCGCCGGGGCGTCGCCATAGCTCTCGCCGAGGCCGATGTAGCCGGTGTCGCTTTCGATCTCGATGATCGAGCGCAGCGCGAAAGGCTCGTGGATGCCGCTGGCGTTCAGCAGCGGCGGGTCGCGAAAGGCAATCGGGGTGACGGTGACACGGATAATTTTCAAGAGACGGCTCCCTGTGTATCGGCATGCAAAGTGTGTGGCGCAGTGGCTGAGGTGGGCGGTGTACCGCTGCGTGGCGCGGTGCGGGCAAAAAACACCAGCACCGCCGCCACCAGCGAAGTGGCTGCCAGGCCGTACAGGCCGCCCTCGATGGAGCCCGTGGTCTGCTCCAGCAAACCGAAGGTGGTGGGCGCAACGAAACCGCCCAGATTGCCCACCGAATTGATCAAGGCAATCACCGCCGCCGCGATGCGCGCATCCAGGTACCCCTGGGGAATCGGCCAGAACAGCGCCGAAGCGGCCTTGAAGCCAATCGCGGCAAAACAGATGGCGACGAACGCAAACACCGGCCCGCCCGTGGTGGACATGAACATGCCGAACGCGGCGATCACCAGCATCAGTGACACCCAGGCCTGCTGGTGCTTCCACTTGCTGGCCAGCGAGGCGAAACCGTACATGGCGACAATCGAAATCAACCACGGAATGGCATTGAACAAGCCCACCTGGAAGTCACCCAGGTTGCCCATTTTCTTGATCATGCTCGGCAGCCAGAAAGTGGCGCCGTAGATGGTCAGGGCGATGGAGAAGTAGATAAAACAGAACAGGGCGATCTGTTTGTCGGCCAGCAATTTGAACATCGACGGCCGCACGCACTGGCTCGCCTCGCGCGCCTGCTGCTCCAGCGCGATGGCACTGACCAGCGCGTGTTTTTCCGCGTCACTGAGCCACTTGGCCTGATGGGGATGGGACTGCAGCCAGAACCACACGAACCCGCAGAGCACGATGGAGGCGAAGCCTTCGATCAGGAACATCCATTGCCAGCCATGCAGGCTCAACCCGTTGACGTTCAGCAACGCCCCCGACACCGGCCCGGAGATCACCGAGGCAATGGCCGAACCGCTGAGGAACACCGCCATGGCCTTGCCGCGCTCGCTGGCCGGTAGCCACTGGGTGAAGTAATAGATGATGCCGGGAAAGAAGCCGGCTTCGGCGGCGCCGAGGATAAAGCGCAACACGTAGAAGCTGGTTTCCCCCTGCACAAACGCCATGCCCATCGCCGCCGCGCCCCAGGTGAACATGATGCGCGTCAACCACGCCCGTGCGCCGTAGCGTTGCAGCAAGAGGTTGGACGGTACTTCAAAGATGGCATAACCGATGAAGAACAACCCGGCGCCCAAGCCATAGGCCGCCGCGCCAATGCCCAGGTCGGTTTCCATGTGGCTGCGCACGAAGCCGATATTGACGCGGTCGATGTAATTGACGATGAACATCACCACGAATAACGGCAGCACATGGCGCTTGACCTTGTCAGCAGCGCGGGCGAGCGCGCTCGGGTCTGGCAGGTTCTGGAGGGTATCCACGGGCAACTCCCATTCATTGTTTTTTTAGGGACAGGCCGATGATGGACGCCAGGAATTGTTCCCGTCTAATCTAACCTGGCATGCGATTGATACGGGATTTGGATCAATGTTTGAACTGACGCAACTGCGCTGCTTCACCACCGTGGCTACCGAATTGAATTTCCGCCGGGCGGCCGAACGGCTGAACATAACTCAGCCGCCCCTCAGCCGGCAGATCCAGTTGCTGGAGCATCACCTGGGCGTGGAGCTGTTTACCCGCACCACCCGCAGCGTTGCCCTGACCGCCGCCGGGCGGGCTTTTTTCGTCGAGGCGCAGAACCTGCTGGAGCGTGCCCAGCAAGCGGCGGTGACCGCGCGGCGGTTCGCCGAGGGCGATATCGGTACGGTCAATATCAGCTTCGTCGGCAGTGCGGTGTATGAGTTCTTGCCCAAAGTGATTGCCGAGGCACGGCTCAAACAGCCTCACGTCAGGATCGACCTGTCCGAGATGAACACCTACCAGCAATACGAGGCCCTGCGCGCCCGGCGCATCGACCTGGGCATCGTCCGCGCACCGCTGCTGGAGCCTGGCTACGCGACCGAATGCCTGGTGCGCGAGCCGTTCGTGCTGGCGGTTCCGAGCAGTCATCGGCTGGCCCAGGCAGAGACCGTCAGCGTGCAGGACCTCGACGCGCAACCGTTCCTGATGTACGCCCATTCCGCCTACCCGCCGTTCAACGAATTGCTCACCGGGCTGCTGCGCTCAGCACGCGTCGCCCCGCAGTATGTGCAGTGGCTGGGTTCGTCCCTGACCATCCTCGCTTTGGTGAACGCCGGCATGGGCCTGGCGCTGGTGCCGCGTTGCGCCAGCAGCGTGGTGTTCAAAAACGTGGTGTTTCACGATATCGACCTGGGCGAAGGCGCGCAGAGCGAGCTGCACCTGATCTGGCGCGAGCACAACGACAACCCGGCGTTCACCATGCTGCTCGAAGGCATTCGCACGGCGGCAGGCGAAGGCTTGCGCCCCCCGCAGTGACCCAATCCTGTCGATTACTTGCCTGATCCTCTGAACTTGCGGGCTATTGCATAGATGGCCCTTGCGCGGTGGGCTAGAGTTCCACGATGGGCGACCTGCGGTCGCACCCCTCTATAAGAACTCAGCACCACCAACCGATGATCAGCAGGTGAGCCGCCATGGAATTACGTATTAACCAACAGGCCTATCAGGTCGATGCCGACGCCGACACGCCGTTGCTGTGGGTGATCCGCGACGACCTGGGCCTGACCGGCACCAAGTACGGCTGCGGCCTGGCCCAGTGCGGCGCGTGTTCGGTGCTGGTGGACGGCAACGTGGTGCGCTCATGCGTAACGCCGGTGGCGGCGCTGGTGGGTCGCGAGATCACCACCATCGAGGCCATCGAAACCGACGACGTGGGCAAGCGTGTGGTCGCGGCCTGGGTCGAGCGCCAAGTGGCGCAATGCGGGTACTGCCAGTCCGGGCAGGTGATGGCGGCCACGGCGCTGCTCAAGCACACCCCTGCACCGACCAAAGACCAAATCAACGCGGCGATGATCAACCTGTGCCGCTGCGGCACTTACAACGCCATCCATGCCGCCATGGATGACTTGGCCGCCGGCAAGGAGAGCGTTTGATGAACACTCGCGAGATCCTTCCCGGCGTGACCCTGGACGAGCCGGTCAACCTGTCGCGCCGGCGCTTTTTGGCGAGTACCGCCGTGGGTGCGCTGGTGATCGGCTTCGGCCTGCCGCTGGGCGCGTCCCGGGTGCAGGCTGCCACGGGTGCCGCCGCCGAGCGCGGGACCCAGGTGCCGGCGTTCCTGGAAATTCGTCCGGACGGCAGCGTGCGCCTGCTCAGCCCCTTCATGGAAGGCGGCCAGGGCACGCACACGGCCATGGCGCAGATCATCGGCGAGGAGCTGGATGCCGACCCCGCCACGTTCGTGGTCGAAGCCGCCCCGCCCGGTGAAGCTTATGTGGTGATGGAAAACGGCCTGCGCATCACCGGCGGCAGTATGTCGGTGCGCATGAGCTACCCGACCATGCGGCGCCTCGGCGCCCTCGCCCGCGCCATGCTGATGCAGGCCGCCGCCGAACAACTCGGGGTGCCGGTGACGCAATTGACCACCCAGCCTGGCCGCGTAGTGCACGCCGCTTCCGGCCGCTCGCTGGGTTACGGCGAGTTGGCCGCTCGCGCCCTGGACATGCCGGTGCCCGACCCGGCCACTATCACCCTGCGCGATCCGAGCCAGTTCCGCTGGATAGGTAAGCCGGTCAAACGCCTGGACGCCTACGACAAATCCACCGGCAAGGCGCAATACAGCATCGACCTGAAAGTCGACGGCATGCTCCACGCCGCCGTGCAGCACGCGCCGCGCCTGGGCATGACGGTGGGCAGCCTGCGCAACCAGGCCCAGGTCGAGGCCATGAAGGGCGTGCATTCGGTTCATACCCTGCCCGGCGCCGTGGCGGTGGTTGCCGAACGCTGGTGGCACGCCAAGCGCGCCGTTGAAGCGATCCAGGTGGAATGGCTCGAAGCCGCCGCCGACTCCACCGTGCGCGCGATGCCGGCGGACTTTTCCAGCGACAAATACCGCGACTTTCTCGCCGCCCAGCAAGGCCCGGCCCGCGATGACGAAACCGAGGGCGACGTGGCCGCCACGCTGGCCAGTGCCAAGACCCGCGTCGACGCCACCTACCACAACCAATACCTCAACCACGCCCAGCTGGAGCCGCCTTCAGCGCTGGCCCGCTACAACCCCGACGGCACCCTGGAGGTGTGGCTGCCGAACCAGGCGCCGGATATGTTCCGCGCCGACATCGCCAAGCGCACCGGCCTGGCCATTGAGCAAATCACCCTGCACTCTCCGCTGCTGGGCGGTTTCTTCGGTCGGCATTTCCTGTATGACTCGGCCAATCCGTATCCGCAGGCGATCGCCTTGGCCAAGGCCGTCGGCCGCCCGGTCAAGCTGATCTGGAGCCGTGAAGAAGAGTTCGTGCGCGATGTGCTGCGCCCGGTCGCGGTGGTCAAGTTCCGCGCCGCGCTGGACGACAAGGGCCTGCCGGTGGCCATCGAAGCGGTGAGCGCCACCGAAGGCCCCACCGAAGCGATTGCCGGCAAACAGGGCGACGCCCTCGACCCCACGGCCCTCGAAGGCCTGTCGGGCAAGAGCTATGCGATCCCCAACAAGCGCATCGCACAGATCTACGTCAAAGGCCCGGCCATGCTCGGTTACTGGCGTTCGGTGGGCAATTCGCTGAACGACTTCTTCTACGAAGCGTTCCTCGATGAACTGGCGGACAAAGGCGGCCACGACCCGTACGAACTGCGCCTGCACCTGTTGCGCGACAACGCGCGGCTGACCACCCTGCTGCAAGCGGTGGGTGAGCTGTCCGGCGGCTGGAAGCGCGGACCGTTCACCGCCGAAGACGGCAGCCGACGCGCCCGTGGTGTGGCCATGGCCTCGCCGTTCGGCTCCCACGCGGCGGTGATCGCCGAAGTGTCGATCGACAACGGCCAGGTCAAGGTGCACGACATCTGGCAGGCCATCGACCCGGGCAGCATCGTCAACCCGGCGATCATTGAAGCCCAGGTCAACGGTGCTGTGGCCCTGGGGTTGTCGCAAACCTTGCTGGAGGAAGCGGTCTACGTGGACGGTAAGCCCCGTGCGCGCAACTACGACCTTTACCCGATCCTGCCGCCGTCGCGGATGGCGCGGGTGCACGTGAAGATCGTCGAGAGCGGTGAAAAAATGGGCGGTATCGGCGAACCACCGTTGCCCGCCGTGGCGCCAGCCGTGGCCAACGCGGTGGCCCAGTTGACCGGCCAGCGCATCCGCAGCTTGCCGTTGAGCCGCTACACCTTCAGTTAACTCACAGGGAACGCCCATGAACAACCGCCGATTCGCAAGAACCGCAGGCTGGCTGGCGCTGCCCTGCCTGGTCGCCGCAGGCCTTTTGGCCTGGTACGTCACCCGCGAGCCTGCCTCGCCGTTCGCAGCAGAAAAAGCCGTCAGTTTCGACCCGGCACTGGTCAGCCGCGGCGAGTACGTCGCGCGTCTGAGCGACTGCGTGGCCTGCCACAGCCTGCCGGGCAAGGCGCCGTTTGCCGGTGGCCTGGAAATGGCCACGCCGCTGGGGGCGATTCATGCCACCAACATCACCCCCGACCGCGAGCATGGCGTGGGCAACTACAGCCTGGCCGACTTCGACCGCGCCGTACGCCAAGGCGTAGCGCCGGGCGGGCGCCGGCTGTACCCGGCCATGCCCTACCCGTCTTACGTCAAGCTCAGCGATGACGACATAAAAGCGCTCTATGCGTTCTTCATGAAAGGCGTGCAGCCAGCCAGCGAACCGAACATTCCCAGCGACATTCCCTGGCCGCTCAACCTGCGTTGGCCCATCGCCCTGTGGAATGGCGTGTTCGCGCCCACCGCCGCCTACGCGGCCAACCCCAGCCAGGATGCACTGTGGAACCGTGGCGCCTACATCGTCCAGGGCCCTGGCCACTGCGGCAGTTGCCATACGCCACGCGGCCTGGCCTTCAACGAGAAAGCCCTGGACCAGTCCGGCGCGCCGTTCCTGGCCGGTGCGTTGCTCGACGGCTGGTACGCACCCAGCCTGCGCCAAGACCCCAACACCGGCCTGGGCCGCTGGAGCGAGGCGCAGATCGTGCAGTTCCTCAAGACCGGGCGCAACCAGCATGCGGTGGTCTACGGCTCGATGACCGAAGCGTTCAACAACTCCACACAGTTCATGGCTGACGACGACCTGGCCGCCATCGCCCGCTACCTCAAATCCCTGCCCGGCGACCCGCAGCGTGACGGCACGCCCTGGCAGTATCAGGCCGTGGCCGCCAATGCGCGGCAGGACGCCCCTGGCGCGCACACCTACGCGACGCGCTGCGCCTCCTGCCATGGTCTGGACGGCAAGGGCCAGCCAGACTGGATGCCGCCGCTGGCCGGCGCCACCTCGGCCCTGGCCAAGGAAAGCGCCTCGGCGATCAACATCACCCTCAACGGCTCGCAACGCGTGGTGGCCGCTGGCCTGCCGGACGCCTACCGCATGCCGGCGTTTCGCGAGCAACTGTCCGACCAGGAAATCGCTCAAGTGCTGACCTACGTGCGCAGCACCTGGGGCAATCAGGGTGGCGCGGTCGACGCTCAAGCGGTAAGCAAACTGCGCGGGCACACCGACCCGGCCAGCAGCAGCCCGATCATCTTGCATATGCGCTGAGTCCGAAGCCGGAGCACGGTCTCTTGATATAGGTAGAACACATGTGGGAGGGGGCTTGCCCCCGATGGAGGTGTGTCAGTTACACATGCATTTACTGACACACCGCTATCGGGGGCAAGCCCCCTCCCACATTTGGTCAGTTGGGCCTACTTGCTCTCGTCGGCCTTGCCTTCCTGCATCTGCACCGAGGACTTGCTGCCACTGGTGTTGTCCTTGGTGGTGTTGTCGGAATTGTCGAAACAGCCGTGCAGCAGGAACACACTGCAAAGACCCAGGCACATAGACAGCTTTTTCATGAGATCACCTTTGAACCTATTCATAACCGTGTGTTGCATGTGGCCAATGGCCGGACGCAAACGTTCCCTGCGCCGGCCGTGAGGCTGACGAATGGTTTGCCATTAAGTGGCTAGCATTTACGCACAGGATATTTGGGCTAACCTTGATCCGCTCAGGCCTGTTATTCGGTGATCCCATGGACACGTTGACCAAAGCGCAAATCGAGCACGCTCTTGCACAGCGGCTGCGCAATTGCCGTGTCACCTGCACGATCAATCCCGACAACAGCCTGTCCGTCACTGTGCTCGCGCCCGACGCCAATCAGTTCACCATCGCCAATATCAACCGCGCCCGGTACCACGGCGAGTCAGGTATCAACCGACTCGTGCGGGAAATCCTGGAAGACATGGTGGTTTCCCGAAAAACCTCCCGCCTCACGTCGGTGGGGCAATGCGGTTGAAAAAACACGACGAGGCTGCCCATGCCCGATTCCACTGCGACACCCTTGCAACACTGCACCATTGACTACCTTGAAGACACGCTGCTGGGCGTGAACCCGCTGTCCCATGAATGCACGGCCCAGATCACCGAATCCGGCGAGGGCCTGTCGCTGCGCATCCTGTGGCCATGGCCGAAAGAATTGACCAAGGCCCATAGCATTACGATCAAGGCCCCAACCCGCACGTATCACGGCGACCTGGTTGATGCTCAGGCGTTTGGCTCCGATGAGTTGCTGTTGAAAATCGCCCTCCAGCCTGGAGCATCAGGCGGCTAACCCCGCTCCCCGGCCAATGCCCGCTGGTGAAAAGGCGCCAGCCACTTCAAGGCATGCAGCGCGGCAGCCTGTTGCACCTGCTCACGGGAACCCATGAAGCATTCCTTGCGACTGAAAATGCTCAACCGGTGGCCGATGCGATAGGCCCAGGCAAAACAAATGGTCCCGGCCGGAATGCCATCCATATCGTCCGGGCCCAGCAGGCCGGTGGTGGAGACGGCGACCTGGGCCGAACTGTCACGCAACGCGCCTTCGGCCATCTCGCGCGCGACTTCACAGCTGGTGAGGTTGAAGGTTTCAATCGTATAGGCGCGCACTCCCAACAAGCGCTGTTTGGCCTGCGGCGAGTACACGACATACCCACTTTCGATACACGAGCCACCGCCCGGCACCTGGGACAGCAGCGTGATGATGCTGCCTGCCGTACATGACTCGGCGCTGGTGAGGGTGAGCTCGTGCTGTTTCAGGTAGTCGATGGTTGAAGCGGCTATTTCCATGATGACAGTCTCCCGAATCAGAACGTTGCCAGGTAGTCGGCCAATGTCAGCGCACAGGCCTGGATCGCGCCGTCCACAATCACCTCGTAGCCGTGGGTATTTTCCGTGGGGATCGCCAGGCAACCGCCGCGTGCCGAGGTGCCATTGCTCATGACGGCGCTGGCATCCGAGGCAAAGTCCACCAGCAATGCATATTGAGCCGTATAACCGCAGCGCTGTGCAGCGGCCGCCAGGTCGGTTACCACACAACGTGTGTAATAGCCTTTGAGGTCACCCGTGTTGATGATGGGGTCCACGCCCAGACGAGTGCCGTACTCACTCATCACCGGGCCGACCTCCAGCGCGATGGTGGTATCGCCCGGCAGGGTCTGCGCCGCATACATCGCACCGGCATTGCTTTCTTCTTCCAGGGTGGTAAAGACAAAGTACACATCGCATGCCAGCTCCCCGCGGCGCTGGTCCAGGCATTGCACGCTGTGGAGTGCCGCGGCGATGGGCGCGCGATCATCCAGAAAGTGCGCGGCAATCGCATCGCCTACCCGAAACGGCGCACGCCAGTGGCGGCTCAGCACAACGCGGCTGCCGGGGCGTACACCGTGCTCACGCAAGACATCGACCGAGCAACGGGTGATCACGTGCACGTCATTCCAGTGCACGTTTCCTGACTGCACATCGGCGCCCTGGGGCGCATTGCCGGTCGCATGCATCGAGCCAAACGACAGCACACCGGGAATGGTCTGGTGATCGCCCAATATGTCCACCGGACACATGCCGAAGTTCACCGGGTTGGCGCCGCCCAGCGCGGTGACCCGCAACGTACCGTCGGTGTCGACATGCTTGACCACCATGGCGACCTCATCCATGTGCGCCATCACCCTCACCGCCCGCCGCGGCTCGCGCTCATCCTGCGTGCCTTTGACCAGACCAACCACATTGCCGGCAGGGTCTACCCAGGTCTCGTCGCACAGCGGCCGCAGGCGCTCCAGGCAAATCGCGCGCACTTCATCCTCCTGGCCGCCAGGGCCGCGGGCGAGCAACAGTTGGTGGAGCAATTGGGCGATGGCGTCCGCTTCGGTCGCGGCGCTGTGGTCAGGTCGAGCATCGTTTGGCTGGGGCTGCATAAGGAGTCTCTCCTTTCGCGCTGTTGAACACTTATAGAAAAATGACCCGGCACGTCGAACGGATGTTCAACAAATCTTGCTCGTGGCGCGCGCGCATAAATCCGTTTGAACACCGACTTCGGCACGCTTTCTAGATGGGTTCAACAACCGCCCATGGAGGGATGCCCCAATGACTATCACCCGCCTGCAGCCCACGCTGCATCCGCTGTGCCTGGCGCTTTGCGTTGCCTCGCTGAGCGCCTGCGCCGGCAATGATTCGGCCTCCAATGTCGTCGCCCCCGGCGACGCCAAATCAGCCACCACCCGAACCCTGGACGCCGGCGCTGCCCTGTTGCAGTCACGCCCGCCCATCGATGCGTTGAACGCCTACCTCGACGGCTTCCACTTCTACAACGGCCACCCCGACGTGCAGATGGAGGCCCATCACTATTGCGCGATCCTCAACGAGGAAGTGATCCAGTGCGTGATCTACGACGGCAACCGCAAGGACGCCAAGTTGATGGGCGTGGAATACATCATCAGCGAGCAGCTGTTCAACAGCCTGCCCGCGCCCGAGAAGGCCCTGTGGCACAGCCATGTGCATGAAGTGAAATCGGGGCAACTGGTAGCGCCCGGGATTCCGCAGGTGGCCGAACACGCCCTGATGGAAAAACTGGTGCATACCTACGGCAAGACCTGGCACACCTGGCACACCGACCTCAACAAGCGCCTGCCGTTGGGCGTGCCGCAACTGATGATGGGGTTCACCGCCGACGGCCAGGCCGATCCGAAGATGGTCAGCGAGCGCGACCAGCGACTGGGGATCGACAGCGCCAAGGAAAAGCAGGCGCGTGCCGACATCGTCGCGCCGCCCATCGCACCCGGCGCAGACGCCTGGCGCCAGGGCAACATCATTCAGATCGAAGACCCCACCCAGGCAGCCCACCAGCACTGACAGCAGCAGCCGGTCATTTGGATTGAACGATCATTTGCCGGCGCTTGCCACACAAGAACCGGGGCGCATCAGACGCCCCTCTCGCAAGGAGTTCCACCATGCCTTACAACCATCAAGGCGCTGCCAGCGTCATCACGGCTTCGCGCCATCTGGGCACCGAAGCGGATGAATGCCTGAACGAGAACGTCGACATAAAAATGACCAGCAGCGGTAAACCAACGATTGTTCGCCTGGATATTGACACTCCACTGCAGTGGCCCGGCAACCCCAACTTCGTCACCGTCAACCTCCCCGACGGCACGTCCGTCAGTGGCGTAATCGTGGCCCTGGAGCGCCCGGCAGAAGGGCCTGGCTGGGTCACCTTCACGGTGGACGATTGAGGCCGTGCGCCCCTCATCCATTGTCTGACAATTTCTTTGAATTATTTTTGACGTCAATTATCTGTACTTCATGAGCATAGGGAGGCCTCATGAAAAACAACGAGTTATTCACCATCAAATATCAGCTTCACGGCAAGCCCAGGTCGTTCATCGTGCGTGCGGCGCGCATGAACAATGCCGAAGCATGGCACTGGGCCAGTTGCGATGCCGGCGTGGCGGTCATCCCCAGGTTCGGGCAACACAATCTCAAACGCGTCTCCAAGCCGATGGCGGAGAAGTACGGCATTACGGATGTGCGCTGGTGCGGCGCAGCAGCGATTCAGTGGGCAGAGGGCATTACACAATGAACAGTCAGGTGCTGGAATACATTAGCAGGCAGGTGTGGGACGACGAGGTCGCGCAGAACAACCAGATGTTCTACGAAGCGGATCGATTGGATGCCCAGGCTTACAAAATCATCGAACATTACAGCGGCGACGCCATGACCTGGGCGCGCTTCACCGAGGCGAAGAAACTCGCCGATGCCCAACGCACCGCCGCCTATCGAGAGTGGATGCGCATTCATCGCGCCAGAAAAAACTGAATCTTTCACTGTAGGAGCGAGCTTGCTCGCGAAAAACTCAGGCCTCCCGCGCTTCTCCAGAATGAACGCGGCGCCTGGAGGTTTTTCGCGAGCAAGCTCGCTCCTACATTGGCAATCAGATATGCCCCTGGGAATCAGGGGCATGTGGGTTTAAAGGATCGGTTTACCGCCCGTCACGCCGTAGCGTTCACCCGAGATATAACTGCCCTCATCCGACGCCAGCAGCACATAAATGGGCGCCACTTCCACCGGCTGGCCGGGGCGCCCCAGCGGCGTGTTGCCACCGAAGTTCTCCACCATCTCCTCCGTCATCGTCGAGACAATCAACGGCGTCCAGATTGGCCCCGGCGCCACGCTGTTCACGCGGATCCCGCGCTCGCCCAGCATCTGCGCCAGCCCGGCGGTGAAGTTGGCAATTGCGCCCTTGGTGGCCGCATACGGCAACAGCGATGGATTGGGCATGTCGGAATTGACCGAAGAGGTGTTAATGATCGAACTGCCCTCGGCCATGTGCGGCAGCGCCGCCTTGCAGATGCGGAACATCGCAGTGATGTTGACGTTGAAGGTCTTGACCCAGTCCTCATCGGGAATGTCTTCCAGCGATTGGTAGGTCATCTGGAACGCAGCGTTATTGACCAGTACATCGATACGCCCGAACTGTTTGACAGTGTCGTTGACGATGGCGGTGCACTGCGCCGCGTCGCCCAGGTCGCCCGGCAACAGCAGGCACTGACGCCCCGCCGCCTCGACCCAGCGCGCGGTCTCCTTGGCGTCCTCATGCTCGTCCAGGTACGACACGGCAACGTCCGCACCTTCGCGGGCAAACGCAATCGCCACCGCACGCCCGATACCGCTGTCGGCACCGGTGATCAACGCGATCTTGTTGGCCATTCGGCCAGAGCCCTTGTAGCTTTGCTCACCGCAATCGGGCATTGGCTCCATCTTGCGCTGGTCGCCGGGCACGGGCTGCTGCTGTGGCTTGAAGGGTGGTTTTGGGTAGTGAGTCATCGGAGTCCCTCCTGTGTGTGGTTAGTGTTGCGAGGGTTGGCCGAGCACGATAGTTCAGAGCAATTTTCAGAAAATCGGATGACCGTTCCGACGGATCTTTGCCACTCGTCCGATTGAATAAACCTTTGCGGCGCATACCCCCTCAACCTAAGAGTGAGCGCCCGTTGGGGTATCGAGTAGTGTCGAAGCGTTCTGTTACACAGCGCTTTTCAGCTATATTCCGCTATTCGTTTTTCTCCCATCCCGATTCAAATTCATGCCCTGCGCAGTTAACCAAGGTTGGTAATTATGAAGTCTGCCCCCCCGCGGTCGCCCAATGTTCCGCAACGCAAGGACCTGATCCCCAGCACCTTGAATTTTCCAGTGGTGGGCATTGGCGCGTCGGCAGGCGGGTTGCAGGCGGTGAAGGCGTTTTTCGAACACATGCCCCAAGACTGCGGCATGGCCTTTGTGGTGATCCTGCACCTGTCCCCCGACCATCAAAGCGTGGCGGATAAAATCATTCAGGAATCGACCCGTCTGCCGGTGATGCAAGTCAGCGAAACGACGTCCATCGAAAAGAACCGGGTGTACGTGATTTCGCCGGCGCAGCACTTGTTGATGAATGATGGCTACCTGTCCGTCTCGCCATTGGTGCGCGAGGGCGGCTCGCACATCGCCATCGACCTGTTCTTTCGCGACCTGGCAGACACCCACAAAGAACGTGCGTTTTGCCTGGTGCTGTCGGGCACCGGTTCGGACGGCGCAGTCGGCGTTTCGCGGATCAAGGAACAAGGCGGCATCACCCTGGTGCAATCGCCGGAAGACGCCGAATACGACGGCATGCCACTGGCGGCCATCGAAACCCAGATGGTCGACCTGGTGCTGCCCGTGGTGGAGATGCCGCAGAAGCTGCTGGAGCTGTGGCGCAACGCCCAGTCCATCATCCTGCCCACCGCCAATGACCCCGAGATCAAGACCACACCGCCCGGCACCGAGCGTGACGCGGCCGTCGCCGAACAGCTGCTGCTGGACATCCTGATTCAACTGCGCCTCAACACCGGCCACGACTTCAAGCACTACAAGCGGGCCACGGTGCTGCGCCGCATCGAGCGGCGCCTGCAGGTCACCGCCCAACCGGACCTGGCCAGCTACTACGAATACCTTCAGGGCCACCCCGAAGAAACCAAGGCGCTGCTCGGTGACATGCTGATCGGCGTGACCAATTTCTTCCGCGACCGCGAGGCCTTCGAAGCCCTCGAACGCGATGTGATCCCCAACCTGGTCAAGTCACTGGAAGACACCGTCCCCAAACGCGAAGAAGTGCGTATCTGGTCGGCCGGTTGTTCCACTGGCGAGGAAGCCTACAGCCTGGCGATGCTGGTCGCCGAGCAGCTGGCGCTGGATGCCAGCGATGCAAAAATGCAGGTGTTCGCCACCGACATCGACGAGCGTGCGATCAACCACGGGCGTAACGGGGTGTACCCCGAGGCGATCATTACCGATGTGCCGCCGTCGCGCCTGCGTCAGTACTTCGCCAAGGAAAAGAACCAGCACTATCGGGTGCGCAAGGAGATTCGTGAAAAGGTGCTGTTTGCCAAGCACAGCCTGCTGAGCGACCCGCCGTTCTCGCAGATTGACCTGATCGTGTGCCGCAACCTGTTGATCTACCTGGACCGCGAAGTGCAGCGCGACATCCTGCAGATGTTCCATTTTGCGCTGCGCCCTGGCGGCTACCTGTTCCTGGGCTCCTCGGAATCTGCCGACGGCTGCCTGGACCTGTTCGTACCGGTGGACAAGCGCAACCGGATTTTCCGCGTGCGCGCAGGCTCTGCCGCGATACGGCGCGCCCCGACCATGCCGCGTGGCGGCTATATGCGCCCCAATATCGCGACCGCCCCCATACAGGCCAAGATCCCCAACAAGGTGTCGTTTGCCGATATCCACCTGCGTGCGCTGGAGAGAGCCGCGCCGCCGAGCGTGATCGTGGACATGCAGGCCGATATCCTGCACATGAGCGAAGGCGCAGGCCGCTTCCTGCGCCATGTGGCCGGGGAAATGACGCGCAACCTGCTGGCCCTGGTGCACCCCGACCTGCGCCTGGACATTCGTACGACGCTGTTCCAGGTCCAGCAATCGGGGCTTTCCGTGACGTCGCGCAAAGTGCGGATCGAGCGCGACAATGCACATTACCTGGTGGATATCACCGGCCTGCCCTATCAGGACGATGCCACCGAAAGCGATTATGTGCTGGTGATTTTCCAGGAGAGCGAAGTCGACCCGCAGCACACCGAAGACACCGCCATCGGCCATGCCGAAAACCAGATGATGAGCAACCTGGAGCGCGAGCTGCAACGCACCAAGCTGCACCTGCAGGACACCATCGAGCAGGCCGAGGTCTCCAGTGAAGAACTCAAGGCCTCCAACGAAGAGATGCAGGCGGTCAACGAAGAGCTGCGCTCGGCCACCGAAGAGTTGGAAACCAGCAAGGAAGAACTGCAGTCGATCAACGAAGAACTGCTGACGGTCAACTTCGAACTCAAAACCAAAGTGGAAGAGACCGACAAGGTCAACGACTACCTGACCAACCTGATCGCCTCCACCGATATCGCTACGGTCTTCGTCGACCGCAACATGCGCATCCGCTGGTTCACGCCACGGGCGACGGATATTTTCAGCATGCTGCCGGTGGACACCGGTCGCTCGTTGATGGACATCACCCATCGCCTCGACTATCCGCAAATGACCGAAGACGCCACCAACGTGTTCGAGTCGCTGAGCATGATCGAGCGCGAAATCAGCAGCAGGGACGACCGCTGGTACATCGCGCGCCTGCTGCCCTACCGCTCCAGCGAAGACCATATCGATGGCACGGTGCTGACCTTTATCGACATCACCAAGCGGCGCCAGGCCGAGGAAGAACTGCGCCTGGGTGAAGAGCGCATGCGCCTG
Source organism: Pseudomonas sp. MUP55 (assembly GCF_034043515.1). NCBI lineage: Bacteria > Pseudomonadati > Pseudomonadota > Gammaproteobacteria > Pseudomonadales > Pseudomonadaceae > Pseudomonas > Pseudomonas sp. MUP55. Next base: position 2,254,775 of record NZ_CP138214.1, on the reverse strand, counting down.
GTCGCTGACAGCACCCATGACTTTGCCATCATCATTCTGGATGACCATGGCGTGATCACCGATTGGAATACCGGTGCCGAATTGATCTTTGGCTACACCAAGGACGAGGTGATGGGCGCCTATTACGACTTGATCTTCTCGCCTGAGGACCGCGCCGCCGGGATTCCGGAAAACGAACTGCGCGCCGCCCGCGAACACGGACGCGGTGAAGACGAGCGCTGGCATGTGCGCAAGGATGGCAGCCGTTTCTACTGCAGCGGTGAAGTCACCCAACTGACCAGCAACAGCCTGCAGGGCTACGTCAAGATCGCCCGTGACCTCACCGGTCACAAGCGCACCCAGGATGAGCAGAACCAGCGCTTGATGGAAACCCAGACCAACAGCCACCTCAAGGATGAGTTCTTCGCGGTGATGTCCCACGAACTCAAGCACCCGTTGAACCTGATCCAGCTCAATGCCGAATTGCTGCGGCGTTTGCCGGCGACCAAGGCTACCAGCCCGGCCATGAAGGCGGTGAACACCATCTGCGAGGCGGTCTCGAGCCAGGCGCGCATCATCGACGACCTGCTGGACGTGGCCAGGGTGCGCACCGGCAAGCTCAAGCTGAAAAAACGACCGATTGACCTGATTCGCACCCTTGAAGACATTCACGCGGTGGTGCTCGCCGACGGTCATCACTGCCAGGTAACCCTGCAAAAACCGACGGTTCCCGCAGCCTTGTTCGTCAACGCCGACCCTACGCGCCTGGAACAGGTGATCTGGAACCTGGTCAACAATGCGCTGAAATTCACCCCGAGCGACGGTCGTGTGCAGCTGATGGTCAGCCGTACCGAGGGATACGCGCGGCTGGACGTGATCGACAGCGGCGCGGGGCTCGCCGAAGACAGCCTGGAGAAAATCTTCGATCTGTTCGGGCAGGCGGAAAACCAGCACCAGACCCATCAACGCGAAGGGCTGGGGATCGGCCTGTCGCTGGTCCGGCAACTGGTGGAAGCCCACGGTGGCACGGTCAGTGTTTACTCCAAGGGGCTGGGCTTTGGCTGCACCTTTTCGGTATTGCTGCCGTTGTCCGAACAGCAGAATCGACCGTCTTCCCCCGATTCGGCAGCGTCATCGGATGAGCGCCTGAACGGCGTGAAAGTGTTGCTGGTCGACGACTCCGCGGATGTGCTGGAGGTGTTGAATATGCTGCTGGAAATGGAAGGCGCCGAGGTAAATGCGTTCGATGATCCCGTCGCGGCGCTGCAGGCAGCGGGCGACACGCCGTTTGACCTGATCATCTCGGACATCGGCATGCCGAAAATGAACGGCCATGAGTTGATGCAACAGCTGCGCAAGATCGGCCACCTCAAGCAAGTACCCGCCATCGCGCTGACGGGCTACGGGGCCGGCAGTGACCAGAAGAAAACCGCCGATTCAGGCTTCAGCACCCACGTCAGCAAGCCTGTGACCCACGATGCGTTGATCAGCCTGATCGAAAGCCTGTGCCGCTCGCGGCGCTAGGCTGGATTAGTCATAAGGGATGACCGAGATCTTGCCGTTGCGTTCGAGGATCGCGAAGCGGATCTGCTTGATCTCCAGAATCCCCTGGGCCGACCGCGCCGCCTCCAGTATGTCGTCTTCATCCAGGCGCGCACGCTTGAGGCGTTCGTGGAGCACTCGGCCCTGCTCCACCACCACGGTAGGGCCGCCATCGAGCAAACGTGAAAACCAGCGCGAGCGCTGCTTGATCAAGGACAGGCCGATGTCGATGGCGATCAACGTGACGATCACCAGCACCGCATTGGTCAACGAGAAATCATCGCCCAGCAACGCCTGCTGAGTGGCTTCACCGATCACCATCAACAGCACCAGGTCGAAGGTGGTGAGTTCGGCCAGCGAGCGCCTGCCAGCAACCTTGAACAGGATCATCAGCACCAGGTAGATCGCGGCGGCGCGCAACACGGAGTCCATGATTGCCCCCTAGGGATAAATGAACTGCCAGAGGTCCACGGTCGCACCGTTGGCCAGCGACACTTGGGTGTCGAAGCGGCCGACGCCGTCACTGCGCAACGTCAGATGCAACGTGGCGCGCCCCAGATCGTCAGTGAGTGTCCACAGCTTCACGCCCTCGCCCGCCGTACTGGCCTTGAGCGGCTGGGGCTGGAGCATTTCCACATTGAAGCCCTGCAGCAGCTCGCCGTTGATTTCCAGCGCCAGAGACGTGTGTGCGGCGCCGTGCATATGGATCACCAGCGCGTCGGACGAACCATTGCGCAGGAAGCGCTGGTATTCGACGCGCAACTGGCCATCGGCGCTGCGCACCTCGGTGGTGCTCAGCGGGCCTTTGGAGAACAACCCCGCCAGGGTCAGTACGATGAGTATCACCAGGGCATACCAACCCAGTCGCTCGAAGCGCCAGATTCGGCGTTGCTGAGGCATGTCCTCACGTACCGGAAAGCCGCGGCTGTGCAGGTCGTCAGGCTCTGACTCGCGCATAACCTGCCCTCTGTCAGCCCTTGCTGTGCTCCGCCGAGGACGGCCCCTTGGTCACGCCGCGCGGGCCATACACCGCCCATATCACCGCGCCGAGGAAAGGCAGCAGGACCACCACGGCGGTCCACCCCGCCTTGCTCCCTGAGGAGTTCTCGCTACGCCACACGCTGTTGAGGACCCAAAGGTCGAGCAACAACAGGATGATCATCAGGCCAATCCAGAAATACGTCGCTTGCATGGTGCACCTCCCGGTTATGCAACATTAGGTTGGCGAGGCGGCCACAGGGTTCAGATTTTTTCGACGGGCATGGGCGAATCTAAATAAACGATTGTTCCAACCGAACTGAATCGATGAATTGATCAATATTTCAAAGACAACCAAATTGATACCGTCGCTTTTTCGGCCGGTCACAGCCTTACCGGAACTTGTTGAAGAAGGATTTACGCCATGCAAGACCACGACACTTACGCAAAACGGATGGCCTGCCGCCAGCTGGCAATGGAGCAAAACCAGAAGCTGTTCGATCAGGCCAACGCCCTCAGCCGGAGCGCGTTCGACCTGTTGGAGCGCACCGATTTTGACAGCCAGATGTTCGATCAATACCTGCGTTTGCGCCGTAAGGCTGAGGCGTTGTTCCGTGAAGCGATTGATCACTTGGGTGTGCTCAACACGCATTTCCCCGCGCCCGTCTCGAGGGTAGCGACCAAGCAGACAAAAGTGGCCAGGCTTGAACAGGAGGTGGCGTGATGAATCATTCCAAACGTGCCTGGGAGCTGGCGATGGTATTGGTCGCCAATGGCAAGATCCCATTCGACCCCGCCAACCCGAGCGGGTCGGTCAAGATCCTGTCGCGGCATCTGGAGGCGCTGGAAACAGCGCTGCGGGAGGAGGCAATGGACCTGCCGGTGGAGCGCCTGCGCAATGTCGGCAGCCGTCGGCCGGCATTGGCGTGTGCCGATTGAGGTTAACCCTGTGGGAGGGGGCTTGCTCCCGATAGCGGTGTGTCAGTCAGTCCAGACTCAGCGGACACACCGCCATCGGGGGGCAAGCCCCCTCCCACATTGGATCGCAACAGCGCAGTCACAGCGCAACACCATTACGCCCGGCCGACTTCGCGTGATAAAGCGCCTTGTCCGCGGCTTCGATCAAGTCGAGCGCAGCCTCCAGTTCGATACCCGCTGCCGCCGCCACCCCGATACTCACACTCACGCGCCCGAACGGGCTACCTGGGTGTTGGATGTTTTCCTGCAACAGCCGATCAAGGATCAATTGCGCCACCACTGCGGCGCCTTCGCTGTCGGTGGCGGGCATGATCACCGCTATTTCCTCCCCGCCGTACCGCGCCACCAGGTCCGAAGGGCGCCGTACACAGGCCTCCAGAACGCGGCTGACCTTCTGCAGGCAGGCGTCTCCGGCGACATGGCCGAGGGCATCGTTGTAGCGCTTGAAGTAGTCGATATCGACCATCAGCAAGGCCAGTGTCGTGCCATCGCGTTGCGCCCGGCGCGCTTCCAGAGCCAGGGTCTCATCGAAGCAGCGACGGTTGGCCAGGCCGGTCAGCGCGTCCTTCATGGCGAGTAATTCAAGCTGTCGATTTGACTCAAGCAATTGTTGCTGGGCAATCCGCAGCGCCTCTTCAGCCTGGGTCCGCCGGCGGATATCGAGGATGAGAAACCAGCCGATCAAACCGGTCAGCCCCAGCAGCCCGGTCACCGCCACAGCCGACAGCGCAGCCTCCATACGCCACGCCGCGAGCGCTTCGTGTTTGCCCAGGGCGACGGTGGTGATCAGTGGCAGGCTTTCGCTTTTGCGGAAGGCATACAGCCGCTCTACCCCATCCAGGCTGGAGGTGTAAGAGGCGGTGCCGACGGAGCGGTCGACCAGGTACTGGGAATAGATCGGCGACTTGGAAAAGTTGCGACCCATGTCCTGCTCGCGAAAGGGATAGCGCACCAGCAGGGTGCCGTCGGTGTAGGACAAGCCGATCGCGCCGTCCTGGCCGACGTCGAGTTTGCCGAACACGCGCAGAAAGTTTTCCACCCCCAGCGTCACGGCGACCACCCCGGCAAAGTTGCCGGCCGCGTCATTGAAGCGTCGGCTGATGGTCACCACCCACTCCTGAGTGGTGTGGCTCTGGATCGGCGGACCGATGAACGGCTCACCGCTCGGATCGTCACGATGATGGATGAAATAGGCACGCGCGCTGCTGTTGGCGCCTGCCGGAATCACCCGATTGGACGACATCAGCCAGCGGCCTTGCTGGTCATAGATGGTGATGCCGCTGAGTTGCGGCATCAGCGGCTGCTGGCGACGTATCAGCGCGCTGATGCGCTGGATCTGCACCGGGCCGCTGCCTTCGGTTTCCAGGCGCTCGGCCAGCCCCAGCAACAGCAGCGCGCTTTGGCGCACGATCCCTTCGGTGTAGGTATTGAGCGCCTGGGTAAGGTTCAAGCCGTGCACGTCCACTTCCGCCAGCGCACGCTCGCGGGAAGACAGGACCTTCCAGATCGTCAACGAAGTCAGGGAACAGCCGACCACCAACAGCAACAGCATTACAAGGCGGGTATCACGCTTCACGTCAGCACCTTAAGGAAGTCCGGTATTGCATTCCAGCCATCAATCGAACGTCGGTACTCACAGCGGCCACCGGTTCCGGGGCGCAAGCATACAAGCAGTCTGGCGGGCCTGCATCAGCCGCGTGTACAGCCACACCGCGCCTGATAACGAACCTCCAGCGAGGATCGACATCGAGAGTGGATCAGGACTCGCCCTGGTAGAGGTTCAAACAGCACGTTGAAACTTAACCTGCAGCGCCACTATTTCAATATCAACCACCGCAGACTCCAACTAAAAAGTTATACGAAGCGGCAAGCCCAACGCTGCCTTGTACAAGTTTTTTGCCGTTCATCGCCATTTCTTAAAAATTTCAAAACATCTTGCCGCTTGCTCTTATCGGAGTAGATGTCCGTTGCATAAATGGGCAACTAGCGAAACGACAATTGGACTTGGAGTATTGTTATGACCACGAGCAATAAAAACCCTGGCAACTTCGCTAACGATCGCGAAAAAGCATCGGAGGCGGGAAAGAAAGGTGGCCATGCGTCGGGTGGCAACTTTGCCAACGACCGCGAGAAAGCGTCGGAAGCGGGTCGTAAAGGCGGCCAAAACAGTCATGGTGGTGGACGCAAGTCATAACCAAGGGCATTAATCATGCGAGCGTCAACTGATTACCAGCGTGGTGAGTTACATCACCGGCCGATAGTGGAAGTGCGAACCGAAGCAGTGACCGGCATGCGTTCAAACAGCGCCACGTGTTACGAACACCGGCGCGGTACTGAACTAGCCGAAGCAACTATCGGCTTGCGGCAAAGTCCACCATTGTGCGAGAGACACTTATAGCCAGTGCACCCGCACGGCGAAGTGTAAGTTCCCTGCAAGATCGAAATGAACGTTGCACAACCGACATAACGACGAGGTAACTGAACATGAGTACTCAAGACAAAAAAGGCCAAATGAGCGTCAACGAAGCCGGTAAGAAAGGTGGCGAAGCCACGTCTGCCTCCCATGACAAAGAGTTCTATCAGGAGATTGGTAGCAAGGGTGGCCAAAACAGTGGCGGTAACTTCAAGAACGACCCTGAGCGCGCCGCCGAAGCCGGCAGCAAAGGCGGTCAGAACAGCGGCGGGAACTTCAAGAATGATCCCGAGCGCGCTGCCGAGGCCGGCCGCAAAGGGGGCCAGAACAGTGGCGGCAATTTCGCCAACGACCGCGAGAAAGCTTCTGAAGCGGGCCGTAAAGGCGGCGAAAACAGCCACGGTGGCGGCCGCAACAGCTAATGTGCTTGATGCAGGGGAGCAGTGCTCCCCTGCTTTCATTGATGAGGGACACCATGCCTTTACACATTATTAATTTTACCGGCCCTGTCACCGCGTCAACCTGCAGCCAGCTGATCGAAAAAGCGTCATTGGCCGTGCAGCAGGATGCCTCGGGACTGGTGGTGAACATCGCAACCATGGGCGGTGAATGCAGCTACGGCTTTACCATGTACAACTTTCTGCGAGCCCTGCCGATCCCGGTGCATACCCATAACCTGGGCACGGTGGAGTCGATGGGCAATATCATCTTTCTCGCCGGCGAACGCCGCACCGCCTGTGTCCACAGCAAATTCCTGTTCCATCCGTTTCACTGGCATGTGCAAGGCGCGGTCGACCATTCGCGCATGTCCGAATACGCGATGAGCCTCGATTATGACCTGCAGCTGTATGCCCGCATCGTGGCCGAGCGCACCGCCGACGCCGAGGAAACACTGGAAACGGAGAAGTACCTGATCGCGGCGCCGCGCATTCTGGACCCACACCAGGCGCTGACCACCGGCCTGATCCATGCGATCGAGCTGCCGGTGATCAAGGCGGAGTTTGTGAGCAGCTTCATTCACTCCTAGCGCCGTTTATCAATCGCAGATGCCCTGGAGGATGAAAACCTTCGACTGAACGTGATCCGCATTGCTGAGGGATCGCGATGCTGGCATTAAAATATCAACTAATCGCTTGTTTGAAACTTTCACTTTTATTGGTTGAAAACATCCGTCCAATAATGAATGGTGGGGGTTCATTCAGGGAGGAACCGATGTGCAATATCTACAAGCGAACCGCCGTTGCGTTCAGTGCAAGGAATCCTATGAACCGACCACGGACGAACCTGATTTCCTGATAGCGACCGCGTCTGAAATGCTCTGCCCGACGTGCAAAGAAATGTACGCGGCAGAGCTGATGACCGTTGCACTTGAGCGCAGCGTGCAGAAGTTATATCAGCTGCAGGAGCGTCGAGGAAAATAATAGAGGTTAATGCCGCTGATACGGGCGTCCGAATCAATATCTTTCATTGCAAAGGCCTTCATTCGGGCGGCGGTGGTACGTAGGGCTTTGCAATAAACGGAACACTACCAGATGGACGCCACCTTACATTCTCAAGTCCGTAGCGCTCGGCCAGCGGTTTGCTTATTCGTTTGATCCTTTCATTACGCGACCGTGGAATAATACCAATTCCCGCGTCGCAACATGCCCAATGCCAGGCCTCCGCATTGTTCATGACCTCCGCTCTTATAATGAAAGACTTCGGCTCGCGGTGGTAGTCGTACTCGATGATATATAAAATGTTTTTCATAAACTCTCCTTCTGATTTTTTGTGGTTTGATCAGAATGAAGGTTCAGAATTTTTTCCTACCTAGTTGGTTCGGCTTGCGCAATTTTTGCGTTGCGCTAGTTGAACGACCATTCGTCGGCACCGGCTGAAAAAAAATAAACCGCTGCGAGGTTTTTTGTTTCTCAATACTGAGTCTGTTCACTCCAGGCTCTTGGTAAAAACTCCTGTCTTGCCCGTACTTTGTGCGGGCTTTTTTCTTGGCAGTTTTATATGGCTAATCAGCATGTTCGAACTGGCCAGTGTTCTTGGCCAGATACGTGCAGTCACCCTTATATACGCAAGGGCTATTACATGGGCGTGGATCCAGACGTCTACGTGTGTATGCGCTGTGGTGAGCAGCGCAGGCCTGAGCGATGGGACGACTTTGCGCGTCGGCGCAGGCCGCCCAGAGGGCTTTCGAACGACTCCTGAGCCTTTTCGCCCGTCATCGACGCCCGCCAGGGACACCTTTCATCCCCTATCGTGAAATGCAGTGGAACCTCAAACGGCGCCGAATTTTCTACCGAAAACACACCCGTAGGAGGACTGGAAACATGACTGAACATCCGCTGATAGCGAACCATACCCCCCAAGACGGCCAACGAAGCGGCACGCTGACCAAAGCTGAACGTACGCTTTCGGTGACGGCCGGGGCGGCCCTGCTGATACACGGCTGGCGCAAAGGCGGGTTGAGCGGCGCATTGCAGACCGTGGCAGGCGCCTACGCCGTTTTTCGCGGTACCGCTGGCCATTGCCGGCTCAAGCAGGCGCTGACGCCGACACCCTTCGAACAGCAATTCAGCCGCGAGCATCACTGGCCGATCAGCGAAGCGATCACACGCAGCATTACGATCAATCGGCCCCTTGAAGAGGTATCTACCTTCCTCGCCAGACCCGAGCAGGTCGGCCCGCTGTTGCGTTGGGTCGACAGCGTCGAGCAACTGGCACCGGACGTCACGCGCTGGACGCTGCGCGCTCCCGCCGGCAAGCGCGTGCAGTGCACGCTGATCCAGAGCGAAACCCAGGAGCCTGGAGTGCTGCATTGGAAAACCCCAGGCGATGGGCGCTGGGCCCATGACATTGCCCTCTCACTGTCCCCCGCCCCCGCCGGCCGTGGCACCCAAGTCAAAGCCGTGGTGGTATGCAAGCCGGCCATGGGCAGATTGGGCTATGGGCTGGCGCGGGCGATCAGCCTGTTCAGCGACAAGGCCTTGCTCAATGCGCTGCAGGCGGTGAAACAGCAACTGGAAACCGGCGAGGTCAGCGACAACCGCCTCAGACCGGAACAGGACGACGACTTTTTTTACGTACACGCCGCCGACGACCAGGTGACCAGCGATCACCCGACCGTCAAAACCGGCGTCGCCATTGAAGGGGGATCTCACTGATGCGCGCACTTACCTGGCAAGCACCGAACTTACTGCAAGTCGACAACGTTCCCGACCCGACTATCCTCAACCCGCGTGACGCGATCATCCGCGTCACAATGTCCTCCGTGTGCGGTTCCGACCTGCATTTGCTTGGCGGCTACGTACCGGCCATGAAGCCTGGCGACATCATCGGCCATGAGTTCATGGGTGAAGTCGTCGAAGTGGGCAAAGGCATCACCGACCTGCGCCAGGGTGACAAGGTGGTCACCATTTCGATCATCGGTTGCGGCAACTGCGAACCCTGCCAGCGCAGCGACTTTTCCTGCTGCGACAACTCCAACCCCAACCCTTCGGCGACGGACCTCCTGTACGGCCAGCCGTGCTGCGGCATCCTCGGCTACAGCCACGCCTTCGGCGGTTACCCCGGCAGCCACGCCACCTATGTTCGAGTGCCGTTTGCCGACGTCAACCTGTTCAAAGTGCCCGAGGGCGTCAGCGACGAGCAGGCGCTGTTCGTATCGGATGCGGCGCCTACCGGTTACTTCGCCGCGGACAACGCCGGTATCCAGCCGGGCGACACCGTAGCGGTGTGGGGCTGCGGCGGGGTTGGCCAGATGGCCATTTGCAGCGCTTATCTGCTAGGCGCCGAACGGGTGATCGCCATCGACCGCTACCCCGACCGGCTGCGCCTGGCGCAAGAGCGCGGCAAGGCGATTGCAATCAACTATGAGAAAACCAATGTGCATGAGGCTTTGCTGGAGCTGACGGGCGGGCGTGGGCCAGACCGTTGCATCGATTGCGTGGGGATGGAGGCGCATGGCACCGAGATCGACTATGCGTATGACAAGGCCAAGCAGATGCTCAGGCTGCATACCGAACGCGGCAGCGTGCTCAGGCAAGCGATACGGGCTTGCCGTAAAGGCGGCACGGTGTCGGTGGTCGGGGTGTATGGGGGGCTGCTTGATAAGTTTCCCATGGGGGCGATTGTCAACAAGGCGCTGACGTTGAAATCCGGGCAGCAGCCGGGGCAGCGGTATGCGGCGACGTTGTTTGAGCATATTCAGCGGGGGGAGTTGGATCCGGCTTATCTGTTGACTCATCCGATGAGTCTGGAGGATGGGGCGCAGGGGTACGCTATGTTCAAGGAGAAGACGGATCAGTGTTTGCGGGCGGTGTTCAGGCCTTGAGTAGGCTTTTTGACTGAGTACATATCCGTTTTTTGGGCCATGGCTGCTGGCGGTTCCGCTCTTACAGCGGGTCACTTTGGAAAAGCCCCAAAGTAACCAAAGGGCTCTTGCCCCACCACTCGGCACCTCGCTCACGCTCGGTGTGCCCGTAATCCGACAGCGATTTGGGGGGCCGCCGCCACGCGCCATCCATGGCGCGGGGCGGCTAAACCGGCGTCCTGCCGGTTTACCCCCCAAATCACTGTCGGCTTCCGGCCAGCGTGGTTTGACGGGGCGCTTAAGATCAAAAGCAAAAGCGAAGCGAGGCGGCCTTAGAGCCGACCTGGTCAGTGAGGGTGCGCGGTGGCTCGGCCAATCAATAACTTGTGGTGAGGGAGCTTGCTCCCGCTGGACTGCGCAGCAGTCCCAGTCTTGAAGAGCGAGGGCCGCTTCGCGCCCCAGCGGGAGCAAGCTCCCTCGCCACAATACGGCGCTCGTCTTGCCCATAAACGATGCGCAGCGAGTCGCTTTTGCTCTTGATTTTGATCTCGGTCGCCCCGTTAAACCACGCTGGCCGAACGCAGGTTTGAATCCGTGGGTAACCCGGCAGGACGCCGGGTTAGCCGCCCTGCGCCATGGATGGCGCATGGCGGCGGCCCACGGATTCAAGCCTGCGTTCGGGCACACCGAGCCTAGGCGAGGTGCCGAGTGGTGGGGCAAAAGCCCTTTGGTTACTTTGGGGCTTTTCCAAAGTGACCCGCTGTAAGAGCGGAACCATAAGCCGCCATTACCGCAGCAATGGATATGTCCCCAGTCAAAAACCGAAAGTCAGGCGAGACATCAGCCAGCCTCCACCGCCGGCGCCACCATCCGATTACACCCATACAACACCACCCCCACCAACACCAACGCCCCACCCCGCAACCACGTATCCAACCCCTGCTGACTCAGCAGAATCAAACACGAAACAACCGCCAACACCGGCACCCAACTCGGCACACGAAAATGACTCTGCTCAATCTTGTCCCGCCGCAGCACCAGCACCGCCACATTCGTACTCAGAAAAACAAACAGCAGCAACAACACCACCGTCTCCGCCAACGCCGCCAGTGTCCCCGTCAACGTCAACGCAATCGCCACAGCGGTACTGGCCACAATCGCGACCCAGGGCGTGCGCCGTTTGGGCAGCACGCGCGACAGCGGCTGCGGCAACAACCCCATACGCGCCATCCCATAGGCCAGCCGACTCGCCATGACCATCGTCAAAAGCGCACCATTGGCCACCGCCACCAAGGCAATGAACGCAAACAGCTGAGGCGGAATACTCAAGCCCGACGCACGCACCACTTCCAGCAACGGCGCCGACGTGGACGTCAACTTATCCATCGGCAACACCACCGATGCAGCGACTCCCACCGCCATGTACACAATGCCCGCCGTGACCAATGCCGCGAACAACGCACGCGGATAGACCTTGCGCACCCCGCGGATTTCCTCCGCCAGGTTGGCTGAGGTTTCAAAGCCGACAAACGAATAGAACGCCAGCAGCGCAGCCCCCAGCACCGCCACCATGGGGTTGACGCCGGGCTTGAATTCGAACGCCCGCGCCAGGTTGGCTTCGCCGGACTGCAAGCACCACGCCGCCGCCACTACCACCAACAACAGCCCGGACAGTTCCACGCAGGTCATGACCATATTGGCGCCTAGCGACTCCTTGATGCCGCGGGCATTGAGCAGTGCAATCACCAGCAAAAACACCAGCGCCGCCCAATGCGGCGATACGTCGATGAACGCGGCGAGGTAGTCCCCGGCAAACGCCAGTGACAATCCGGCGGCGCTGGTCACGGCCGCAGCGAGCATGCAATAGCCCACCAGGAACGAGATCAGCGGCGACTTGAACGCCTTCTCGGCGAACACGGAAGCGGCGCCGGCATGCGGGTACTTGGTGACCAGCTCGGCGTAGGAGCCGGCCGTGAGCATGGCGAAGAACAACGCCACCAGCAATGGCACCCAGATCGCCCCGCCCACCTGGCCGGCGATGGTTCCGGCCAGCGCGTACACGCCTGCGCCGAGCACATCGCCCAGGATGAACAGGAACAACATCGGGCCGGTCACGGCGCGGCGCAAGGAGGGTTTGGAGGGTGCGGCGTGGCTAAGACTGGATTCGGTCATGGGCGGCTCTGAGCGGCAGGTTGCGATCAGCGTTCATCCGGCGCGGGCCGGCTGAGGCAGGGCTATCTACAATGGAAAATGCCCGGGCCGCCAAAGTTCATTCATTCGTCAACCTCCAGCGAGCCAGCCGGTCAGTCCTCGTCGTGGCCGTGGGCGTCGGCGCAGGGCAATCGACCGGATTCGCCGCCGGCAATTCGTTCCGCCTGATCGATACCGCGCTTGAGTGCGTCGTGCACCGTCCATTCCGCACCCGGCAACTGCTTGGTGCGTTCAACCACGCACTGGCCCGTTGCGGTGTAGACGCACAGCAGCACTTCAATGTCCGCGTCCTCCCGTTCCCGCGCCCGGACTTCGATATGACAGCCGTTTTCCACTTCCTGGGTAAAACATTCTTCGTCCCGCGCCTGTGCAGCCCAGGCATTAAAGGTATTGCCGCGAATGAACATAGCTGTTCTCCATGACCATTAGTGAGTTGACCTGCAACTAAGACCTGAACTCTTTAGCAGTGATTCCGTGTGTTTTCCACAACGAACTCATCATGCGCCTATATAAAACCCTTTAGCGTTTCGCTTGTTAAACCGTTCGTCAGGCGGAGTAACATTTTGTTAAACCAACCCCTGAAGGCTCATTCAAATTGTTCGGGAGCGCGCTGAAACACGCCCCGCAAGGCAGCAACGAAAGCCAATAAAACCGGGCAGTAGACGACGTTTTATCTACTGGCGATGCCTTATCGCCTGGCGTTTATCACGTGGAGTACGCCAGGCATTAACAAACGCAACGGCAACGTTTCGCTTAACTAACTTGCGAACACGGGCGCGGCTGTTTGGGCAGCGCAACAACGGATGTTTTCACTACAGGAGCACGGCATGAAACGAGCGATGGGTTATGGCCTGGCATCTCTCGCCAGCATCTTCTTATTAACCGGCTGCAACTTGGTGGTGTTCAACCCCAAGGGCCAGATTGCAACCGATGAACGCGACCTGATTATCCTTGCCACGGGTTTGATGTTACTGGTGGTGGTACCGGTGATCGTGCTGATGTTCGTGTTCGCCTACCGCTACCGTGCGACCAACAAGAAAGCGCGCTACTCCCCACGCTGGGCCAGCTCCCACAAAATCGAAGCGGTGGTGTGGGGCGTTCCCTTGCTGATCATCATTGCCCTGGGCTGGGTGACGTGGGAGACCACCCACGCGCTTGACCCCTACCGACCGCTCGACTCGGACACGCCGCCGATCAATGTGCAGGTAGTGGCCACCGACTGGAAGTGGCTGTTCATCTACCCAGACCTGGGTATCGCCAGCGTCAACGAACTGGCCCTGCCAGTGCATACGCCGGTGAGCTTCACCGTCACCTCCGATGCCGCCATGACCTCGTTCTTCATCCCGGCACTCGGCGGGCAGATCTATGCCATGGCCGGCATGCAGACCAAGCTGCACCTGATCGCCAACGAGACCGGCGAGTTCAGGGGCATTGCCGCCAACTACAACGGCCCCGGTTTCTCCGACATGCATTTCGCCACGCTGTCGCTCAGCCCTGCCGATTTCCAGGCCTGGGTGAACAAGGTCAAGGGCGCGCCAACGCAGCTGGACCACACCCGCTATGCGCAGTTGGCCAAGCCCACCATCAAGCACCCGGTCACCTATTACTCGGCGGTACAGGAGCGGCTGTTCCTGGACATCGTCGATAAATACGAAGGCATGAACAAGGCCCCTAAAACCAAACGTGCGCAATTGAGCGGCGCGCAACAACGCGCCGATCAACACCCAAGTCTGCTGGCTGAGGAGCAGTAACAATGTTCGGAAAACTGTCATGGGAAGCGATCCCAACCACTGAACCCATTGTGATGTACACCTTGGCCTTCGTCGGCCTGATCGGCGTGGCGATGGTGGGATCCATCACCTGGAAGCGCAAATGGGGTTACCTGTGGCGCGAGTGGTTCACCTCCGTGGACCACAAGAAGATCGGCTGCATGTACATCATCGTCGCGCTGGTGATGCTGCTGCGCGGGTTTTCCGACGCGATCATGATGCGTACCCAGCAAGCCATGGCCGCCAGCGGCGGGCCGGGTTACCTGCCGCCGGAACACTACGACCAGATCTTCACCGCCCACGGCGTGATCATGATTTTTTTCGTGGCCATGCCCTTCGTGGTCGGCCTGATGAACGTGGTGGTGCCGTTGCAGATCGGCGCGCGCGATGTGGCCTACCCGTTTCTCAATGCGCTGAGCTTCTGGCTGTTCGTGGCCGGTGCCCTGCTGGTTAACGTCTCACTGGGCATCGGTGAGTTCGCGCGAACCGGTTGGGTCGCTTACCCGCCGTTATCCGGGCTGGCCTACAGTCCCGGTGTGGGGGTGGATTACTACATCTGGTCATTGCAGATATCCGGGATCGGCACGCTACTGACGGGGGTGAATTTCTTCGTCACGATCCTGAAGATGCGCACCGAAGGCATGACCCTGTTCAAGATGCCGGTATTTACCTGGAACGCGCTGTGTACCTCGGTGCTGATCCTGGCATCGTTTCCGATCCTGACAGCCACCCTGCTGATGCTGTCCCTGGACCGTTACCTGGGCATGCATTTTTTTACCAACGAAGCCGGCGGCAACCCGATGATGTACGTCAACCTGATCTGGGCCTGGGGGCACCCGGAGGTGTACATCCTGATCCTGCCGGCGTTCGGGGTATTTTCCGAAATTGCCGCCACGTTCAGCAGCAAGCGCCTGTTCGGCTACGTGTCGCTGGTGTGGGCGACGATCGCGATTACCGTGCTGTCGTTCATCGTCTGGCTGCACCACTTCTTCACCATGGGCTCGGGGGGCAACGTCAACGCGTTCTTCGGCATCATGACGATGATCATCGCCGTGCCGACCGGGGTGAAGATCTTCACCTGGCTGTTCACCATGTACCGTGGCCGGGTGCGCTTCGAAACCCCCATGCTGTGGACACTGGGCTTTATCGTGACCTTCAGCATCGGCGGCATGACCGGCGTCTTGCTGGCCGTGCCGGGCGCGGACTTCATGCTGCACAACAGCCTGTTTCTGATCGCGCACTTTCACAACGTGATCATCGGCGGCGCGGTGTTCGGCTACATGGCTGGCCTGACCTACTGGTTCCCCAAGGCCTTTGGCTTCCGCCTGAACGACAAGCTGGGGCGCATCGCGTTCTGGTGCTGGCTGATCGGCTTCTATTTCGCGTTCATGCCGTCGTACGTGCTGGGCTTCATGGGCATGACGCGGCGCCTCAACCATTTCGACAACCCGGAGTGGCGCCCCTGGCTGCTGCTGGAGCTGGTGGGCGTGGCCATTATCCTCTGCGGTGTGACCGCCCAGGCGCTGCAACTGTTTATCAGCATTCGTCGCCGTCATGAGTACCGCGACCGCACCGGCGACCCGTGGGACGGGCGCACCCTGGAATGGGCCACCGCGTCGCCGCCGCCGCTGTACAACTTTGCCGAGCAACCCAAGGTCAGCGACCTGGACGCGTATTGGGGCATGAAGGAGCGCGGCGTCAGTACCCTGAGCCACACCGACTATCGCAGCATCCACATGCCGCGCAATACCGCCTCGGGCCTGATCATCAGCCTGTTCGCGCTGATCTGCAGCTTTGCGCTGGTGTGGCATATCTGGTGGTTGGCGGCATTCGGCCTGGTGGCATCGGTGGTTGCATTCGTGGTGCGCAGTTACGACGAAGACACCGATTATTTCGTGCCCGCAGAGGAAGTCGCGCGCATCGAAACGGCCCGTCTCAAAGACCTGGCAGAGGCTTGACCCATGTCCAATATCGTTATCGAAAAAGACATCGCCCACACCCATGAACAAGGGCATGAAGACGCCGGTTCCCTGAGCCTGTTCGGGTTCTGGATCTACCTGATGACCGACTGCATCCTGTTCGCGACGCTGTTCGCCGGCTATGCGGTACTGCGCGACAGCGTGGCGGGCGGCCCCTCCACGGCGGACATCTTCGAACTGCCTTATGTGCTGGCTGAGACCATGCTGCTGCTGTTGAGCAGCATCACCTACGGCTACGCGATGCTGGCGATGAACCGTGGCGAGCAGTCCCAGGTGCTGCGCTGGCTGGGGCTCACCTTTGTGCTGGGTGCCGGGTTTATTGCGATGGAGATCAACGAATTCCATCACTTGATCGCTGAAGGCTACGGGCCGGACCGCAGTGGTTTTCTGACTGCGTTCTTCACCCTGGTCGGCACCCACGGCGCGCACGTGTTGACGGGCCTTGTGTGGATGGCGGTGTTGATGGTCCAGGTAAAGCAACGCGGCCTGACCAGTACCAACGCCACGCGGCTCAGTTGCCTGAGCCTGTTCTGGCACTTTTTGGACGTGGTGTGGATCTGCGTCTTTACCGTGATCTATCTGTTGGGGGTGGTGTGACATGTACAAGCAAAGTTCGGTTCACAGCAGCGCGGGCAGCAGTCATGGCAGCAGCCGTTCCTATCTGGTCGGTTTCCTGGTGTCGGTAGTGCTCACCGTGATCCCTTTTGCCATGGTGATGTTCCCGTCACTGCCGCGCACCACCACCGCCTGGCTGGTGGTGGCACTGGGCGCGATTCAGATCGTGGTCCACCTGAAGTTCTTCCTGCACCTGGATACCGCCGAGGAACAACGCTGGAACCTGATTGCGCTGATTTTCTCGGCGGTCATCATTCTTCTGCTGGTAGGGCTTTCGCTATGGATCATGGGCAGTATTCACCACAATATGCTGGCGCACTGAAGCACTGGCTCGGGCTGTTCAATGCCGCGCTGCAACTGACCAAGCCCGGGATTATCTTCGGCAATCTCACCTCGGTGCTGGGGGGCTACTTCCTCGCGGGCAGGGGCCATCTGGCGGACCCTGCGCACTTGCTGGCCGCCCTGCTCGGCACTGCATTGGTGATCGGTTGCGGTTGTGTGATCAACAACTGTGTCGACCGCGACATCGACCGACGCATGGTGCGAACCTGTCACCGTGCGCTGGCACTGCGAACCATTGCAGTGCCCACGGCCGCAAGCTACGCCATCGCCCTGGGTGTCGCCGGTTTCGGTTTGCTGTGGGTCGCCAGCAATGCGCTGACCTGCCTGCTGGCACTGCTGGGGCTGGTGATCTATGCCGGGGTGTATACCGTCTGGCTGAAGCGACGCTCGCACTGGGCGACCCTGATCGGCAGCCTGTCCGGGGCGATGCCGCCGGTGATCGGTTATTGCGCGGTCACCGGCAGGTTCGACGCCACGGCGCTGCTGCTGGTGGTGGTGTTCTGCTGTTGGCAGATGCCTCACTCGCACGCCATCACCGTGATGCGCCGCGAGGACTTCCGCGCAGCGCGCCTGCCACTGCTGAGCCTGCCCGAGGCCCACCGGCAGATACAAGCGTACATTCTGGCGTTCCTGGCCAGCACACTGGTGCTGGGCGCGATTGCACAGATGAACGCCTGGTATTTTGCGGTGATGCTCGGCTGCTGCGGTTACTGGATGACGCTCGCCAACAGCTCCGCGCGCCTGACTGATCCGCGCAGCTGGGCGCGCAAGGTGTTTGGCTTCTCGATTATCCTGGTGCTGGCTCTGAACCTGTCGTTGGCCGTCCTCGGTTAGGGGCGTGGGCGGTCACTTCAGCGCCGGTACGGCGTCGAGCACCGCGCGGATTTTGCGGGGCAGGTCAATGGACTGATAAGGCTTTTGAATCAGCTCGAATTCATGCACCGGTATATCCGCGCGCGCCAGCGCATCTTTGGCGTAGCCGGTGGTGAGCAGAACCTTGATCTGCGGATACAGGCGGGTCACCTCACGGGCAAGCGCCGCGCCGTTCATGGTGCCCGGCATGATCAAGTCGCTGAACACCAGGTCATACCTATCGCTCTCCAGCCTGTGCAACGCCTCGGCGGCATCGTAGGCGATATCGGTCCGGTAACCGTAGTCGGACAGGATCACCTGGGCCAACTCGGCCACGTCGGGCCGGTCCTCCACGATCAGGATCTTCTCGTCGCCCTGCAGTGAGGTGGTGGCGGGCGTCTGTTCGACCCAGAGCTGGCTGTCATCGGCCGGAAAATACAGGCGTATGGTGGTACCGATGCCAGGATAGGAGTGGATACGAGCGGTGCCGCCCGACTGCTTGACGAAGCCATACACCATCGACAGCCCCAGGCCCGAGCCCTTGCCCTCCTCCTTGGTGGTGAAGAACGGTTGCATGACTTTTTCTTCTAGGTCGGGATCGATGCCATTGCCATTGTCAGACACCGAGATGCTGACATAGCGGCCCTCAGCCAGGCCATCGCGTTCGGCACCGGCCTCGCCCGGCACCTGGACGTTGGCGGTTTTGACCGTCACGGTCGGCTCTGCACGCCCTTCCAATGCGTCCTGGGCATTGCTCAGTAGGTGGCGAACCGCCAGCTCCGCCTGGGTAGGGTCGATGCGACAGTTCCACAGGTCGTCGGCGAGTTCCACGTGCAGGTCGACATTGTGCAGTACGTCCGTGAGGTCAGGGCGACCGAGCAAGGTATTCAGATTGATGACCCGGCTGTCGAGCCGCTGCTTGCGCGAGAACGCCAGCAATTGCTGGGTCAGGTTTTGCGCTTTTTCAGCGGCCGCCCGGGCGCGACTGGCACTGTTGAAGATGCGCTGCGGGTCGCAGCCAGGGCGCTTGGCGCTCTGCTGGATCAGCTCCAGATACCCGACCATCACCTGCAGCAGGTTGTTGAAGTCATGGGCAATGCCGCCCGTGAGCTGCCCCAACGCCTCCAGGTCCTGTGCGCGGCGCACGCGCTGTTCCGCGTCGTGGCGCCGGCTCACATCCAGCTGGGAGGCGAAGAAGTACACCAGCTGGCCGCGCTCGTTGAACAACGGAGAAAGGAACAGTTCGTTCCAGAAGGTCGAACCGTCCTTGCGGTAATTAAGCACTTCGACACAGACCTCATGGTGTTGGTCGACTGCACGCTGCACCTGCTCCAGGGTGCGGTTGTCCGTTTCCGGCCCTTGCAGGAACCTGCAATTGCGCCCGATCACTTCGTCGTGTTCGAAGCCGGTCAAGGTCAGGAACGCCGGGTTGGCGAACACGATCGGATTGTCGGGCTGCGCAGGGTCGGTCACGATCATCGCGCTGTGGCTGGTTTGCATCGCCGCAAAGAACAGATCTTTGCGGTCGGAAGAAAGCACCGGCAACTCATCACTGCCGACCACGGGCTTCTTCTTGGTTGCCAAGGTTCACCTCCAGATAAGTGGCGTGTGTTCCATTGACCGTGAAAACGCAGCGGAGTGCGAGCGTGCGCTAAATCATATGCGGCGCCGGTCCGGCGCCGCGCGCTGCATCAGCGCTTGGCCTCTGTGTCGGGGGCCGCGGAGCGCTCCAGAAACGCCTGGGTAAGCTGCGGCAAATGCTCGAGCAGCCACTCGGCCATGGCGATTTCCTGGGGCAGGATCTTCTCGCACGCCGCCTGTGTCTGGGTGTCGCCTGCCGCCTGCGCCGCCGCGATAAGCACCGTGTAGCTGGCCACCTCCATGTTTTCGAAGACGTAGCCTGCCATCGCGCCCTTGATCACCTCGTCGCTCATCAATGAGCCACCCACCGCCTGCCCGAACGCCATCAACTTGCCGCCGATGTCTTTCAGGGTCGAGGCGTTGCCGCCCAGGCGCGTCAGGCATTCGTCAATGAGCGCCTGCTGGCCAAGGGTTTCCTGGATATGCTGGTCGATGCGTGCCTTGAGCTGCGGGTAATGTTCCAGTCGCTCGGATTGCGCCTTGAGCATTTTTTCGGCCTGCTGCTCCATCGCATGGGCATCACGTAGCCAGTCGAGCACGTTTTCCTGTGGGGTCGCCATGTCGTTACTCCTCTTCAAGCCAGTAAATGGAACCGCACGCCCTTGAGCGTGCGGTTGCCGCCAATCAAAGATCAGGCTTGGGCTGAAGGCCCGCGCCCAGGTCGGCACCGGTGGTCGGATCGCTGGTAGGGTCGGAAAGCGTACGAATTTTCATCGCGCTCAACAGCGCTTCGTCGTCCGCGTTCAATTGCACGGTGGCCGTGCCATCGCCGCCGTCGACCGCAGGTTCGGGGCTCTCCACAAATTCCCATTCGTCGCCCTGGTTCCAGGGGCCCCGCATATTGCCGGCGCCCTGGGACATGTTGTAGTACACCTGGCTGAACTCCGGTTTGCCCGGCAGCTTGCCTTGGGGGAAATTCGGTTGAATCGAATGCAGCGCTTTTTCAAAGGAAA
Source organism: Pseudomonas sp. MUP55 (assembly GCF_034043515.1). NCBI lineage: Bacteria > Pseudomonadati > Pseudomonadota > Gammaproteobacteria > Pseudomonadales > Pseudomonadaceae > Pseudomonas > Pseudomonas sp. MUP55. Next base: position 2,234,220 of record NZ_CP138214.1, on the reverse strand, counting down.
TCTGATGCGCGATTTCCCGGGTCATCAGGAAACCCAGGGCATCCTTCACACCGGGATCGTCGGTGACGTTCATCAGCCGCTCATAGACGATCTTGGCGCGCGCTTCGGCCGCAATATTGGAGCGCATGTCCGCGGTGGGCTCACCGATGGTGTCGATGTAGGCCGCTGTCCACGGTACCCCGGCAGAGTTGATCAACGGCGCACCGGCACCGTACAGCAGGCTGGTGATATGGGAGTCATTGCCAGCGCCATTGAGTGAGCGATACAGCTCGCCCTCCTCCTCCACGCCTTCGGCCATGCGCCCCTTGGCACCCTTGTTGAGCATCACGATGATCGAGCCAACGATTTCCAGGTGACTGAGTTCCTCGGTGGCGATGTCCATCAACAGGTCTTTGCGCCCTGGATCGTCCTCGGACAAGGCTTGGGTAAAGTAGCGGGACGCGGCCGCCAACTCACCTTGAGCGCCGCCAAACTGTTCAAGCAAAAGGTTGGCCAGGCCCGGGTTGGGCTCGGCGACACGTACGGTGTATTGAAGTCGCTTGTTATGTAGAAACATGAACAAATCTCCTCAGGCTTTCTTGAAAGGGGCGGCATTTCGGAATGCGCGCCTACCCTTTATGTGAAGCGGACGGTGGTTGAAAAATTTCAAAAAAAATTCGCCCGTCACGACCAGCGGTTAAGCACCGCATAGCAAGCGAAACGGCGGTTCAGGGCGTTTCGCTCAGTCAGCAGCCGCATCATCCAGATCGGGAACGGCGTCGATTTCAGGTGTGCCGTTAGGCGGTACGGGGGTGGCCACAGCGCCATCGGCATGGGTGTCGGGGTGGTTCCAGTCGGTGGTCGCGTTAGGGTCCTCGTCACGTGCGGCGGTACCGATCACGAAACCGTCGTCGTTGGGATTCTCGAGTGGTTCAACAGGCGGGTTCTGTGTATTGGAGGGGTCATGGTTCATCGCAGCGTTCTCCCGTGTGCAGGATAGGAACTTCGTTTGAACCACCACTGATGTTCAAGTGCGACGAAAAAGACGAGTGGTGTGGATCACTTGTTTACTGTCGAAACACTGTCCAGAACTTATACGAAACGGCGTTATTTCCCGTACCTTGTACAACTTTCAGCAAGAAACTACCGCTCGTCGCCGCTTATAAAAATCGGTAAAACATTTCTCGTTGCGCCGCTATCGGAATAGGTGTCGGTTGCCACAATGGGCAACTAACGAAACGCTAAATCAGCGAATGGAGAATTGTCATGGCCACAGGTAATAAAAACCCAGGTAACTTTGCCAACGATCGCGAAAAAGCATCCGAAGCAGGGAGAAAAGGTGGGCAAGCGTCGGGCGGCAACTTCGCCAACGACCGTGAAAAAGCCTCCGAGGCAGGCCGCAAAGGCGGTCATCACAGCCACGGTGGCGGCCGCAAATCGGGCTCTTGAGTGATGCGTGGAAGGGGCAGCCTCGCTGCCCCTTCAAACCAGACGCTGGCTTATAAACGCTGCCGAACAGGCGCAGACTTTTTACTGCTGACTTAAACTTCCCGCCTCACACGCTTTAACGGACACCTACGTTAGGACAGGCGTATTTTTTATTCCGCGCAACAACTAATACTTAACACGCACGACGTGTTAATTGTTTTACGAAACGCTAATAACCCCAACTTCTTTATTGACCGTTAATGCCGGCACCCAGGGCCTGTTGCAGTTCGCGTGGATCATGGGTGCAGAACACCGTCACCGTCTTGCCGCTCTCGGCGATCAACTGGCGCAAGCGTTGTTGATTATGCAAACGCGCCTGGCGATCAGTGTCCATCATGCTTTGGTAAAAGCGCATGCCGGGCGGACAGCGGCGCTTGGGCAAGTGAACTTCGCCATGGTGGAAGTACGCATCGCCAGCATGCAGCGTCCAGCCCTCGGCGGTGCGAACAGCGACACCGGCGTGGCCAGCTGTATGCCCGCGAAGCGGCACCAGCAAAATGTCTTCCTGCTCGGCACCAACCACTGCTCGCACCGAATCGAAACCGAACCAGGTATCGCCCTGGGGTGCATACAGCTGCCAATCCGCGACGTCGCGCCATTGCGCAGGCAGGAAGCGCCGTCGTTCGATCCAGTCGCTGGCCAACGTTGCGTGATTGAGTTCCTGATGCATGACGTGCACGCGTGCCTTGGGAAAATCCTGCAGCCCGCCGGCGTGATCGAAATCCAGGTGCGTCAGCACTATGTGACGCACGTCCTCAGGCTTGAACCCCAACTGCCGCAATTGCTCAAGAGCAGTGAAACGATGCTCCAACTGGATGTTGTTGAACGTGCGGAAAAAACGGCTCAGGCGTTCAGGGTGTTCGACATCCTGCTGGCCGAACCCGGTGTCCACCAGGATCAGGCCATTGGCGTGCGTCTCGATCAGCAGGCAATGGCACACCACCGAGGCCGTCCACCCACGGCTGTAGCCATCGAACAACGCCCCACCCAGGGGGCACATACATCCACAGTTCAAATGATGCACACGCATATCAGGTTCCTTGATGGATGGACGACGGCCGGGCTATTTCGACGTCGTCGTCGACTGCCCGGCCTCGATGCACAGGTCGATGCCCACGGTGTCCACACGGTCACGTCGCAGCGCCGCCAGGTTCTGCAGCGTTTGTGCATGGACCGCGTCCGCCGCGTCCTTGAGCCGCTGCCATTCCTCAAGGTTGATGATTTCACGCAGCACCAGCTCATCGGCACGGTGGATGAGCGTCTGATAGAAGTCGTCGGGCCAGTCCAGGCGGTAGCTATCATCTTCAAGCAATAGGTGCCAGGCCTGGATTTCCATCTCTTTTTGGCTTTTTTCCATCGTCGCGCTCCTGTCGAGTCGAACTGCCTGTGGCTCAGTACCGTAATACGGCGGCCGCGCGGCTGTCGGTGGGCATCGAACGTTCGGTGGGCACCACCACGATCTCGCCGCCCTGGCGGATGACCGCCAGGATCAGTTCGTCCAGTGCCGCATCCTCATTCACCGCATGGTCGTGTACCACCTGTGTCCCCACCTCGGCATGAGCGTCGGCTTCCACCAGCAATAACGCCACGCGGCCTTCCTGCGCGGCGCGTTCGATATCCGGCAGCTGTGACGCGTTAAGCCGTTGCCCCACCGCGACACCAAAGCGGTCGAGCGCTGCATTCAACGCGTCGTCGCGGCGCTGGCTCAGTACCTGCGTGCAGGCTTGTGCCAATTGAGTGGGCGAGAGCGTGGCGGGATCGATGCGTACGCCCTCGGCCACCAGGAAGGGGTTGTGGCTGACCGCTCGGAACACGGCCTGGTTCTCGGGCAGCGCCACCAGCACCAAGGGTAATTGGCACACGCGCGAACAGTGCTCGGTAATCGCCTTGTCGACTGCACGGAAAAAGCGTTCACGGTCCAGGTTCACTTCGTCCTGCTTACCGCCACCACCGGACTCATGCATCATCGGGTCGCCGCGCTCGCCTGCCCCGCTGAAGCCGTCCGGGTGGCCTTGCTGATTGCGCGGGGTCAGTTCCTCGCCCAGCGCCTGGGCCTGTGAAGTGGGAACCGCCTGCGGCAGCTCAACCTCTTGCAGCGCCTGTGCGGTGCCCTCGAACACCTGCACACTGTCGCGGGTCAGGCACAGCGCCTGGTAGCGCTCGGTGGCCGGCGCCTGACGCAGCAACGGCCGCAGGTACGGGTGGCGGTTGACCATGGCGATCTCTTGAACCGGCTGATGCAACCCCACCACGATGAAGTGCTCGGCGCCGCCAAAGATCGCCAGTGACGGTGGGCAGTTATTCCAGAATTCCGTGTCAGCCACCAGGTCGTGGAACGGCGCCAGCAGCGTCTGGGCCTCGGGCGACTGCTGGGTCAATCCGTCTTCCAGGTCTTTGATGAGGTTCTTCAAGCGAATCGGATTCTGTGCGCGCTCGGGAAACGTTTGCTGAACGGGCATGTAGACACTCAGATGGGTGCGATCCGCCAGCGCCAGCAGCGTGTCCAGTGTCTGGCGGGTAAAAGTTTGAATCTCGACCATGGAAAATCTCCTTAATATTCGTCCAAATCGATCAGCCGTTCTCGAGGCTCTGCTCCAGGGCTATGTACGGTTCGAGCCGGGGCCATTCTCGGCAGTTCGTTCGGCAAACGGCGCAGGCCGATCAACGGCATGACCTGCTGCATCAGCATCAGAACGCAGCATTGCCTGGCGCTGCCAGAGGGTGCGGAAACGTCCGGGACGGCGGCGCAGTTCATCGGGGGAACCGTCTTGCACGATCTGCCCGTGTTCCAGCACCAGCACCCGGTCGAAGTGGGCAACCGTGAACAGTCGGTGAGCCACCGCAAGCACCGTTCTGCCACGCATCAGGTCGGTGAGCGCGCGCTGGATGACGGCTTCGGAATCCGAATCCAGCGCGGACGTCGCTTCGTCGAGGATCAGAATCGGCGCGCCCTTGAGGAACGCCCGGGCCAGCCCCAGACGTTGCCGTTGCCCGCCGGAAAGCGTCACACCGCGCTCCCCCACCAGCGTCTGATAGCCCGCGGGCAGCGCCTGCACGAACTCGTCGCAGAACGCGCGCCGGGCCGCTTCAATGATCTGCTGCTCGGTCGCGTGGGGCTGGCCGTAGCCGATGTTTTCCAGAATGCTGCGGTTGAACAGCGCCGGCTCCTGGGGCACCACGGCAATTTGCCGACGCAAGCTGTCCTGGCTGACCGAGCGGATGTCGCGGTCGTCGATCAGGATCACGCCGCTTTGCACGTCATCCAGGCGCTGCAGCAAGCCCAGCAGCGTGGACTTGCCCGAACCCGAGGTGCCGACAATGCCAACGCTCTGGCCGGCCGGAATCTCCAGGAAAAAATGCCTGAACACCGAGCTCCCGCCGGGGTGGGCATAGCTGACATCGAGCAAGCGGATGCTGCCGCGAGTGGGGGCCAGCTCTTCCGGCGTATCGCTGAGTTCATGGGGCTGGGCGATGATTCCCAGGGTTTCGGCAATGACCCCCATCTGTTGAGTGGCTTCCACCAGTGCCAGCGCCAGGTCGCGCGAGCCATGGAGAATACGAAACGTCAACGCGCTGACCATCACCACATCGCCCGCCGTAACCTGGCCCTCGCGCCACAGCAGAATGGCCCAGCCCAGCATCGCCCCCGCCATGATGGACAGGCATACGTCATGCAGCACGCGCGCCTTTTCCAGATAGATCCAGCTGCGCCGATGCGCCCCCGCCTCGACGCCGATCTCGCGCTCGAGCCTGAGGCGTTCGCGTTCGCGACCGGAAAACGCCTTGATGGTCCAGACATTGGAGACCTGATCCACGATTTCCCCACCGACACGCGCCGACTGTGACGCAAAGGCGATGTGCCGATTGCGGCCGCGCACGCCGACCACGGTGATCAACGCCGCCACCAGCAACACGCACACGATCAAGGCCAGCGCCATGGAACCACGCACGGCAAACAGCACCACGACGGCTCCGAGAAAATCCACACAGGGCGGCACGATGCGCCAGGCCAGGCCACCGTAGACGGTGTTGGCAGCCGTGGCCGCCGCCGACACCCGATTGGCCAGCGAGCCGGCAAAGTGTCGGTTGAAATAGCGCATCGGGTGGCCGGTCAGGTGGTGGAACAGGTCCACCCGCAGGTCGGCGCAACTGCCGACCACGGTGTAACAGCCCACCCAGCCACCGAGCCGCCACAGCACGTTTTCCACCACGATCAGCCCGATGAACAGGCTGAAGGCGCGCCACACCTGGCCTGCCTGCGAATCGCCGGCCATGGCGTCCACCAGCAACTTCATGCCGTACTGCACCGCCACCGCGCAACAGGCCGCACCGATCACCAGCGACAACATGGCGCTGAAATGCAGCGGACGGACCCTGACGTAGCGCCATAAAAACGCACTGGCGGTTGCCGGCAGCGGCTCATCGCGCAAGCGCCGCAGGATCATGGCCGGTGCCCCGTCGTTCGCAACCGATCCAGCTCGCGCAGACACGCCCTGACGCGCTCGGGCACCGCCTGAAGCTGCGCATGCAACGGGTGAAAGGACGCACGCTCGCCCTCTCCATCCGGGTAGCCGAAAACGCCGGTGGGGCAGTAACGGCCGTCATCCCAGCCGGGGTAATCGAGGAAGGGATACCAGCAGATGCCTTGCACCGGAACCCCTCGCTTGAGCGCTGTCAGTACCTGCTCCACGACGTAGCTCAGCCAGGGCACCCGCGCTTGATCCTCGGCACCGGTTTCGGAAATCAGCACTGGCCGCTGATAGCGCTGGTGCAGTTCCTTGAGCATCCCGGCCAGCGGTCGGTAATCAGGCGCCCCGCGCATGATGCGATCACCCTGGAAATACCATTGGTTGTGCGGGTAGAAATTGGCGCCGATGATGTCCAGGTAATGCTCCTGCCCACCCAGGCCCGGCCATTGCCGCCCGGTCAACAGGTCCCAGGCTTCGAATTGAGCCAGCCGATAACGTTCGGCGTGATCGATCTCTTCGCTGCGACGCGAGGCTGACACCACGTTGATCAACGGGTCGCACTGCACGAAACGCGCAGCGGGCGCGCGCTCACGAATCGCCTCGATAGCCGCGATGCTGGCGCGCACCAACTGGTGCTTGAGCTCTTGCCCTCGCCCGCGTGCGTTGGGGTTGAAATAACCGACCTCGCCCCCCGCCCAGCTCCAGAACGAGATCTCGTTGACCGGCGAGTAGAACGGCCGCTGGATGCCTTCATCGCTCATCAGCTTCGCCACTTCGCCGGCAAAGCGGGCGAAGCGGTCGATGAATGACGGGCGCCAGATGTCGAGGTCATCGGGATAGCCGTAGTGGCAAAGGTCCCATATCACCTGCAGCGAATGCTCGCGCGCGGCCCTGAGCATCGGCAGGAAGCTGCTCCAGTCGTAGCGGCCAGGGCTGCGTTCGATCAGGTGCCAGCGCAAACCGTCGCGGGCACAGCGTACGTTCAGGCCCGCCAGTTGCCGGTAGTCCTTGTCCACCCAGCGCGCATGGCCGGTACTTTCCAGCAGGTCCAGGCGCCGACCATCCTGGCGGCGCTGGCTGGAACATTCATAGCCGGCCATCACGAAGCTGTCGAACAGGCTGACCTGTTCGAACTCGCAGGCTTGGCGTGGCCCCCCCTGTTGTCGTGCGTTCATGGAGCTTCGAGCCCCGCTTCAAGGGCGACTTCGCTGCTTGCGGCCTCGATATCGCGGTACAACGCCAGCGCCTGGCCGACGACCTGGTCCATGTTGTAGTACTTGTAGGTGCCCAGGCGGCCGAGAAACGTCACTTCCGGCGTCTGCTGGGCCAGCGCCTTGTAGCGTTTGTACAGCTCGGCGTTTTCGGGGCGTGGCACCGGGTAATAAGGGTCACCCTCATCGCAGGGAAATTCGTAACTGATGCTGGTGCTCGGGTGCTCCTGGCCAGTCAGGTGCTTGTACTCGGTGATGCGGGTATAGGGCACCTGCTCGTCAGGGAAGTTGACCACTGCTACTGGCTGATAGCGTTCCTGTTCGAGGGTCTGATGCTCGAAGCGCAGCGAGCGATAAGGCAAGCGGCCCAGCTGGAAGTCGAAGTACTCGTCGATTGGCCCGCAATAAATAATGTGCTTGAACTTGACGGCATCGCGCACGGCCTTGAAGTCGGTGTTGAGCAGCACGTCGATGCGCGGGTGATCGAGCATCCGTTCGAACAGGCGCGTATAGCCGTCGCGAGGCATCATCTGGAAGGTGTCGGTAAAATAGCGATCGTCGGCATGGGTGCGGGTGGGAATGCGCGAGGTCACCGACTTGTCCAGCTCGGACGGGTCCAGTCCCCACTGCTTGCGGGTGTAGCCACGGAAAAACTTCTCGTACAGCGTTCGACCGATCTGATTGACCACCACGTCTTCGGACGTGCGAATCGTCGCCACCGGCTCGGCCCGCTCGGCCAGGAACACTTCGGCTTGCTCAGGCGTCATCGACAGCCCGTACAGCGTGTTTAGCGTGGTGAGGTTGATGGGAATCGGCACCAACTGCCCATCCACCTTCGCCAGCACACGGTGCTCGTAGGGTCGCCACTCGGTGAAGCGCGACAAGTAATCAACGATGCGCTGGGCGTTGGTGTGGAAAATGTGCGGACCGTAGCGGTGCACCAGCACCCCCGCTGCGTCGTAGTGATCGTAGGCGTTGCCGGCCACGTGGGCGCGTCGGTCGATCAGCAGCACGTGGCGGCCCAACCCCTCGGCCAGACGTTCGGCCATTACGCTGCCGGCAAACCCGGCGCCGACGATCAGGTAATCATAAACACTGCGCGCCGGCTGGCAGGACGGTCCGGACATGGCCGCTTCGAGATTTATCTGAGGCATTCGATCTGCTCCTTCATGAAGCGGCTGGTGTTGTCCCACGACATGCCTTCAAGGGCGGCGTCGGCGCGTTTTAAAAAGTCGGGCGTGCCTTTGAGGTGCAGCGCGCCTTCGATGGCACTGACAAAGGCCTGCGGCGTGTCGGCGATGAACACCGCACCACTGGCGCCATAGCCATTGACCACATCGCGAATCGGCGTGGACACCACGGGACAGCCGCCCGCCAGGTATTCAGGCGTCTTGGTGGGGCTGATAAAGCGGGTGGACGCGTTGAGCGCGAAAGGCATCAGTGCCACGTCCCAGCCGCTCAGGTAAGCCGGCAGTTCGGCGTATTGCCGCGCCCCCAGGTAATGGATATTGGGGCGACGCGGCAGCGTTTGCGGATCGATCTTGACCACCGGCCCCACCAGTACGATCTGCCAGTCGGGCCGCAGCGCCGCCATCTGGTCCACCAGTTCGATGTCGAAGCGCTCATCGATCACCCCGAAAAAGCCCAGGCGTGGCCGCGCAATCGAAGCCTGGTCCGCAGGCTCGATCACAGCGTCACGCGCCTGGGCGAAATGCGCGATGTCGACGCTGCTGGGCACTGGATGCGCATTGCCGTGCTGGCGCTGCTTGACCTCCCACAAACTCACTCCGCCGGTAAATACCACGTCGGCCCTGGCCATCAGCAGCCGCTCCATGTCCACCAGTTGGGCAGGTGCGCCCATGAACGCGGACAGCTCGTCCATGCAGTCGAACACGGTGACTTGCGCTTGGAGATGGTCAGTGAACGCCAGGCTCATCGGGGTGAAGTACCAGAGCAGAAGATCACCGGGCAAGCGCTGGGCAAGGCGCTCGTCGAGCAACTGGCGCTGCGCTTCGTTGATGGCCTGGGCAGTCATGCCTTCGGGCAGGCGCGGCACCACTACCTCGATACCGTCTGCCGGGCTCGACGCTTCAAGCCGGGGTGGCTCGTGGCCGGCCACCACTGGTTCTTCGAAGAAGATCACGTCGTAGTCTTTGGCCAGGCGCGACATCACATGCTGCGGGCGCTGGTAAACGAAACCCCAGCGCAAATGGGACAGGCACACCAGTGTGGGCCGGGCCGGGGCCGGAGATTCCATGAGGCGTTGCGCACTCAGCGCAGCAAACTGTTCAGGCTGTTCTGCAAGGTTCATATCAACGTCCTTATCAAGCGAAAAGATGACGGCTCAAGCATCGAGCCCCTTGGCCATATCCGGTCGATACGGCAAGCGCGCGACAGCGTTCAATCAGGCTGTACGGCTCTTGAAGGTTGGAAGCATCGTCGTCGCGGGGCGTTCAGAAGAAGATTCTGCGAAGCCGATGAACTGCACATACCAGTCGGTCAACCGGTTTGAACTCCCGCCAAAAAACGCCCCCTACCGGTTTAACAGTCAGCCGCCAACACGGCTGACCACCTTGGCAACAGGGCGTCAGGCAGACGCCGGGACGATTGAGGGCAGGCGCATGATTTTGATAACGGGCGGTGCGGGATACATCGGTGCGCATGTCGCAGTGGAATGGATGGATCGAGGCGAAGACGTGTTGATCCTGGATAACTTGTGCAACAGCGAGCGCTCGGCCATCGAGCGCATCAGCACCCTGGCAGGCAGGCCACCAGGATTTGTCTACGGCGATGTGCGCAACCGGCGTTTGCTCGACACGCTGTTGCGCGACTACCCGATTGACGCGGTGGTGCACTGCGCAGGGTTGAAAGCCGTCGGCGAAAGCGTGCGCGAGCCGTTGCGCTATTACGACACCAATGTCGGCGGCAGCGTGGTGCTTTGCCAGGCCATGGCGCAGGCGGGTGTGTTCCGCCTGGTGTTCAGTTCGTCGGCCACCGTGTACGGCGACTGCACGCGCATGCCCATCAGCGAGACGTGCACCACCGGGCAACCGACCAACCCGTACGGCATGTCCAAATTGATGTGTGAAAACGTGATGAAAAGCGTGGCCGGCTCCGATCCGCGCTGGTCGATAGGCCTGCTGCGCTACTTCAACCCCATCGGCGCCCACGCCTCCGGTTTGCTGGGCGAGGCACCGACCAGCACACCGAACAATTTACTGCCTTACTTGCTGCAGGTTGCCAGCGGCGAACGCCAGGCATTGTCGGTTTACGGCCGGGACTACCCGACCCCGGACGGCACCGGCGTTCGCGACTACATCCATGTCGTCGACCTCGCGCAGGGCCACACCTGCGCGCTCGACGCGCTGCGCGAACGGCGCGGCATCAGTGTGTGGAATCTGGGAACCGGGCGTGGGTATTCGGTGCTGGAGGTCATCAACGCCTTCGAAAAAGTGACTGGCGTGCCCATACCCATGACCTTCGAACCGCGCCGGCCAGGGGATATCGCCTGCTGCTGGGCCGACCCGCGAAAATCACTCGAAGAACTGGGTTGGCAGGCGCGTCATTCACTGGAAAGCATGCTGACCGACGCCTGGCGCTGGCAGTGCAACCAACACCGGCATGAGAAAATTCGGCAGGCCAATTGATGCAGGAGCGGCCCCAATTATTCGAGGCGAAATTGGGGCTATCTTCGCTGGTGAAACGAATCAGCTTAGACAAAAACCTCGATTATGCATAAATGCATTTTTTTGCTTGACCCGAAGGAAGGACCCTTCTAAAGTGAAGTCACTGTATATAAATACAGTATTCAACCAACCTTCATGGACGAGGTTTTTCTTATGAAAAGCACCACTGATACATTTGGCAAAGCACCCCATCAACCCAGCCTGTGGACCCGCGCCGATGCGCTGAAAGTGCACGCGGACGATCCCACCACCACCCAGCCATTGGTCAGCGCCGACTTCCCGGTGCTGAGCGATAAAGTGTTTATCTGGGACACCATGCCGCTGCGTGACATCGACGGGAATATCACCTCCGTCGATGGCTGGTCGGTGATCTTCACCCTGACTGCGGATCGTCACCCGAACGACCCGCAATACCTCGATCAGAACGGTAACTACGACATCACCCGCGACTGGAATGATCGCCACGGTCGGGCAAAGATGTACTACTGGTTCTCCCGCACCGGCAAGGACTGGAAACTGGGTGGCCGGGTCATGGCTGAGGGTGTTTCGCCGACCGTGCGCGAATGGGCCGGCACGCCGATCCTGTTGAACGAGCAAGGTGAAATCGACCTGTACTACACCGCCGTCACACCCGGTGCGACCATCGTCAAGGTGCGTGGCCGCGTGGTGACCACCGAGCATGGCGTCAGCCTGGTGGGCTTCGAGAAGGTCAAGCCGCTGTTCGAAGCGGACGGCAAGATGTACCAGACCGAAGCGCAGAACGCCTTCTGGGGTTTCCGCGATCCGTGGCCGTTCCGCGACCCGAAGGACGGCAAGCTGTACATGCTGTTTGAGGGCAACGTGGCCGGCGAGCGTGGCTCGCACAAGGTGGGCAAGGCAGAAATCGGCGACGTGCCGCCGGGTCATGAAGACGTCGGCAACTCGCGCTACCAGACCGCCTGCGTCGGCATCGCCGTGGCCCGTGACAAAGACGGCGACGACTGGGAAATGCTGCCGCCGCTGCTCACCGCCGTCGGCGTCAACGACCAGACCGAACGTCCGCACTTCGTGTTCCAGGACGGCAAGTATTACCTGTTCACCATCAGCCACACCTTCACCTACGCCGACGGCGTCACCGGGCCCGACGGGGTATACGGTTTTGTCGCGGACTCGCTGTTCGGCCCTTACGTGCCGTTGAACGGTTCCGGCCTGGTGCTGGGCAACCCCTCTTCCCAGCCCTTCCAGACCTACTCGCACTGCGTGATGCCCAACGGCCTGGTGACCTCCTTCATCGACAGCGTCCCTGCCGGCGAAGACGGTAAACAGATGCGCATCGGTGGCACCGAGGCACCGACCGTCGGCATCAAGATCAAAGGGCAGCAGACCTTCGTGGTCGCCGAATATGACTACGGGTTCATTCCGCCGATGGTGGATGTGACGCTCAAGTAAGGCCGCTCCACTGGAATGTTGTCTGAGAGCGCTCTTGGACAACGTGCACTACCACCTTCGAGAACTGGCTACAGGGATGTAGCCAGTTGCGGGGGCTTGCTCCCAACCCGTTTTTTCCTCCAAACCACCCTGCCCCGTCTTACGAGCGGAGCGACTCACGAATTTCTTCAATGGCAAAACCGACGTCATGGCCTCCACGAATCAACTCCGCGAACCGCACCATGACTGAAGAACCGAGGTCGCGGGCCAACGCCATCGTCATCAATTCGTGTATCGGCTCGTCAAGCGCTACTTGCAGCGTCGATGAACATGCCTGTCCTGTGAGCCAGGTGACCAGGGAAGAGACCCTCTGACCTGAGGTATTTTCATCAACGCCCAAAACCTCGCTCAGCACCATACCCAGTGCGCCTGCGCAATGCTGCTCCGGGCGACCCCATGCCTTGAGTTCAATCGCGTCTCGCTGCACTTTCTCCAGATTGCGCCGAATCTTGCCGGGTATCGTCGCAGCCGCTTTAGGACGATTGTAGTACTCACGATTGGCTAAACTTGCGGCGTCTCTGACGACCTTCCACACCACTGACCAGAGCTGCGAGACACTATAGGTTTGCAATGCCGAGCGCAGGGTGCTTTTGATCTCCTCCTGTTCTTGCTCATCAAGGTCGTGGTGGTAAAGGGCACATTGGTTGCCCACATAGCGCATGACATCCGCAACCGAGTAATCCAGCCACAGATTAAAGAGCCCATCAGCGTCGGTGTATACCCTTTCCCGCAGGCTCCGAATGACCTCGTCCGCACTTCTCGATGCAGCATCTGGCGCCAAGCGGTAAACCACTTGGTCACGCGACATCCAAATCTCGTCGCCCTCCCAATAGTAAGTGCCCGGACTCGCTTTGCCTGGGTCATCGAGGAGGAGCCCAGCCTCACGCAGTTGCAGGATAAAGTCGCCAGCATACCGAGGTGCCAGCCCTCGACAATCACCCAGGGTGAAGCCGCCATGGGTCAATCTCGGGTTAATGGCTCTGTCCAACGCCAAGAGAAGCAGGACCAGATTGTCCGGCAACATTGAATAGTCCACCGTTCGGGTCGACTGCTTGCTGGCGTATTCGGCCAACTGCCGTTCAAGCTCCGCAGCTCTGGCCTTTTTAACCTCAAGCGCAATCGCGTCCTGGTCGTCCTGACAGAGCGTACAAAGTTTAGGAAACCGTTGAGGGACCTTTGTTGCCTCGGAGCGACTTTTGATTTCAACCAGTTCGGCGCATTGGGGGCACACCTGATTTTCATCGAACGCATTGCAACGCTGGCGTATGAAGCTGGCCAGTGTCATGCCCTTGGCCATCTCAATAATGCCCGTCAGAGCACTGACTTTTTCAAGGTATCGCCCTGACTCATCGACAGCCCAGTACCGCTCAATCAACTCAATTTCTTTCGGGTCTTGTGTCAGCATTTGCAGCTTGATTGCCATGTAAACGGTCCTGTTTCACGAGTGTCTACTTTGTACCCAGCATTCGCTGATTCATTTGCGTTCATCGCTGGACGCTATTGCAGCGACATTCCCTGCCGGGTCTTTCTTTGATCGGCGCTCTTGCAACAAGGTCCTGGGCAGCACAAACCCTTCAAAGCTGCGCTGGGTAATCGGGTTGTTCGCCTTCTGCGCTCCAATCCGATAACGCATCAGCCCATCAGCAACTGAAAAGGTCAGGTCCACGCTGGTGTCGGTACGCCCATTGAGATGCCCGCGGCTGAGCAGGCGAAACAACGACCACGGCCCGCGATAACTCAGGCTGGCGGTGTTACCGGTGCTGTGTACCAGGGTCAGTTGGCTGCCGTTGGAGTTGCCCAGGCTGTTGGGCCACACCAGGCCGGTGCGTTGCGCAGCGCCGTGCTGGTAGGGGATCAACTGGCCGTCGACACTGAGCATGCTGCTCAGGCGGGTGGCACTGAGGGCCAGGGGTTCGATGGTGAGTTGAACCGCCAGGTGACCGCGATGGTTGAAGAAGGTGTCGCGAATGCGTTCGGCCTTTTTCAACTGTTCCAGCACGTCACTGCGTACCAGGTAGCCGCCGAGGCTGTCGGAGTAAAGCGCATCGAGGTTGTCCTTGAGAAACACGTTCAGGTACTGATCGTGAAACTGCTGCAGGCGCCCCTGTGGGCCGAAAAAGGCTTCGAAATCGTCCAGTGACGCATCCTCGCCATTGGCCTTGAACGGGTAACGCCCTGCCAGACGCTCGCGGTAGAAGCTGTAGATTTCACTGTCCCAACGCTTCTCCAGCTCGCGTAGGGCGGCAATCACCAATACCTGGGAAGTCTGGTCGGCAAGCTTTTTGACTTGCTGATTCAACGGCTCGGGCAGGCCGACGGCGACCCGTTGCAGGTTGGCGATAGGATCGGCACCGCCCAGGGAGAAGCGGTTGAGCACGGCTTTAAGGGCGGCCTTACCGGGGTCGGGATTGTCGTGCACGGCCTTGGCATAGTCATAGACGGCGCCGACCGCGCGCAAGGTTTCTTCATAGTAGGACGGCTGCTCGCCTTGCGTGGCAATCAGTTCGGCCAGGCTGGAAAACGCGCGGCGAATCCCGGCTGCTTGTTGCTGACCTTCCGAGACCTTGTCCAAAGCGAGCGGTGCTTGCCCCTCGATCAAGGGCGCGGCCGGATAGATCACACTGTTGTCGCGCACGGTTTCAAGCAAGCGTCGCAGCGGTGCGGCCGGGCCGGTGACTTGCTCCAGCACGGCTACGCCATGGCCGAGGTCGTCGAAGTCAGTGACCGCAAACCGGTTCAGGGCACGCCGCCAGTTGTCCACGTAATCCGCGCTATACAGGGCACGAATACGTTGGGTCAGCACGTTGCGGTCTTCGGCCGAGTAGTCGAGGCGTTGCCGTTGGCCGACAACCCACTGGTCAATCATTGCCTGGTCGATGATGCCCTCGGTGCCGGGCTCGAAGTAGTCCTTGAAGCCCTTGGCAGTGAGCAGCGGCGGCAATTGCAAACCGCTGCCCTCCTGATCGGTGTTGAGCGGGCGGAAGACAATGTCGAACGCCGGACCGATCTCATTGCGCAGGTCCAGCGGGCGCTGCAAACGCTCCAGGGCGTCCTGCTTCAGACTCATATAGACCCGTTCGGCCATGGGTAACTGGCGCAGTTGCTGCTGCACCTGTGTAATACGCTCTCGGTAATGCGGCAGGTCGGCGTCGGCGTATTTCAGTGCGTAGCCCAGGTGCCCCATCAGATCGGCCTGCAACTGGCCCTGGCCCGGATAGGCACGCTGCCATTGTTTGGCGACCCACTCCTCGATAATCGCCGGGCGGCGGTTGGGTCGCTCTTCGAGCATGCGATACACGCGCAACGCCGCCAGTTGCTGATGGCTGCCGGCGGGCGCAGCGTCGATGGCATCGAGCACCCCGCTGGCAATCGCCGGCAGGAAGCGTTTGGACAACAGATTAAGGTAGGCCTCGTCCACGGTAGGGCCAATCGCCCTGCCCTGGTACAGCCCCATGTCCGACAACAACGGCCACGCCTGGCGGTAGTCACCGTAGACCAACACGGCATCGCGAATCTGGTCCAGGGGCAGCAACAGGTTGCGACCGGTGGGGTCGACCTTGGCGTCGATGTCCCGTTCACTGAATTCCTGACTCTTGGCCAGTACGCTGGCCGCCTTGTCGCGATTGATGCTGAAGTAAAATTGCCAGGTACCCATAGCCACCAGACAACCCAGAGACGCGACGCCGAACCCGGCGATCAGCAGTCGCCGCTTGCTGCGGGCCACTTTGATGTTATCGCCCGCCAGGCCCGCTTCGGGATAGATCACTCGCTGAAAGAGTTGCTGCGCGAAGTAAATGACCGAGCCGCCGGCCGGTTTCACCTCAGGCGGCGGTGGCGGCAGTTGATACGCCTGCCCTGCTTCTTTCACGAAAGCATTGCTCAGGATGCCTTGTTGCAGGACCGAGGAGAAATACAGCCCGCGCACCAAGGCTGGCGTGGTGAACCGATCACTGCCAAGCATTTCACTGAGAAAACCCAACAGTGCCGGGCGCAGCCCTGCCATCTGCTGCACAAACGCCTGCAAGCGGTCACATTCATCCAATCCGCGCGCCTGGCTGACGCCGTCGAAAATCTGTTCGCTCAAACAGGCGACAAAGCGCTGGTATTGGCGCGTCAGCTCCGCCAGCCAGGCATCGAAATTATCCACTGCATCCAGGCTGAAGGTGAACCCCAGCAGGTCTTCTCGCCCGCTACGTGACAATCGGGCGAAGAACTCTTCGAAGCCTTCCAGCAGGTCGAACTTGCTCAGCGTCACGTACACCGGCAAACGCGTGCCCAACTGCCGCGTCAATTCAAACAGCCGGGTACGCAGCAGATTGGCGTGAACCTTGCGCTGCTCGGGGCGTTGCGCCAAGAGAGCCTGCACATCAATCACCAACACCACGCCATTGAGTGCCCGGCGGCTGCGGTTGCGCACCAGCCAGTCGAGCAGGTGCCGCCAGAGGCGTGGGTGAGCGCCAGCGGGCAGTACCGGTTTGACCTTGCCCTGCTGCTCGACGCTATCAGCCTGCAGCTCCGGGTGGCTGAGAAACTCGCCCGGCGGGTCGATTAACACGGCCTCGTCGCCGATCCACCAGTCCACAGGGTAAGCCAGTTGCTCTTGCTCATGCGCCCTGACCCCGGCCCTGGTCACATGAGACAAGGCAAAGCTCTGATTGGAACGCGTGATCAGACTGGTCTTGCCGGCATTTTCCTCGCCCAGTACCAGGTACCACGGCAGTTGATAAAGCGAACGGCGGCGCTCCATGTTGTTCAGCAGGCTGCCCAGGCTACGGTCCAGCGCCCGCTCCTGCGCCTCGATATAGGGCAGGCATGGGTCGGCCTGTACGGCAGCCTCATGCTGGCGTTCCAGTTGCAAACGCTGGTAACGATCACGCACCCGCCACGCCCAGACCAGCAACGGCACCACCAGCACCACGACACTGGCAGACACACGCATTGCCAATTCACCCAGCGGCTGATATTCCCGCCAGGTCCACTGCGGGCCCAACCACCAGACAGCAATCAATAAGAACACCACGCCCAGCAGCACCAGTGCCGGCCATGCCTGATTGAACTGACGCAGCACCGGCATGCCCCAGCGCTTGAGGTAACTCCAGACGGTCTTCATGAAACGCTCCTGACGCATGTATAGAGTTCATCGCCCACAGACAGGCTGAACATGATCCGTTTTGCCCGCGCTGACGCCTTTTGCAGGGTGAACAGCCCCGACAGGTCGAGCACCCGATTGAAGTCGATGGCTGCATTGTGGCTGGCCAGTTCCAGTTCGAGTTTGAAGGGCTGGGACAAGCCTTCATCGAACGTGAACGAAACCACTTCGAAGCAATCGCCCCGCAGCGGTTCGAAGGTGAAGCGCAGGTCGCTTTGACGGGCCATGCTGGTTAGTCCTTAGTGTCACTGATAATGGCTTGCACGTTGCGATACAACTCCGGCTCCCAGCCCTGCGCAGTGGTCTCTTGCATCAACCGCGCAACGTTGGCGTACAGGTCAGCCGCCAGCCACGACAGGCCACGGGATGCCAGCAAGTCGGCGGCAATCACGGTGGCGTAGCAGCGCTGCCGCGGGGCGTCATGGGCAGCGTGCAATGCCTGCAGGCGCAGCAGCACCACTTCCACGCCTTCGGTATTGAGTTGCGTGGTCAGTTCGTCGCGCAGGCCAGCGTATTCCTGCACCGGGCTGCCAGTGGATCGCGCCTGATCGGCGCCGGTAATCCATGCCTGGGTTTGCGCATCCACAAACGGGGTGCCCTCGCTGAAACACAGTTCCAGCAGGGCGGGCAGCCGGCAGACGAACCGCTCGCAGGCCTGGCGGATGGCGCCGGCCACCTCTTCCATCGCCAGGCGCGAGGCAACGTGGGCTGCCAGGTAACTGCCGCGCAGCCAGTAAGGTGAGGCGCAGACGCTTTTTTCGAGACGCAGCAACAGATTCGGATCAATGGCGTTGTGGCTCAGCGCGTCCTGGTAGCCGTCGACAATATCCTTGGGCACGGCGGTCAATTCGGTGCGGCGGTCGCGAGTGATTGAGGGTGCGGTGCGCAGATGCGACCACAGGCCGAAGCGGCGCAACAGGTAGCCGGTGGGGTCGTAAGGGTCTTGCAGGTTGATCTGCTCGGCCATGTTCAATACCGCGCGGCGCTGTTCACGTTCGGTGCCGGGAGGTTGCGGTTTTGGACGGCAGAACAAGGCCGAATCAAGCGCGCCACTGGTGGTGGTGGCCCGAGCAGGCGCGCTCGCAACCACCGGCTCGCTGTATTTGCCCAACTGCCGTTGCAACGTGTCCAGTGCTGCGGCGTCGAGCTTGGCGCTGTCGCTGCATTGTTGCAGCTTGACCAGCGCCCGTTGCGCCGCTGCTTGATAGGCCGGCTCAAAGCTGCTGCGCTCCAGGGCCGGGAGCACCTGCCCCAGGTCTTCCAGCAGGCGCTGTACCTGCTTGCGCTTGTTCAGGTAGCCGGTCGGGCCGGGCTTTGGATAGGCGGTGTCCCAATACTGTTCGACCATGCCCGCGACCAGGCCTAGGGCATCGGCCCAGCGCGCCCATTGGCGGGTACGCAGCCAGACCACCTGCAGATGAACGACGATGCGCCAGTGCTTGCACTGGGTCGCCAGGTATTCGCGGGAGGCTTCGTCAATGTAGGGCCAGTCGATATCGCTCTCGCGCAACCCGCCCAGCTTGACCATTTCCTGGTCGATGGCCTGGTAGGTTTCGTCCTCCACATTGAAATGCCCGGCAGGCTGACCGGGGTCGATAGCGGTCAGCAGACGCTCGACGACATCGACCGGAACGTCAATTACCAGCGACATGCCTGACGCTCCTGTTCAATCAATTCGCCCAGCCCTTCGGCGTCGAATACGAGACCGTGCAGCCGGGGATAGTCGCTCTCCAGCCGCAGGCGCAGGCCACCGCTCATGTTGCGCAACAGGGCAATCGCCTGCAGCCCGCGGCCGGCATCCACAACCAGGCCGGCGTCGTCCAGCACCTGCCATTGATAGGCTGCCGCGACAGGACGTTCGTCCTTGAACAGCTGAATGCGGATTTTGTTGGGCTTGGCCGGTTCATCCAGCACCACTTGCAGCCGCGTAATGTTCGACTCGCAACTGATGGCCAAATAAGGACGGGGCGGCAACGCACCCAAGGCCGGGGCCGAGATAACCAGCCGAGGTGGCTGGGCGTTGTCCGGCGCCGGGAATGATGACAACACAAAGCGCTGGTCCTCGGGCGGGCGCCTGGCCTCATTGCGCTGCACCAGGTCAACGATGGGCAGCACCCGACTCAGCGCGCGCGGCGGCGCTGGCGCGTGGTGGATGGGTGTGCCGGCCGCCAGGTCGAAGCACTCCAGGCGTTTGAGCGGGGACACAATCGCCGGGCAATCCTGTGCGGTCGACATTGCATGTATGTGCGGTGCAACCAGCATTGCTGCCAGGCTCCCGACCCAACGCCCACGTCGCCATCCTTTGCGCATTAACGCGTCCCCCCGAATATATTCATTATTAGTGAACCAAGGTGAACGCTCACCCTCGAACACCGCAACTTTGTATGCACTTGTACAAATAACCAATAGGCAAGTTGCAGGCACCTGTTTTTTTGCATAGGCCTCAAATATCAGACGCCCCCCTCGGATATCAAAACCAAGTAATGTACGAATTTTCGTCGCACTAACATAAACAACAAACATTGAAATTTCTTACATCCCGAGACCACGAAACGAATCGACTTCGTCCGACATGACTTTTTATGAAATATGGACTTTTAATAGCGCCACCTTCAAAAAAGGACGTTTCCCATGTCGAAGTCTCAAAGTTCCGTCGCGCCTAAAGAGCGCATAAACATCAAGTACGTACCGGCTACGGGTGATCAGCAAGCGGAAGTCGAGTTGCCGCTGAAGTTATTGATCACGGGTGACTTCAAAGGCCACGGCGAACTAAGCGCTCTTGAAGACAGACCATCCATTCGGATAGACAAGGACACCTTCAACGAAGTGCTGACCAAAGCCGAAGTTGCCCTGGACATGGCGGTACCGTCCGTATTGAACAACGAGCACGACGCCGACTTGCATGTGCAACTTCAATTCAAAAACATCAACGATTTCGGCCCCGACGCTGTCGCTCGCCAAATACCTGAACTGAATAAGCTGCTGGAACTACGCGACGCCTTGGTTGCGCTCAAAGGCCCCATGGGCAACGTCCCGGCCTTTCGCAAACATCTGCAAACCCTGCTCACCGATGAAACCGCACGCCAACGCCTGGCGAGCGAACTGAACCTGGTGCTTGACGCGCCAGACAACTGATCTTTCTTACGTCCATATGGAGTGTCCCTCATGCCTAGGGAAAGTGCTGCTGCGCACGTGCTGGTCAATGACGAACAGCCGTCCTTGCTCGACCAATTGCTGGCCAATACCACCATCCGTCCTTCCCATGAAGGCTATGCCGTAGCCCGCCAGGGCGTGGCGGCGTTCATCAGCGAGATCCTGCACAGCGGCGATCACCAGCACGCGATCAACAAACACCGAGTCGACCAGATGATTGCCGAGATTGATCGCGCGTTGAGCAAGCAGATGGACGTGATCCTGCATCAGCCGCAGTTCCAGCGACTGGAGTCGGCCTGGCGCGGCCTGAAACTGTTGGTGGATCGCACTGATTTTCGCGAGAACATCAAGCTCGAAATGCTGCATGTCACCAAGGAAGAGTTACTGGACGACTTCGACAACGCCGGGGACATCACCCGCAGCGGCCTGTACAAGCACGTCTACACCGCTGGCTACGGCCAGTTCGGTGGTGAACCGGTGGGCGCCATCGTCGGCAACTATACGTTTGGCCCTGGTTCGGCGGACATCAAGCTGCTCAGCTATGTGGCGTCCATCGGCGCCATGTCCCACGCACCGTTTGTCTCGGCGGCCGGACCCGAGCTGTTCAACCTGGAGGGCTTTCAGGGCCTGCCCGACCTCAAGGAAATCAGCGATATTTTCGACGGCCCCCGCCACACCAAATGGCGCAGCCTGCGCGAGTCCGAAGACGCCCGCCACCTGGCCCTGACCCTGCCGCGTTTCCTGCTGCGTACGCCCTACAGCACCGAAGACCATTCGACCCGCAGCTTCAGCTACGACGAAACCGTGGACGGCAATCATGACAACTACCTGTGGGGCAATACCGCGTACCTGATGGCCTCGCGCATTACCGACAGTTTCGCCCGCTACCGCTGGTGCCCGAATATCATCGGCCCGCAATCCGGCGGCGCGGTGGATGACCTGCCGGTGCACCTGTACGAATCCCTCGGCCAGTTGCAGGCCAAGATTCCGACCGAAGTGCTGATTTCCGACCGCAAGGAATTCGAACTGGCCGAAGCCGGTTTTATTCCGCTGACCATGCGCAAGGACAGCGACAACGCGGCGTTCTTTTCCGCCAACTCGGTGCAAAAACCCAAGAATTTCCCCAAGACCCGCGAAGGCCAGGAAGCCCAGACCAACTACAAGCTGGGCACCCAGCTGCCGTACCTGTTTATCGTCAACCGCCTGGCTCATTACATCAAGGTGCTGCAGCGCGAACAGATTGGCAGTTGGAAGGAACGCCAGGATCTGGAGCGCGAGCTCAACACCTGGCTCAAGCAGTACATTGCCGACCAGGAAAACCCATCCTCCGATGTACGCAGCCGTCGCCCGTTGCGTGACGCGCAAATCATCGTACAGGACGTGGCTGGCGACCCGGGCTGGTATCAGGTGTCGCTGGCCGTACGACCGCACTTCAAGTACATGGGCGCCAACTTCGAAATCTCGCTGGTCGGTCGGCTGGACACCCAGTAAGTGGGCGGTGCCAGCCTGTTCGAGCGCCTGGAACCCGATGCCGCGCGCCACCACCCCGGCAGCGCGGATGAACAGGCGCGCCAGCGTGTCGAGGCAATCAAACGCCATTTGGAACAGGTGCTCAACTCACGCCAGGGCTGCTCGCAAAGCAGCCCTGAACTGGGGCTGCGCGATTTCAACGGCGTCACCCAGGCCAGCAGTGATCTGGTGATGGCCATCAGCGCCGATATCCGGCGCACGGTGGAGGCATTCGAACCGCGCATCAAGGTCACGGGTGTGCACTATCAGCCCGACCCGGACCTGCCGCTGGAGCTGAACTTTCGCCTGGCTTGCCAGGTGCAGGTTAACCACAAGGAAGAACAGGTGCAGATCGAGGTGGCCATGCACGGCCGCGACGGTTACACCCGCGTGAAATGAGGTTGCAATGGACTTGAAACAACGCTTTGCCGAGGAGTTGCGCTACCTGCGCGAACTGGGCCGCGAATTCGCCGAAGACAACCCGCAACTGGCGCAATTTCTTGGCGACCAGGCTGGCGACCCGGACGTGGAGCGGCTATTGGAAGGCTTTGCCTTCCTCACCGCCAAGCTCGGCATGAAAATCGACGACGATTTGCCGGAGCTGACTCATCCGCTGCTGCAGATGCTCTGGCCCAACTACCTGCGCCCTTTGCCCAGCGCAACCATCATCCGTTTTACCCCGCAACCCGATGCGATCAGTCAACGCAAGCTGATTCCCAAGGGAACGCGGCTGTTTGCCCATCCCGTGGACGGCATCTCCTGCGAGTTTCGCACCTGCACCGACGTCAATCTGTTCCCCCTGGCATTGCAGGGCGTCAGCGATGCCCACAGCCGTGAAGCCTCGACACTGCGCATCGATTTAAACGTATTGACCCAGCAACCGCTCGACAGCCTTGAGTGCGATCAACTGGACTTTCACCTGGGCGGCGACACTGCCACCGCACTGACCCTTTACCTGTGGCTGGCCCATTACCTCAAAAGCGTCACGTTGTACGTCGACAAAACGCCTTACCGGCTGAACCCCGACGACTTGGGCTTTCCCGGTTTCACCGCCGAAGAGGCCTTGCTGCCCTACCCGCGCAATGTGTTCGACGGCTACCGCATCCTGCAGGAATACTTTGTATTTGCGCAGCGGTTTCACTTTTTCAGCCTGACCGGGCTTGCCAGGGTCTGGCCGGCCGTCAGCACCGGGCAGATTCGTTTCGAGTTCCAGTTCTCGCGACCGATGCCGGTCAATACGCACCTGCGCACCAGCGATCTTCACCTGTTCTGCGCGCCCGCCGTCAATCTGTTTTGCCACGATGCCGAGCCCATCATGCTGGACGGGCGCAGCCAGGAACGCCGTATCACCCCCGCCGGCAAGCGCCACGATGCGTATGAGATTTTCAGTGTCGACCAGGTGGCCGGCTGGGCGGCAAGCGACAAGGAGCGCACCGGCGACCCATTGCGGCGCTTCACCTCGTTCGAGTCATTTCAGCATGAGATCGAACATGCGAAGGGTCGTACAGCACTGTATTTCCGCACACATATCGAGCAGTCCCATGGCCGCGAGGGTTTGCGCCATCGCATTGCCTTCGTGCGTGGCGATGAGAGCTTGTACATCGGCGAACATGAAGCGGCGTCTATCGAACTGACCTGCAGCAACCGCGACCTGCCGCTAAGGCTGGGCGTTGGGGATGTGTCGCTGTCTACCGAGGTCACGCCGTCATTTGCCACCTACACCAACTTGATTGCGCCGACGCGCAGCTACCGGCCGGTATTGGATGCGAGTCTGCACTGGACACTGATTTCCAACCTGTCGCTCAACTACCTGTCGTTGCTGTCGGCCGAGCCGCTCAAGGCGGTGATTCGCGCCTATGACTTTGCCGCCTTGCATGACGTGCAACAGGCCCGCGCCACCCGCAAACGCCTCAATGGCATCCACGACGCCGTGACCGCTCCCATCGACTGGCTGATGAAGGGTCAGCCGGTGCGCGGTTTGCAGACCCGCTTGCAACTGGACCAAGACGCCTTTCTCTGCGAAGGCGAGCTGTACCTGTTCGGCAGCGTGCTTTCGCACTTCTTCGCCCTGTACGCAAGCATCAACTCCTTCCATCGCCTGGAAGTGACCAATACCACTAACAACGAGTGCTACGAATGGCCCCTGTTGACCGGCAGACAACCCGTGATCTAGCCGACGTGCTGCTGGCAGACGCGCGCAACTACTCATTTCACCGTTTGCTGGAGCACCTGCATGCCTTGCATGGCGACGACCTGGAAGCGCAGCCCTTGAGCGCGGCGGCGCGCCGTCGTGTCCGCCTGCAAAGCCATGCGAGGTTGGGTTTTCCGGCATCCGACGTGGTGCTGGCCGCGCGCATTGAAGAGGACCGCGAAGCAGTGCGCTACCGCTTGCAGACCAGTTTCTTCGGCCTGCACGGCACCGACTCGCCCCTGCCCGGCTATTACCTGGACCGCCTGGCTTACGAGCAGGCCCAGGAACGCGGAATTCGACCGGCGTTCATGGATTTTTTCAACCATCGCCTGCTGAACCTGCTGCACAGCAGCTGGCGCAAGTACCGTTACTACATCCGCTTCCAGGCCGAGGGCAGCGACCGGTTTTCGCGCTACGTTTTCTCCCTGCTCGGCCTGAATGACAACGACCTGCGTGGCGCCACGCCGCTGCCATGGGGTCGCCTGCTGAGCTTTGCCGGGTTGATCGCCAGCCGCAGCCGTTCGCCCTCGGTGGTGTCCGGCATTGTCGAGCATTGCTTTGATCTGCACGGGGTGCACGTTCGTGAATTCCAGATGCGCTCGGTGAATTTGCCGCAGCGTCAACGCATGGTGTTGGGCAAGGCCAACGGCACCCTTGGCTGCGACTTTGTGGCAGGCGAGCGCAGCAAAACCCGCGCCAGCAAGTTCACCCTCGTCATTCCCAACCTGACCCAGGCACGTTTCCGGCAGTTCTTGCCCAGCGGCGAGCAATTCGGGCGGTTGCGTCAGTTGATGGATTTCCTGCTGCGCGACGTCACCGCCTATGACCTGGAATTGGGGCTGCGCGAAGAGGATGTACCGCCCTTCAATCTGCAACGCGACGGCGGCACTCACCTGGGCTGGACCAGCTTCATCGAACACCGGCCACACCGCCATCACGCCGTCGTGCGGATTCGGGGGCGCGCATGAAACTGACGCTGGTCATCAGTAATCCTGCGCAGTTGCTGCACGGATATTTGCCCCTTCACCGATTCGGTCCACAGGGCGGCAGCATCGGCAGCGCCGCTGCGGATTGGCGCCTGGATGATCGTCACCACAGCGTGCAGCCCAACCACTGTGAAATCAGGGTCGTGGAGGGGCGTTTCTGCGTGATTGATCGCAGTGGCAGCACCTATGCCAACGGCCATGATTTGCCGTTGGGTCGCAATGTTGCGGTGAGCCTCAACGAGGGCGACCTGTTGCAGATTGGCGCATATCGCGTAGCGGTGCAGTTGGGCGAGCGCGCCCCGGGCCAGCGCTCACTCGACGAGCTGTTCAGCGATCAACAGGAAGGCATGCAAGCCTGGCGCCTTGAGGATTTGCCGAAGCTTTCGTTGCCTGATCCGCGGCCTGCTACGTGCGCGGAATTCGAACGTCTTTGCCAACCCGTTGACGTGTTCGAGCAAGGCGACCCGCTGCGGGCGATGAAGGCGAAGGCGCCACCACCACCGCCAGCAGACGTTCGCGAAGCTATGCCCAAACGCACCGCCAGGCTACTGAGCAACTTACGCCTGGGCTGCTTGTTGCTGGCCTGTCTCACTCTCGGCGGCTGCACCATGCTCGGCAAGATCGGTCAGGTGATCTGGACGCCCTCCATCCCGGTAGGCGGTCCCGACGATCAGCCCAGCCGCTACTCCCTGAGCCTGTACGCCAGCGACAACGTCAACCCGCGCCTGATCAGTACCGGCACGGCACCGGTCGAGGATGCGAGCCACTCGCCCTACACACTCAATGTGCAGGCCGCCAGCCCCCAGGCGCTGACGGACAAAGTGCAAACCCTGCTCAGCCACCTTTACGAAAGCGTGCCGGCTCAGTCGCCACTGAGCGAAGAGCCGGCCCCGGTAGTGCCGATGTCGCCCCTCGAAGAGGCGCTGCTGGGTGACTACGACGTTCACGGTGTAAGCCTCACCACACCGTGGGGCAACCCGGCCATGCAGCATGTCGCCACGCCGATCGCCTTCAAGGTATTGCAACTCACCGACGACTCGCTGCTGGTAAACGCCAGCCCCCAAGCCCTGGCCGATGACCTGAAAAAGACCCTGGCCAGCACCTATATCCGTGCCGACGACTACCTGCTCAACCCGGGCCAATTCAAATTCATCGACCTGCGCGCGCTGGATGAAGACACGCGTTTTATCGCGGTGATCGCCAACTACCACAGCAGCGACGCCAGCCAGTGGAAACAGCGCCTGCGCGTCGAGCCCAAGGGTCGCCAGTACGCGGTACTGGTGCAGCTGGACGCTGCTCAGGTCAGCCTCAAGGGAGAAACCCGATGACGTCTTTTTCATTCACTTTTGCCCGGAGTAATGACCGATGAGTTCACGCAACGCCGTTATCTGGCATGAAGGTTTGTTCGTCAAACCCCAGCACTTCCAGCAGCAGGCCCGCGCCGCCGAAGCCGCCGTGCATCAGCGCCTGCACAGCCTCAACGACGCGCTTTATGGCTTCAGCGAGCTGACGCTGAACAGTGAATACCTGAGCTTCGGCAAGGTCGCCATTACCCAGGCGCGCGGGGTCATGCCCGACGGCAGTGTGTTCGATATTCCCCATGACCTGGCGCCGCCCTCCCCGCTGGAAATCGCCGCCAGCAGCGCAGTCAACCAGATCGTGTACCTGGCCCTGCCGCTGCGCGCCAACGGCGCCCTCGAAGTGCGCTGGCCCGACCAGTACGGCAACAGCCGCTACATCGCCCGTCGCGAGGACATTCGCGACACCCACAGCGATGACGGCGATCAGGTCGGCATGGACCTGGCCGTACCCAACCTGCAACTGATGCTGGAGCGCAGTGACCGCAGCGCCTTTACCTGTATCGCCATCGGCAGGATCAAGGACAAACGTCCGGACGGCAGCCTGGTGATGGACGAGCACTTCTACCCCACCAGCCTGTCCCTGCAAGCCGTGCCAGCCTTGCACCGCTACCTGGGCGAAGTGGCCGGACTGATGCGCGAGCGAGCCAGGAACCTGGCCCAGCGCATCGGGTCGCCAGGACAGTCGGGGGTGGCCGACGTGACCGACTTCAACCTGCTGCAAACCCTCAACCGCTTGTTTCCGCTGTTCCAGCACCTGGCTCGCCAGCGCCAGGTCCACCCGGAACGGCTGTACATCGCGCTGGCCCAGGCCTGCGGCGAACTGGTGACTTTTACCGATGAAGGCCACCTGCCCCAGGAATACCCGGCCTACCAGCACGACAACCTACGCGAGTCGTTCCAGCTCCTGGAACACACTCTGCGCCGCGCCTTGGGCACGGTGCTGCAACCGCGTGCGGTGTCGCTGCCGATTGTCGAGCAACTGTATGGCGTGCGCAGCGCTGCATTGAACGACAAGCGCCTGCTGGAGAACGCCGAGTTCATCCTCGCTGTGCGCGCCGAACTGCCGACGGAGACGCTGCGTCACCAACTGCCCCTGCAGATCAAGATCAGCTCCACCGAAGGCCTGGAGCAACTGGTGAGCCTGCAGCTGCCCGGTATTCCACTGCGGCCATTGCCGGTGGCGCCACGGCAACTGCCGTTCCATGCCGGCTTCAGCTACTTCGAACTCGATCGCCATCACCCGGCCTGGCAAAGCCTGAGCAGCGGCAGCGGGTTCGGTTTCCATATTGCCGGTGAATTCCCGGAGCTGGAGTTGCAGTTCTGGGCGATCAGGAGTGAGCGAGATGAATGAAGCAACGCCTTCCGAAACCACGCCACCTGCGGACAACAAGCAGCTCTTGAGCCATTTGCAACAGGCGACCGGCAACAAAAAACCGGCCCCCGTTGAGGAGCTGGACAAGCCAAAGCCGCCCGCGCTGCTCGCCGACCCTGAATTCGACATGCGCGGCCTGGCCTGGAATCCGCTGTGCGACGCCGCCACGCCCCTGATCGGCCTGGTCATCCGCCTGCGCCGGCTGGACAAGCACGACGACGTACCGGCGCTGTATCAAAGCGTTGGCAACCAGATCACCGCGATCATGGAAGAAGTCCGCCAGCTCGACTACGACGCCGGCATGCTCAAGGCCTACTCCTACAGCCTGTGCCTGCTGGTGGATGAGGTGGTGATGCGCACCACCTGGGGCCGGCTCTCCACCTGGAGCGCGCGCTCGTTGCTCAGCCAGTTCCACGGCGAAACCCGAGGCGGCGAAAAATTCTTCACCATCATGAACAACATGCTCCCCGAAGCGGCCAGGTATCAACACGTGCTGGAGTTCATGTACCAGTGCCTGATCTCCGGCCTCAGGGGCAAATACGGCGCCCATGCCAAGGGTGATGAGGAAATTCAGAAAATCATCAACCAACTGCACGGCGTGCTGCGCCCGCTACGGGGTGAAACACCCAAGCGCCTTACCGACCCGTTGGCCAACGTCGCGCCGCGCAATTATCGGATCAAACGCGCCTGGCCGTTGTGGACGCCGTGGGCCATGGCCGCCGTCGTGCTGACGCTGGCCTACACGATCTATTCCATCCGCCTGAACACCATCACCCAGCAGGTGCTGGTGTCGCTGGAGCGGGTGCTGCACCTGTAACCGAATTTCAGCGCGCTCATCCCGAGCGCCTGCAAAGCCATGGCCGTTTGGGCCATACACCGCGACCGCGTGGTCGCTCAACCATCGCGACAAGGAGCTTGTCATGCCAACACCCGCGTACATCAGCATCCACGGCAAAAACCAGGGGCATATCACCAAAGGCGCGTTCACTGCGGATTCGGTGGGCAACGTTTATGTGGAGGGCCACGAGGATGAAATCCTCGCACAGGAAATCGACCATCAGATCACCACACCTACCGACCCGCAAAGCGGCCAGCCCGCCGGCCAGCGCGTGCATAAACCGCTGACCTTCACCAGCGCCCTGAGCAAAGCCTCACCCATGCTCTACCAGGCCCTGGCCACCGGCGAAATGCTGCCGACCGTTGAAGTGAAGTGGTTCCGTACCTCGGGAGACGGCAAGCAAGAGCACTTCTTCACCACAAAACTGGAAGACGCCACCGTCGTGGCGATCCACACCGTGCTGCCTCATGCACAAAACAGTAGCAACGAAAACTACACCCAGCTGATCAAGACCAGCCTGGCCTATCGCAAGGTCAGCTGGACCCACGTGGTGGCCGGCACCGAGGCCTCGGATGACTGGCGCAAGCCAGCTTAAGCAACCGGCACGTTCCGCCGCACGGGCCGCTGCGCGGCGGAATACTCACTGACCTGGACGCACATCAAGGAGGTTTCATGCCTCGCCAAAGCGATTTGCGCTACACCTTCGAACCGCTGCGGGGCGATCCCTTCGAGGTGGTTTCGTTCACCCTCGAAGAAGGCCTCTCTCAACCGTTCAAACTTGAACTGGAGCTGGTCAGCCACCACCCGGCCATCGACTTCTACCGCATGCTCGACCTGGCGGCAGTGTTCACCATCTGGCGCAATGACACCCCGGTGCGTTACGTCCACGGTTTGGTCAGCCTGTTCCAACAGGGCAACACCGGCTTTCGCCGTACCCGCTACACCGCCGTGGTCGAGCCGACCCTGAAGCGTTTCGACCTACGTTCAAACTGGCGGATTTTCCAGGGCCAGAACGTACCCGACATCATCACCAGCATCCTGGCCGAGCAGAAGCTGACCGACCTGCGCAGCGAAATCTGCTTCGAACACCAACCCCGCGAGTACTGCGTACAAGCCGGCGAAACCGACCTCGACTTCATCGCTCGCCTCGCCGCCGAAGAAGGCCTGCTCTACACCTTCGAACACCGCGCCGACGGCCACACCCTGGTCTTCACCGACCGCGTCGGCGGCTTGGGCACCATCGGCACCCACACCGATTGCCCGGTGATCTACCAACCCATGAGTGGCGGTGATTCCAAAGAGCCGGCGTTGAACCGCTTCCACTACACCGAACAGGTGCGTACTGCGCGCCAGGTACAGCGCGACTACACCTTCACCCACCCGCGCTACAACCAGCAGCACACCGCCACCGGCGACCAGGACTTGAATAACCAGCACAAGGACTACGAACGCTACGACTACCCTGGCCGCTACAAGCGTGATATCGCCGGCAAGCCCTTCACCAAGACCCGCCTCGCTGCGCTGCGCAACGACGCCAAGCTGGCCCAGCTGGAAGGCGACGATGAACGTCTGCAACCGGGGTTGGCGTTCGACCTGAACGAACATCCCCGTGAAGACTTCAATGACCGCTGGCGCACCATAGCCATCAAGCACGAAGGCAAGCAACACACCAGCCTACAGGAGGAATCGTTCGGCAGTGGCCTCGGTACCTCTTACACCTTGAAAGCCAGCGCCATCCGCTGGACCTCCGAGTGGAAGGCTCCACTGCGCGACAAGCCCTGCATCGACGGCCCGCAGATCGCCACGGTGGTCGGGCCGCCAGGGGAAGAGATTTATTGCGATGAATGGGGCCGAGTCAAGGTGCAGTTCCCATGGGACCGCTCGGATAAAAACAACGATCAGAGTTCGTGCTGGATTCGTGTGGCTCAGGGTTGGGCCGGGGCGACCTGGGGCGCCATGGCGGTGCCGCGGATAAATCAGGAACTGATCATCAGTTTTTTGGACGGCGACCCTGATCAGCCTATTGCCACGGGCCGCACCTACCGCGAGACCAACCTGCCGCCCTACGAGCTGCCCAAGCACAAGACGCGGATGACCATCAAGAGCCGTACTCATAAGGGCTCAGGCTTCAATGAGCTGCGCTTTGAAGATGAGCTGGGCCAGGAGGAGGTGTTTATCCATGCCGAGAAAGACAAGAACGTTCATATCAAAAACAACAACGGCATCTTCGTCGGCAATGACCGCAAAGAACGGGTGGAACACAACGAAACCGTGTCCATCGGCGACCACCGCACCGAAGACGTCGGCCAGAACGAAACCATCAGCATCGGTGCCAACCGTAGCGTGACCATCGGCGGCAACAAGGCCGAGACCATCAAGCTGGCCAAAGCCGAAACCATCGGTCTGGCCAAGGCGCTGACCATTGGCGCGGCGTATCAGACCAGCGTCGGCGCCGCCATGAACACCACGGTAGGCCTGAGCCAGAGCGAGCAGGTCGGTATCCACAAGTCGGTGGTGGTCGGCAAGCGTTTCAGCATCGATGCCGGGGATGAATTCAAGGTCACGGTGGGCAAATCCACGCTGGTAATGAAATCCGACGGCACCGTGCTGATCAATGGCCGCACCTTCGATTCTCCGCCAGCGGCGCGGTGCAGATCAACGGCAAAGATGTGGATATCAACTGAGGGGCTGTCATGGAATTTCGTAACCTGACGCCCTTCGATGCGTTGTGTTTCAGCGCGCTGGGCGTGGACGATCAAGAGTACCCGGTGCTGGTCATGAAGGTGGGTTATCGGCTGCTTTCGATTGACGGGCATACGGGGCAGTTTCGCGCCGAAGTGCTGGACGACGATCCGCTGCCACTGTGCACCGGCGACACCTATTACGGCGAGGAAGGATCTAGCAGCGTTTGCGAAGAAAGCGACCTGGCGCCGTTCAAGCCACGTTGTGATGTGATCGTGGTCGGCAATGCTTATGCGCCCCAAGGCCAACCGACCACACACTGGACTGCTGGCCTGCGCATCAGTGCGCCAGTACCGCCTCTGCCCCCTGTTGACGTGCCGCTGCCGACGCCGCTGAGCCCCGGCGAACGGCTGACCGAATATCAACTGGCCGCATGGCAAGCCGCCCGCCAAGAGGCTGCTAGGCGTCGGGCCAACGCGCCGACACGCCATTACTTGCTGGACAAGTACCTGAATTTCACTGGCCCTCGGCATTTCCGCCACAGCTTGTTCGGGGGTTGGCAATTGACCGAACCGCAACCGGCCACCTCGGTGCCGTTGCGCTGGGAATATGCCTTCGGCGGTAGCAGCATGGTGCTCAATCCCGAGCATGCGGTTGATGCAAACACCCCGCCCTACCTGCTCAACGAAGTCTGCTACAGCAACCCGCTGGGTCGGGGCTGGATCGAAAAGCGCGAGGAAGACCTCGGCTATCAGTTGGACCAGCCGTTGCGCGAACTTCCTGCGCCACAGATTGAGCCCATCGACAAACCGGTGTGGCGCCTGGAACGGGCCAAACACCCCGAGGGTGAACTCAATGCCAACGGCATGGCGCAGATCGCGGCCAACTACAAAAACCAGCCTGCGGGATTTGGCATCCTGGGCCGCGCCTGGGCGCCTCGTTTACCGCTCGCCGGATCCTACGACGAAGCGTGGCAGCGGGAACGCTGGCCGGGGCTGCCGACGGATTCTGACTTTGGTTACTGGAACGGTGCACCGGCCGATCAGCAGATCGAGTTTCCACCTCCGGCATTTCGCCTTGAACTGCTCAACTTGACTGACCCGGCGCTCACGCCCGA
Organism: Pseudomonas sp. MUP55; assembly: GCF_034043515.1. Classification (NCBI taxonomy): domain Bacteria; kingdom Pseudomonadati; phylum Pseudomonadota; class Gammaproteobacteria; order Pseudomonadales; family Pseudomonadaceae; genus Pseudomonas; species Pseudomonas sp. MUP55. Next base: position 2,201,562 of record NZ_CP138214.1, on the reverse strand, counting down.
CGGCACGTTATGCGTCGAACTGCCCGGCCATCGCGCCTTTGTTCTGATGCGCCTGCGCAACGGCGCGATGCTGCCGCTGCCGATGCTCACCGACACCCTGCGCATCGATACCGAGGCCATGACATTGGCCTTAACCCATCGCATCAGCCTGCCCAATGACCTGGACATCCGCGTGCTGGAAGCGCGCTTTGAAACCGATCCGAATGCACCGCTGATCAAGCGCGCAGCCAGGGAGGCGCTCTGACATGGCCGATAACGTCATCGCCCGCCAGCAGGGCAAATGGAAAGTCGTCAGCATCGTCCCCGACGTATGTAAGACCCCAATGGGCAGCGCCATACCGCCCGTGCCCTACCCCGTCACCGCCGAACTGAAATCCGCCACTGGCGTCGCCAACTCGGTACGTGCCAACGGCAAGCCAGTGGTGGTGTTCGATAAGAGCCTGGTGCCGACCACCAAGGGTGATGGAGCCGGCGCCGCCAAAGGCGTCAAAAGCAACACCGTGGGCGGCAAATGTTATCCGTTGGGAAAAAGCAGCAGCGTGCGGGCTGAAGGCAAGCTGGTGGTGCGCCATGACGACAAGTTCTGGATGAACGGGGCTTAACGCATGGCAGAACCAATCAATCTAGCTCCGGTGCGGGTGCACGCGATCAGCGTCACCGTCCAACCTCCCCCTGACAGCATCGTCGGCCCAGCCGAAATGCTGCTGCAACAAGGCGAGAACGGTGGCGTACAAATCGATGCCTTCTGGCGAGACGCCATGGGCAATGAAATCCACGAAAGCAAGGAAATGCAGGAGGAGGAATACGAGGAGATGCGCAAGGGCTACTTGCGCGCCGAACTGGCGACCCTGCCACCGTTCAGTTCGTTCAAGAGTGGCAATACCATTGGGCGGGTTGTCGGGGAAACAGCGCCGACTCAAGTGCCGGCGAGTAGGGCCAATCCACCGATAGAGCCCGAAACCGAAGAAGAAGGCATCACCGGCGAGCAGATCCTGGATGGCATCCAGCTTGGCCTGGATGTGGTGGGCCTGATCCCCGTGGTCGGGGAAGTGGCCGATATTGCCAGCGGCATTATCAGCCTTGCTCGTGGGGACTATGTGGGCGCTGGACTATCGCTGCTGTCGGCGATTCCGTTTGTTGGTTACGCGGGTACAGCTGGCAAGGCCACTCGGTACGGTGCGAAGATGGCCGAAGCCTCGGGCAAAGCAGCTAAGGAGGTTGTTGACAAATCGGCAAAAAAAACCGACGAAGCTGCCGAACTATTGGCAAAGAAGACCAATCCCGAATTAGATACTCCATCGAATTCTAATGATGGTTTTAAAGCCACCCCAAGAGAGAAGTCTGCAAGGGAGATGTTTTTAGGCCGAACTCCAGGCAAGAGTTCAAAAACAGGGCGCGAGGTCCAAGACCGAATGCGAGCCGAAGGGAAATTACGTGAGAACCCAATTACAGGTAAAACAGAATTCCAAGCCTCCGACAAAAATTGGTATGATCTTAGCAAGGCCGACATGGCTCACAAAACAGATGCTGTCAGATGGTGGAACACCAGTGGTAGACATCTAGGAGCAAAGAGTAAAGAAGTAAGAGAATGGATGCTAGATAGCAAAAACTATGAACTAGACCATTTCAGCATAAATAGGTCGGCAGGTGCAAAGCTTGGACAAACTTACAAACCTCCAACAAAGTAGGTGCATGATGGAATCCACCCTGACGCCAGAGCAGATTGAAAAAATTGGCATTCTTTCAAAAGAAGGACGTGAATACTGGAAAAAAAATCAATTAAGTGAAGCCGAGTCTTGTTTTTTAAGGGCTTGGGGGATTATGCAGTCCCCAAAATCAACACTTGACTACTCTCAAAGTATCGCCAGAGGTCTCGTTGCTTTCTTCAAAGAAACTAAACAATACGAAAAAGCTATAAACTGGATAGCTGTGATGCACGATTTATACACTCCACAGCCTAGCGAGTACGTTGAGTTTATTGCGGCCACGGTCTATTTTGATGCAGGAAAAACCTCTATTGCATATGAGATTTTTGACAAACAATATAAAAAATATGGGAAAAGACCTTTTACAGACGAAGATAAAAAATATCTAAACTTCTATCTCACACAAAGAAATGTGAAAAAATGAAATGAATCTACCTGACAAAATTTACGAAAGCATCACCCTCTTATCAGAGGAAGGAAATGCTCTTTATGATGAATCGGCATTTGAAGGGGCAATTTCAAAGTGGTCACAAGCACTAAATTTACTACCCACACCGCAAGCATCTTGGGAAGCATCCACATGGCTTTCTGCCTCAGTAGGTGATGCTTTTTTCCAACTTGGACAGTACTCTAAAAGCCTTGAAAACTTGAAGAATGCACTCAATGGCCCTGACGGGCTAGACAACTCATTTATTCATTACAGAATTGGACAATGTCAAACGCTATTAGGCTTCGATGATGAGGCAATTACTTCGCTGCTAAAAGCTTACATGTTAGATGGGGATGCAGTTTTTAAAGCCGATCCGGATGGTGAAGTTTATCTCCAAAAGTTGAAGGTCCAGCATTTGATTGACGACTGATTCGCGACGCGACCCAATTTCAAACTGACGGCATCGAAGTTGCGGGGCGTCCCTTCGAAGTGGACACCCCCGGTGCGCTACATCCACGGCCTAGTCAGCCTGTCCCAGGGTGACACCGGCTTTCGCCGCACCCGCTACACCGGCATCAAGAGCAATACCGTCGGCGGCGAGTGCTACCCGCTGGAGAAGAGCAGCACCGTACGCGCTGAAGGCAAGCTGGTGGTGCGCCATGACGACAAGTTCTGGATGAACGGGGCTTAACGCATGGCATCCAGCTAGACTGGAGTGATCTCTATGCGACAGCAAGCTGGGACAGCAGAGGAAAAGCATATGTCAGAATACAACAAAAACTTATACAACAAGGAAAAGCCGGATATCTAGCAGCCAAGATGATGGACATAGAAGATATACGATCAAAATTTGGCAACAAATATGACGCAGCAATTGCGCAAATGCTCGCATGGGCAAAGTGCAAGGAGTACATATGACAATGACAGATAAGGCTCAGTGGATCAATGAAATAACAAAGGTTTTAAATGGGCCTAGAAACAGAGTAACCGAGGAAAAATTTCACAAACTCATATATGAAACGCCATCAATTGCCGACAGCGAAGTAGTCGACTCCATAATGAGAAGCTTCTTAAAGCCCTTTGACTCTTCAGTGATGCAGGCATGCACAACTACTCTTGGCGGGATTGATTTCGAACACTACTATAAATCCCTTTTCAAAATTCTACCTAAGCTTTTGCATCAAAATCCCGATAGCGCGCTATGCCTGCTAAACTACCCAGGATATGAATTAAAGAATGAGCACATCCAAAAATAATTAATCTGGTAAATACAACAGACCCTTCCGGAGCCCTGAAAACAGAATTAGACTATCAGATAAATTACTGGAACTTAAAAAACGACGAGCCTTGGTCCAGCATCTACCACTCCACGCAGGCAGGAAAGCAATGAAAGACATACTAACGCAATTCCTTGAAGACGGAAAAAAACTCTTGAAGTACAAGCATTTGATTTTTTTCCAACTTCCAATGAAGCTGGTGAAAGCAGCGGAATATTGCCATATTTTTATATAAAGTGGGCATCTACCCACGACCTACTATTAAACAATAATGAATTAACTCTGACCATTGCCAGCAACAAGGAAATTTCATCAAAGCTCGAGAACATAAGAGAAATACTTGGAGATCAATTACTGCCAGTGCATTTCACTCCAAATGGCAACGCATTTACGCAAGACTACTATCGTCCTGGCTGGAAATATTTCTACCTAACTGACTTTGGAGAAACCTTCGACGAATATGATGATCTAGACAAGGTCACCGACAATGAAAACAACTATAAGAGAATAAAATCCGTACTAGAAGACCGTTTTTTAAAGTGGCAGTCAAAAAATTAAGCCTCACCAAAATTTTTCCGGAGTCATACGACGTTAAACCGACCCGCGTCCCCTCCCGACAAACGGGATCAGCCCCGAATGGCACTTACTTAACATATCCAGCATGCCCATTTTTCCTGATATCTGCCCTTGCTGATCGACCTGATTTGGTCAGCAAGGGGTAGGCATGAGGTCTTCGTTCTATTGCTCGCGGCTGAATATGACCAAATGGTTTCTAACGCGCCTTTTTGAGCAATCAGCGCCAGTAAATGACAGGCTATCCATGCCGAAAAAGACAAGAACGTTCATATCAAAAATAACAACAGCATCTTCGTCGGCAATGACCGCAAAGAACGGTTGGAATACAACGCGCAAGGGTTCACCCCCAAGGAAGAAGACAAGATCACCTGCTCCCGTCATCCACCCATGCCTGAGACCTACATAGCACAAGGCTCAGACAAGGTACGGATCAATAGTCGGCCGGCGGCACGCTCGGGAGATAAGGCCACCTGCGATGCGACGATTCGGGGCACCTATCTGGTTGAAAGCGAACGCCCGGACGGCCGCATCGACCGCTACGACATCGACGCAGCCGGCCAGTTGACCGCCTACACCGACCCGGTCCAGCGCATCACCCGCCTGCATTACGACCGCAGTGGCCGCCTGATCCAGCGGGTTGACGCCCTCGGCCATACCGTCGCGTTTGGCCACGACGCCTGTGGCCGTCTGCTGCACCTGAGCAATGAAAACCACGAACGCTACCGCTTCGAGTGGGACGCGCTGGACCGTCTGCAGGCCCAGCATGATCTGGATGGCAGCGGGCGCATCTACCTGTACAACCCGCTCGGCGAGGTCACTGGCATCTGCCATGTTCCGGCGCCGCTGGCCGAGCCTGATCTGGACGGTAAGGACAGCGCCGAACCGCACATTCCACATGCTCAAGTAAATACCAGCACCGCCTTGTAGCCGATTTCCGTCGTCCCACAAGCCCCTTGTCGTGGGCTCGGTCTCGATTTCGTCCGGGTAATTGCGGGACCCGCTACGCGTTCCTAGACTTCGCCGCCATAGGGCAAGTTCTGTCCCTCGATGATGACCACAGGCGGCAAGTAGCATCACGCCCTGCCGCACCATTCGCAAGGAGCAACACCCATGATCAAGACCGCAACCCCTCTCCTCCTGCTCGCCTTGACCAGCCTGCTGGCGGGCTGTTCTACCAACCCCAATGTCCTGCAGATGCACAAAGTCACCGCCGAAGCGATCGGCCTGGCTTCCACTGATGAGCTGACGATGGGCCCGGTAACCAAAGGCAAGGAAGATTTTTTGGGCGGCGCTGAACTGACATTCAAAGCCACCACCGCGAAGGGGCGCGTGTTCAATTGCTCGACATTCATGACCCCGGGAATCCTGCTTGAGCCTCCAACGTATTCACGACTGACATGCACGAAATAAGCCAGGCAGCCGATGCGCTCATTACGCGCGCCGGTGAAGGCCGGTCACACGGTCAATCGATTTGCTCACCCGTGCCGACTCCACCGTGCAACCAGGCCCCACTCTTGAACTTGCTTGATCTTTGGGCTGTGGAGCGTCTCGGCAGCCATTGAAAAATCCTTTTTAGATCGGCCCATAACGCTGGTTCGGCACCCGCGGTATGGGCCAACGCGCGTTGCCAGTGGCGCAAGCTAGCCCGCCTCCGTGCGCTGTTCCAGGGCCTGCGCGAACTGACGCGTCAGGCGCACCCGGCAGGTGATGTCTTCGGCAGCCCAGTCCTGGAAGATGTCTCGTGCCGGATCACCATTCCATGTGCTCAAGCTTGGAGACTTGGCGGCTGATGGTCGTACAGTCCCGACCCAGGCAACCTGCCAGATCCACGACGCCAATCGGCCCTACCCGCTCAATGACCACCAGCAGGCGAAAGAGCGCCTGATCCAGATGGACACCCGCTTGCACGATCAGTCGCTCATCGTTGCGAGGCCGGTTCATTACGCTCACGATCGCGCCAGCGTTTGGCGTCGAGCTGACGGCAATGTAGATTGGGACCAGCGGCGTCAACGCCGTACTCGCAACCGCAGATGGCGAGTAGAACCTGCAGGCCCGGTACCTGGTGGGCGCGAGGATGAGATTGACCTCTGCTGGGCCAATTCGCCCGATGGCCGGATGGCTCTCTGGCAGGTTTCTTCACCCAAGATCGGGCCGCTGCGTTAAGTGCCTACCTGGCTCGCCATACGCACGGTTCGACTGCGCAGTAGCACACCGACACCGAATCCCACAGTCAGATAAACGACCTTGCGCTCCCTCGGTGGCTCGTTGTCAGGTAAACAGATCGACGCCCAACTGGAAGGCGACCCACAGCGCGAGGCCTGTAGCAAACAGCAGCGCGATGTTTTCAAACAGGTTATTGCGGTATTGCTTGTCCAGCAGTGACTTCTGGTTGGACATGATCAGCAAGCCCAGGGAAATGACCGGCAAGCCAATAATGTTCAATGCGCTGACACCAATGGTCAGGGTCACGAAATCCGGCATGCCTGGTAGCGACCAGATCAGCGGCGTCACCAGGATGAACAGCATGAACCATTTGTGCATCGGGTCATGATGAAACTCCTTGCCGTACTTTTCGCGCCGTTCAGGACGAACGTGTTGGAAGGCATCGGTAATCAGCATCGGGAACGCGGTGGTCTTGCCGGAAATGCTGGCAAACAATGTGGCGAATACGCCGATGAAGAACACATACCAACCCACCGGGCCGAAGAACATTTCCAGCGCCTTGCCCAGATCGCCCAAGGTCTTCACCTCGATGCCGTTGGGCCGCAGGATTTCCGCGCCGACGATCCAGATGGCCAGGTTGATGACGATCCCGACGAACACTGCAAACAGCAGATCGTTGCGTTGAACCCGCTTGTGCTGCGGCCCGACCCAGCCTTTTTGACGCATGACATACGGATGCACGAAGTTGGCGATGGAGCCTGCGACCGCGCCGATCACCGATACCGCCACCAGCAGCGCGCCATGCACGCCTTCATCCGGCGGGATGCTGAAGCCGATGGTGCCTTTGACGATACCGACAACATCGGGACCGGACATCACGGCCAAGGCGATGAAGGCCAGGGTCATGATCGCCAACAGCACCTTCATCACCCCTTCGATCATCGAATAAATATTACGCCCCACCAGCAGCCACACCGCGAGCACCACCGCCAATGAACACAGCAATGGCTGGTCGCTTTTAAACAGCATCGCCAGCGACTCGCCTGCCCCTTTGATCATGTAGGCGTTCATCAAGTGCCCCATCAACAGGGCGTAAACGAGCATGAACCAGGCGAAAAAGGGATTGAGCTGCGCATAGCCCTGCAGGATGGTCATGCCTTGGTTATTGCACAACTGGAAGCGAGCGATGATGTTTACGATCAGGTATCTCAAGAGCAGCGAGACCGCGAGCACCCACATCATTGCGTAACCGTAATTGGCACCGGCCACGGAGGACGTGATCAAGTCGCCAGCGCCCAGCCACGACAGCACCGCAATGATTCCGGGGCCCAGCAGTTTAAGTATTCGGACAAATCGATTGTCCGTGGGCGCCGCAACCTGGCCTTCGACGGAACGAATGCTCGTCATAGAGGGTATCTCCGTTTATTTTTTTTGTGAGAACCTGCGCAGTCGAACACGATAGATACGACGTCGTACAACAATTCTTAAGGGAGTGTGTTTAGAAATGTTTCAGCACCGGGACGCGATGACATCGGGCAGGTTGAACGGCCACAAACGGGGTAAAAGTCGGGAAAACACGGTGCCTGATACGCGGCGTAGGGTTCCGAGCTGAGCAAAACAACGATTGATGTCCATCCGGCTCAGTCATAGGATGACGGACCACAATCATAAAAATAAGGAATCACCTGTGCGAACCCCTCTCCTTTTGGCAGCTGCCGCTGCCTGCGGCCTCAGCCTGCAAGCCAACGCCGCCACGTTTGCCTATATCTCGAGCCCGGGAGACGGTCTGATTTCCCAGTATCGTCTTGATCAGGACACCGGCGCGCTGCGTCTGATTGAACAGGTCAACGCCGGTGATCAAGTCAACCCCATGGCCATCACCCCTGACGGCAAAGTGTTGTTTGCCGCCTTGCGGGTCAAACCGTTTCAGGTTCTGGGATACAACATCGACCCCACAAGCGGGCATCTGACGCTGCAATCCAAAGCGCCACTGGCAGAAAGCATGGCTTACCTGTCTACCGACAGAAAAGGACACTACCTGCTCGGTGCATCCTACGGTGCCGACACCCTCAGCGTTCAGGCCATCGACAAGGCCTATACGCCTTCCGCCAGCATCCTGAGCTACAAAACAGGCCTGCATGCCCATTCGATTCGTACCGACCCGAGCAACCGTTTTGCCTACGCGGGCAATCTTGGCGTCGACCGGGTGCTGCAATATCGCCTTGATGCCGACACCGGCGCGCTGACCCCTATCGGCAGCGGCTACATCCAAGTCCAGGACAATACCGGGCCTCGGCACCTGGCCTTTTCTCCGGACGGCAAGTACCTGTATGTGGTGGGTGAAATGAGTGGCACGGTCACCGCGTTTTCAATCAATGCCAGCACCGGTGCATTGACTCAGATTGCCGTTGCCAACGGTATTCCTGAGCGTCTGAAACTGGCTCACGGTGAAGTGCGTGATGCACGTAATAACGATTTGAAGGACGACCCCACGCCCCGTATCTGGGCGGCGGACCTGCGGATCTCGCCCGATGGCACGCTACTGTTGATGACCGAACGTACCAGCAGTTCGGTTTCGGCCTTCGCGGTTGACCCTTCCACCGGCGGCTTGAGCTTTCTTGCGAACTATCCCGTGCAAGAGCAGCAGCCACGCAATATTGCGTTTTCACCCAACGCTCGCTGGTTGCTGGTCACGGGTGAGAAAAGCGACAAAGTCGGCACGTACGCCGTCAGCCATAACGGCGCCTTGAAACGTGTCGGCGAAGCGGCGTCGGGCAAAGGTGCGTTATGGATCGAGGTACTGCAAACCTCGGGAGACTGATTCAAAACCTATGGGCATCGGCCACCGCAGGCAATTCTTCGGGGCGGTGGATCATGAGTGGATGTTCTGGAGCGCTTTCCCGCTCAGGATCGATGGCCGCTCGCAAGGACTGGATAAAATAGTTGGCAATTGGGGGCGGACATCCAAAACCCGTGAGGCAGTACCCCATTGCCCTACCTGCATCATTGTCGGGCTGGAAGACGCTGCTCAACCTTGAGCAACTGCATCTGCTGGCGATAGTCATCGGTGACTTGGCGTGACTGGCTGCTGCTGGTGATGACACGCGGGGTAATCAGCACGATGAGTTCGGTGCGCGCCTTGGACTTACTGGTAGTGCCAAACAACCAGCGCAGGCCGGGGATTTTGCCCAGGTAAGGTACCGATGTAGCGCTTTCGGCGTTGTCCTGTTTGATCAGACCACCGAGCAATACCGTCTGGCCGCTTTGCACCGCGACTTGGGTCGACACCGAACGCGTCGAAATACGCGGGTTGGTTTGCGTGTCGGTGATCGAGCTGGTGTCCGCGTCACTGACCTGTTGCTTGATGTCCATATACACCAGGCCGCCCGGGTTGATGCGCGGCACCACGTCGAGAATGACCCCGGTCTGCACGTACTCGACGCTGCTCAGGGTGGTGTCAGAGGTGCCGGTGTTGACGGTGGTCTGGTTGATCGGGATGTTGTCGCCGACCTGGATCTGCGCCTGCTGGTTATTCATCACCACCAGCGACGGCGCCGACAGCACTTGGGTGCGGCCGTTGGTTTCAAGCGCGCGCAAGGCGACCTGCAAATTATTGCTGACAAACGAGTAGAACAGCGAACTGCTGCCGACCGCTACCCCGCCACCGCCCAGGGCGCCCTGGCTGCCGGGGGTATTGGCGACCGTGGTGCTGGAAGAGTTACCCGCCAGTCGCCCCAGGTACCACTGCACGCCGAGGTCCAGTTCGCCGCTGAGCTTGACCTCGAGGATCCGCGTTTCGATCTGCACTTGCAGCGGTGCATTGTCCAGGCGCTTGATCGCCGATTCGATTTCCTTCCATTGCGCCGGCCGGGTGCGCACCAGCAATTGGTTGCTGCTCTTCTGCGCGGTGATACGCGTGCCGGCGTCGATGCTTTTGGCCGCATCGCCGGTGGTCTCGGCCTGCTCGCCACCGCTGTCGGCTTCGCTGTCGAGGTTCTCGCCGCCCTCCTGCGATTCATCGCTGGCGAGCGGCTGGTTATCGTTCATCCCGCTGCCCATGCTGGCGGTGCTGCTGATGCCGCTGGACGTGCCGCCGCTGCTCAACGAGGACAAGCTGCGCGTTCGCAGGCCCGGCGCGACCTTGGCCGCGGTGTCGTCCTTGATCGCACCGCCACCGTAGATCTGGCGCAAATATTTGGCCAGGTCGGTGGCCTTCATGTTGCGCACGTCGTACACGTACATCTGCGGTTCGTTGCCACCGCCTTCGTCGATGGTACGGATCCAGTCGCCGACTTCACTGAGGTACTGCGGTTGCGACGAAATAGCTACCACTGAATTGGTGCGCTCAATCGGCAGAAAACGCACCATGCCCGCCAAAGGCATGCCGCTGTCGGGGCCGAACATCTTTTGCAATTCGGGCATCAGTTCGGCGACCGACGCGCGTTGCAGGCCGAACACGCCGACAGACATGCCCTTGAGCCAATTCACGTCAAAGGTATCGATAGTGTCCTGATAGTTGGCCAGCTCCTCCGGCGTGCCGGCCAGGCTCAGCACGTTGCGCGCCGGGTCGACCAGCAGGAACGCGTTTTCACGGGCGAACGGCTTTAGCAGCTTCTGCATCTCGGTGGCCGAGATATAGCGCAGCACGAACAGCCGCGCGGACAGCCCGGCCGACGGTTGCGCCACGCTCATCTCCGGCACCAGCTTGCCGGCCACCGCCTGGTTGGCCGGCAGAATTACATAGCGATCACCCTGTTTGATCAGCGCATTATCGGTCCACGACAGCAATGTCTCGAGGATCGACAGCGCCTGTTTTTTATTAACGGGCTTGGACGTGGAGAAACTTACCTCACCCTTCACACCCTGGGCGATGCTGTAGTTCTCGTGCAGCAGGTCGCCCATGATGCTGTTGATCACCGCCGCAATTGGCTGGTTGCTGAAGTTGAACACAATATCGCCGCTGTCCTGTTCACGCGCAGTCGCTGCAGCGGCCGGTGGGCGGACGAACTGCTGATTGCCGCGAATCAGTTGGCGCCGTGGCGGCGTCGCCTGGACAGTCGGTGTGTCGACCATCGGCTGCTCGCTGCGCGGGTCGATCGGCGGGCGTTGCGAGCCGGTGCCCTGCAAGGCTTCGCGCATCATGTCGCGGTCTTGCTCGAAGGTTTCGGGCGCGGTGGCACAACCCGCCAGCGCAACCGCGGCGACGAGGCAAAGCATAGGGGTGGCGACGGCGGGCGCGCCTTTGGAACTGGCCATTACGGGGTGGACTCGTGTGGAAGGAAAATCGGCGGCGTGGTCGAAGGCGGTGGCAGGCGCGGCGCATACAGCGCCAGGCGTTGGCTGCGTCCTTGGGATGAGAACTCAGCGTGTGTGGCGGTCAGGCTGTCGAGCTTCCAGCCATTGGGCAGCGACTGCCCCTGATGCAGGTTGAGCGGCGGCCCGTCACTGCGTTTGAGCAAGGCAACGCGCAGCTCGCCATTGATCAGCACCCCGGTCAGGGTCAAGCCACTCAGGCTGGCGGCCTGCGCCTGAACCACGGCGTGATCCGGGCTGCGATCGGGGCTGAACAGCGGAGTTTTCCAGGTCGCAGCCAGGCTGTCCAACGAGACACTCGGCGCAATGACTGGCTTGAACTGATCACGGGACTCGCTGCGGGCAGCCTGCTCGGGCAACCAGTCGGGGTCATCGCCGATACCACTGGTGATCGCGGCAATGGCCAGCCCCAAGGCCAGCGCCAGCCCGACCAGCCCGCGTTCGAGACGGCTCATGGCGCGGCCTGCGCTTGCAGATAACCACGCACCAGCAGGTGCACCGTCAACTGCCCGGCCGCGCCCTTGGCGGGGGCATTGGGCCCACGCCGCACGCTCAGCTCATCCACAAACAGAAACGGCCGCTGATACTCCAGCGTCTGCAAAATCGCTTCCAGGGGTTCGATGGCGCAGCTAAGGGTCAGGCTGACTTTGACCTGGCGATAAGGCTCGGCTGCATCTTGCTCTGGGGTGATCGGCATCCGTTGGCTCAGCGCGCAGCCGGCGCCACTGCCGGCGTGGCGGCTGATCAGGTCAGCCATGCGTTGCATCAGGTCCGCAGCCACCGCACTGGGGTCGTCGCCGGGCAGCAAACTCGTGCTGCTGGCCGGATCGTGGCGTGCCTGTTGCAACTGCGCCTGCAGTGTATCGGCTTGGCGCAGTACCGCGGCATAGCGTTGCTGCTGGGTGCGCAGCGCGTCGGCCCGGGCATCGAGATCGCGCAGCGGCGCGGCGAACCAGCTGTCAATCAACAGCCAATAGGCGGCGCCAAGCAGCAGCGCGAGGAGGATCAACGCGACGCCACGGCGCTCGCGGTCAGTCAGTGGGCGGGCCATCAGCGGCCTCCTGATGAATGTCGGTACGCAGGGAAAAATGATCTTTAGCGGTTTGCGCATCCGGCTGGATCACGCCTTCGAACCGCGCATTTTCCAGACTGCGGCAACCCTTGATTTGCGTGATGAGGCCGCTGGCCTTGGCGCTTTGCCCGGAAAAGGACAGATCGCCGTCGCGGTTGATTTCCAATTGCTCCACCCATGTGTCAGCCGGCAGGCACGTGGTCAGCTCGTTGAGCAGCGCCGCCACGGTCGGTTGCGCGGCCTTGCGCCGATTCAGGTAATCGGCCGCGCCACGGGTATTGGCCAGTTGCTGGCGCACCTGTTGCAACTGCGCCACCTGGGCTTTTTGCGCCTGCACCGTGGTCTGCATCTGCGCCACCAGCACTTGGCGGCTGTTCAGCCACATCAGCATCGCCGCGAACAGCAAGGCGCCACACAGCCAAAGCAGCCCGTGGCGCAGACGCTGGGTATTGCGCGGTGACGACGGACGCAGTGCGGCGGGCAACAGGTTGATGCCCAAGCGAGAGTCGGCGCTGTCGCCCACATCCACGCGTTGCGGCTGCAGACCCTGCGCGGCGCAATCGGCGAGCAGGCTGTCGAGGCGTTCGCGCAGGATCGCCACCAGCGTGACCTGCAACCACGCGCCGCTGCGCCGCTCCTGGCGCGCGACAAAATACAACTGCGAGGCGTCGAACGGGGTAAGCCGGTCCAGCTCATAGCCGACCACGGCGCGCAGATTACGCGCGGCTGCCACTGGCAATTGCAGGCGCTGCATCAGTACCGCCGAAGGTGGCAACAACAGTACCGGTGTGGCCTGCACCGGCGATTCGGGCAACGGCGTGCGTAATGGCCAGGTATGGACCTGCTGCGGGATCGCCGGGCTGCACAGCCATGACGGCAGGCAGGCGCGCAGCTCGTTGAGCCACAACCGCCAACCCTGTTGCAGCAAGCTGCCACGCCAGCGCTGGGCAAGCGGCGCGGTCAGTGGTTGAAACCAGGCAGTCAGGTATGCGTTCATTCTTGCCACCGGAGGACTCGATACGGTTGTGCGCTGCCTGGCGCGGGGCTTAATAACAACGTGGTTCGCAACTGCGCGTGAGAGCCGCCGGGGCGTTCGGCGCGGCTGTCGATCAGCAGCACATCACCCGGGGTGGCGCCCACGGCACTCGGGCTGCCCAAGTGCAGGGCACGGCGCAGCAGCGGGCTGGCGAAGGCCGCGTCAGGCCGGTCGAGGCCACTCCACAAGGTCAACTCGGGGAGCATCTGGCTGTACAGCGCCTGGGTCATGCCCGGCAGCTGGCGTATTTCTTCGATCACTCGCATCGGCGCGGCATCGTCCCGTCGGCGTGCTTCCAGGCCCTGCGCCAGGGCCGCCGCTTGTGGCTGGCTGGCGCCACAGGCCTTGGCGAGCCGCGCCAGGTCACTGCCCGAGGCGCTGTTCAAGTCGAGCTTGCCGCGCTCGCTGTAAACGCGGATGTGCACGTGCACACCGTCAAACGGCAACACGGCTTCGCGCCCATCAGCGACCCAGTGCTGTCGTTGCAGCGGGTCGAGCAGCCCTTGCACGGCCAGGCTCAAACCGGCCTCGGCGGCGAATTCGGCGCTGGCGTGCTGGCGATACCACGCGGCCTGGCGACTTTGCAGCTGCACCCAGCCGGCCAGGGCGCCGAGCATCACACTGAGCAACGCCAGTACCCACAACGCCAACAGCAGCGCAACCCCACGCTGACGCTTCATCGCTCGGGCACTCCGCCGGCCAGGTCCAGACGCAGCGCAACCACTTCGGTCAGCCACTGCACAGGGCCACTGACCTTGGCCCGGATGCGCACTGCGCGCGGCAAGCGTTGCGGCCATGGCCACTGGTCGAGCCAATCGGTCAATTGGCCCTCGGTGCTGAACCCTTGGTAACTGAAGTTCAACTGCTGGACGTCGCGCATCAGCACCTGCGGCTCGCCCCACGGCGAGTCAGAGGCGTCGTGGTTGATGTGGGCAAACCTTACCTGCAAGGTGTCGCCCTGCAGGGCCAGGGTGTACCGATTGATGCCGCCGCCCAACTGGCCCGGCAGGCCTGCGACGAACGTCAGGCGCTGTGCCGAGCCGAAGAACAGGCCTGGGATATCACGGTCGAGCGGCTTAACAGGCAGCGGTAGCGCCTGGGCGAGTGAGGTGCGCAGAAACTGCTGCGCGGCGCGCATTTCATCCAGGCTGACGGTGTAGCGCTGCGCTTTGAGCACCGCGCGATTGGCCCCCAACAGCGCGCCGCCGACCAGGCTCAGCAACACGCCGAGCAGGCTGAGCACGATCATGATTTCGAGCAGGGTAAAACCCTGCTGACGGCGCTTCACAAACCGGCCCCTGCCGCACGCAGTTTCAAGGTGCTGAAACTCGCGTGGCGCGGGCCTTCGCTGACCGTGAGGTCGAGGCGAAACACGTGCGGTTGGCCGATGCGCGTCGGCTGCTGGGCGATGCGCAGTTGCCAGGCGATGCCGTCCAAATCGCCCTGGCGCACGCCGTTTGCCAGAGGGCCGGCCGCTTCCTGGTCCATCACGCTGACCGCGGCATGGCTCAGCCGATCGCTGTGGGCGACTTGCAACAGCGAGCGCGCGCTCTGGCCGAAGGCGACCAAAAGCACGGTGCTGCAGATGGCCATGAGCGTCAGCGCGGCGAGCATTTCCAGCAGAGTAAAACCGGCTTGCTGCTTCATGGCAGCACCTTGGACTGCACGCTGCCGGTCAACCAGCCAATATCGATACGCCAGCGCCGGCTGCCATTGGTCAACAACAGGTTACCGCCGGTGGAACTGCCGTCGGGGTAGAACTCCACCGCCGAGCCCGCGTGTTCGGCGGTGTGCAGGGTGACTTGCAGGTCGGCCGGCCAGTGCTTTTTCGGCCGACCCGGGGCCTGGAAGCTGAGCGTGCGCAGGTCGAAGACGGTGGCTTCAGTGCTGGCGTTGACGATTGCTTTGGCCCGCGTGCTGCGAAGCGCCTCGACCATTTGCCCGACCACTTGACGCTCCTTGGCCGAACGCAAGCCTTGTTGCAGGCCAAAACCCACCAGGCCGGCCGCGATGCTGATCAGGACGATCACCACCAGCATTTCCAGCAAGGTAAAACCACGTTGGACGTTGGCCATGGTCAGCAGTTATTCCCAGTTGCCCAGGTCGGCGCTGTAGCCTTCGCCGCCGGGTTGGCCGTCCTGGCCGTAGAAGATCAGGTCGAACGCGCCGTGCTCGCCGGGGAAGCGATAGCCGAAGGCATGGCCGAACGGGTCCTTGAGGTCCGACGGCTTGGCATACGGCCCGGCCCAACCGGCGGTGTTGCCCGACTTGTCGACCAGTTGCTGCAGCGACTTGGGCGGCGAGCCGACGTCCAGGCCGTAGCTTTCGATTTTCATGCTCAGGCTGGCCAGTTGCGCCTTGCCTGCGCCGTACTTGCCCTTGTCGACATTGCCGCCGACCTGGCGTACCACGATGGTCGCGACGATGCCCAGCAACACGATCACGGCGAGCATTTCCAGCAGGGTAAAACCGCCCTGGCGGCGGGCGGACTTGCAGCGGGTATGGCGCATGGGTAAGGGTCCTTGAGGGTTCATATATTGCTGGTCAGGCTCATCAGCGGCAGCATGATCGCGAGCATGATCACCGCCACCAGCACCGCCATGACCACGGTCAGCGACGGCACCAGCGCAGCGAGCAGACGGTCGATGCCGCGCTTGGCCTCGACGTCGAACACGTCGGCGACCTTGAGCAGCATGCTGTCGAGTTCGCCGGCCTGTTCGCCGACTTCAATCATTTGCAGGGCCAGGTCCGGCAGCAACGGCTGCGCGCCGAAGGCACTGGCGAGGGTGCCGCCGCCCTTGACGGATTCGGCGGCCTGGGCGACCTGCGCTTGCAGCGCGCGGTTGGTGCACACCTGCCGCGCGATCACCAAGGCTTGCAGCAGCGCCACACCGTTACTGAGCAAGGTACCGAGGGTGCGGGTCAACCGCGCCGCTTCGACGCGCTGCAGCAGCGGGCCGATCACTCGAATGCCGAGCACGCGTCGGTCATAACGCTCACGCCGCTGTGGATCCCGCAGGCGTGCGGCCAGGGTCCAGATGATCACGATCAACCCGGCAAACACCGCCAGGCCGTAAGACCCGAGAAACTGGCCGAGCCCGAGAATCACCTCGGTGATCAGCGGAATGGGCACGCCCAGATCCTTGAAGATCGGCACGAACTGCGGCACCACATAGGCCAGCAGCAGCGCCAGCGAACCGAGCACGCCGACCACCAGAAAGGCCGGGTAGATCAGTGCGTTGATCACTTCGCCCCTGAGTAACTGGCTGCGCTCCAGGTAGTCACTGAGCTGGCGCAGGGTGTTTTCCAGGGCGCCGCCCGCCTCGCCCGCACGCACCATGCTCAGGTATAGCGGCGAAAACTGGCCGCCCTCTTCTTCCAGCGCTTTGGATAACGGCTGCCCGCCTTTGACCTGTTCGCGGATACGCTCGATCAGCGCGCGGGTCTGCGGCTGGCCGGGTTGCTTGAGCAGGATGCCCAGCGAGCGCTCCAGCGGCTGGCCGGCGCCCAAAAGGGTTGCCAGTTGCTGGGTGAAACTGACCAGCGCTGCGCCGCTCAACTGGCCACGGCCAAGGGCATTGCGCAGCCCTTGGGCACCGGCGACGTCAATCTGCAACACCAGCAACCCGCGCTTGTGCAACAGGGCGACGGCGGCGTCGTGGTCCTTGGCCTCGAGCGTGCCGTTTTGCGCAGCGCCCTGGCTGTCGAGCGCGCGGTATTTGAACAGGCTCACGTGCCCTCGCCTCGGGTCACGCGCAGCACTTCTTCCAGCGACGTCACTCCGGCCACGGCCTGGCGCAAGCCCTCTTCATGCAAGGTGCGCAGGCCCCCACGGCGGGCGGCGGCTTCGAGAGTGGCGGCGTCGGCCTGGCGCATCAGCAGGCTGCGCAGTTCTTCATTCATCACCAGCAGTTCGGTGATCGCACTGCGACCGTGGTAACCGCCGCCCGGCGCATTGGCGCGCGGGCGATAAAGCATGATCGGGCGCGCATCGGTAAAGCGCTCCAGGCCATGTTCGGCGATCAGTTCGGGCGGTGCTTCAAAAGCTTCGCGCGTGTCCGGGTCGAGACGGCGCACCAGGCGCTGGGCCAGGATGCCGTTGACGGTCGAGGCAATCAGGTAGCTTTCGACGCCCATGTCGAGCAGCCGCGTGATACTCGCCGCGGCACTGTTGGTGTGCAGGGTCGACAGCACCAGGTGACCGGTCAGCGACGATTGAATAGCAATGCGGCAGGTTTCCAGGTCACGGATCTCACCGATCATGATCACGTCCGGGTCCTGACGCACGATCGAGCGCAACGCACCGGCAAAGTCCAGGCCGATGGCCGGCTTGACCTGAATCTGGTTGATGCCTTCCAGCTGATATTCCACCGGGTCTTCCACCGTGATGATCTTGCGCTCGGCGGTATTGAGGCGTGACAGCGCGGTGTACAGCGTGGTGGTCTTGCCCGAGCCGGTAGGCCCGGTGACCAGCAGAATCCCGTGGGGCCGCTCCAGGACTTCGAGGAAGGTTTCCAGGCGCTGGCCATCAAAGCCCAGGCTCTGGAAATCGAACTGCACGGTCTGCCGATCGAGCAGACGCATGACCACCGACTCGCCAAAACTGGTGGGCACCGTGGACACGCGCAGGTCGAGTTCCTTGCCCTGGATGCGCAGCATGATCCGGCCGTCCTGGGGCAGGCGCCGCTCGGCAATGTCCAGGCGCGCCATGATCTTCACCCGCGAAATCACCGCCGCCGACGAGCTGGACGGCGGCGCTTCGGCCTCGTGCAGCACGCCATCGATGCGGTAGCGCACCTTGAGCTGGTTTTCGAAAGGTTCGATGTGGATGTCCGAGGCGCGATGTTCCACCGCGCGCTGCAGGATCAGGTTGACCAGGCGAATCACCGGCGCCTCGGAGGCCATGTCCTTGAGGTGTTCGATGTCTTCCAGCGCACCGCCCTGCTCGTCGAGGTTCTCGATCAGCGTGCCCATGGCCGAGCGGCCCTGGCCGTAGTAGCGCTCGATCAAGGTTTCGACCTCGTTGCGCGGGCCGACCGCCAGCCACACCGGCACGCCGCAGGCATAGGCCACGGCCTGGAACGGGTAGACCAGCGACGGGTTGGCCGCCAGCACGCGCAGGCCGCCCTGGCTCCAGCCCATGGGCACCACCTGGTAGTGGCGCATAAAGCGCTCGGTCAAGGCGGGCAAAGGGTCAAGCAAGGGTGGCGCGGCGTCGGCCAGCAGCAGCGGCGCGCCGAGCAGGTCAGCCCAGGCGCGGGCCAGTTCGACTTCGGAGACCAGCCCCAGGCGGGTCAGCAGGCCGAGTAATTCTGTTTCGCCGCCCTCTTGTGACAGGCGACGGGCACGCTCCAGATCCACCGTTTTCAACCCGGCCTGCTGCATCAGCCACGCGCAGACCTGTTCGGTGTGCGGGATCTGCATTTGGCAAGCATCAATAAGGGCTGACAACATGGGTGACTGCAATCGATAAAATAAATAGGGACGCCAAACTAATTCGGGCTCAGGCGATATTAATTTTTTTGTACGCACCCACTATTAACGGGTACAGCACTGTAAGCCCGCGATTTAACGGGCTTATTTAAACCTATATAAGAACAACAACTTAAACGCGGCTATGTCATCAATGGATGAATAATAAAAACCCATAGACCAGCAGGTAACAGAGCTTACCAGAGCGCTAAACCTAACAGCAATTAGGTTTTAAACAACGCATGAAAATAGGCTTATATAGAATCTATGAGCAACAAACCACCATTTAAATAGATTTTTTAACAATATTTAACTAATATATCAAAAAATAACCCATCAACGCCCTCCCGAAATCGCGCAAAAATCCTGAAAAGGCAAAGAGCCATCATTTAATAAATCCCTGTTTAATAATATTTTCTCAATCTCTGAACTTTTTACCCGCCCTCTAGGACTTACTGCTCTATCAAGCGACCAGTGTTCGCCCTGTCGCACGACTTTACTTGTTCACCCACACTCGAGATTCATCGATGACCAGACCGCTGCTTTATGTTTTAAGCGCTGCACTTGTGTGCGCGTCAACCGGTTACGCCCTGGCGGCGGACTCCGCTTCCAGCGCAACGTCGGAACAACAGGTCCGCGCACACGTAGAAGCGCAACGCGACCAGCTGAGCGGCGCCGCCCAACTCGGCACATCTGCCCAGGCCGGTGCTTCCACGCTGCTCGATACGCCGGTGGACACCGACGACGCGCCCTCCCAGGCACAACACCCATGACCCCTATTAGCGCCACCCAAAGGACGCCCGTCTTGTCATCCTTCAAACACACCCTGGGCCTGAGCCTGCTGGCCTTCGGCATCGCCCAGGCCAACCTGGCACTGGCTGCCGTGACACCCGCCACCGGTAACGCGGTTGAGGCGCGCGTCAGTTCTATCCTCGACAACATGAACCAGTCGGAAAAGATCAATTTCACCCGTGTCAACGACGGTCACATGATCCCTTCGTTGCTCAAGTGGGGCATCAAGGGCACCGTTGCCTATGACTCCTCCATGGGCGTGCACGTGAACAACGCCACCTTTGGCGCGCAATACCCGTCGCAGTCCGCATTGGCGGCGACTTGGAGTATCAATCGCGCCAAGGAATTCGGCCTGGCGATTGCCTACGAAACACGCATCTCGGGTGGACAACAGATGCTCTCCCCCGGCGTCAACCTGTACCGCACGCCGTACAACGGCCGTTCTGCGGAATACGTGAGCGGTGAAGACCCGTTCCTTGGCGCGGTGCTGGCTCCGGCTATCGTCAACGGCATCCAGGCCCAGGGCATCCAGGCCAGCGGCAAGCATTACCTGGCCAACGAACAGGAAGCCAATCGCCAAGCGCTAAACGTCGTGGTGGATGAGCGCACCCTGCGCGAGCTGTACCTGCCGGGTTTTGAGTCGATGGTGAAAAACGCCAACGTCGCTTCGATCATGTGCGGTTTCAACAAGATCAATGGCGACTACGCCTGTGAAAACCATCACCTGATCACTGACGTACTGAAGGGCGAATGGGGCTTCCAGGGCATGGTGATCAGCGACTTCAATGCCATCCACAATGCGTTCAAGGGCGCGTGGGCCGGTACTGACATCGACATGCCGTCGGGCCTGCAATTTACCGAGGCCAACCTGCTGCCCTATGTGTGGAGCGGGCAACTGACCCAGAACGTCATCGACGACAAGGTCAAGCGCAACCTGCGTGGCATCGTCAGCTATGACTTCCAGGAAAACCTCAACACCGCCAAGCCCCTCGAGCATCCGGAATACGGGCAACGCGCATCGTTGAATGCGGCCCGTGAAGCCATCGTGCTGTTGCGCAACGAAAACACCAGCGCCGGCAAACCGCTGCTGCCGCTGGCGCGAACCGCCAAGGTCGCGGTGATCGGCAATTGGGCACACGAGGCTCCGGCCTCGCCGTTCGGTACCGCCAACTCGCCGCCCAACAGCTACGTGACCGAACTGAGCGGCCTGCAGCAACTGGCCTCGAGCAGCACCAAGGTGACGTACCTGTCCGACCTGAGCCTTAACCCGCAAAGTTCGGTGTGGTACCAGCCCGCCGTGGATAAAAACGCGGTGAGCAACGCCGGGGTCAAGGCTGAATACTTCTCCAATACCAGCTTCTCCGGCGACCCCACCCTGACTCGCGTAGAGCCGGGCGTGAACCTCAATTGGACCACCGGCACCAACGTGACCAATGCCGGCACCACCGCCGTCTCCGGCTTCAGCCCGAATGCCGGTGCGTTCTCGGCCCGCTTCAGTTCGGTGATCAAGCCGACCGTTACTGGCCCGCACGTATTCAAAGTACGCGCCGACGGCCCTTACAAGCTGTGGGTCAACGATGAACTGGTGCTGCAGAGCGATGGTGTGCCGTACTCCTCGGATGTGGTCAATGCCCTGACCACATCTGGCAAGACCGCGTCGCTCAAGGCGGGCAAGTCGTACACCGTGAAACTCCAATACCAACGTGTACAGGGTAATTTCATTCCGGCGCTGGGCGGTGTAACCGGCGTGCAGATGAGCTGGGCGTCGCTGCGTCCGCCAGCGGACCTGGCCGATTACGATGCTGTAGTGGTGGCTGTCGGCACAACCTACGAAAACGAAGGCGAAGGCTCTGACCATGGCTATGAACTGCCCGACCAACAGGCCGAGCTGATCAAGCAAGTGGCCAAGGCCAACCCCAACACCATCGTGGTCATGCACGGCGGCGGTGTCGCGAACATGCAGCCGTGGGCGAAAAAGGTAGGTGCCACGTTGCAAGCCTGGTTCCCGGGCCAGCAAGGCGGCCAGGCCCTGGCCGAGATCCTGTACGGCAAGGTCAACCCATCGGGCAAGCTGCCGGTGACCATCGACCAGCAGATCGAAGACAACCCGAGCTACGCCTCCTATCCGGACCCGGCGGCTTATCGTGGCGACAACGCGCTGACTGAAATGACCTACAGCGAAGGCCTGTACCTGGGCTATCGCGGTTATGACAAGAAGCACGCCAAGCCGCTGTATCCGTTCGGTTATGGTCTGTCCTACACCTCATTCGGCTACAGCGACCTGAAGTTGTCGAGCAACGTGATGGCGCCGGGTTCGACCGTGGATGTGACGTTCACGCTGACCAACACGGGCGACAAGGCCGGCTTCGAAGTGGCACAGCTGTACGTGCAACCGGTTAAACCTGCCGTCGACCGTCCGGAGAAAGAACTCAAGGGCTTCACCAAGGTGTACTTGAAGCCTGGCGAGAGCAAGACCGTGAGCATCCCGATCGACTCACGCTCCCTGGCCTACTACGTCGACAAGACCGACAGCTGGGACGTGGACGCCGGTAAGTTCAAGATCCTGGTCGGCGCGGACTCGGAAAACCTGGCGCTCAATCGTACCTTGACCACCCTGTTCCCCGAACACCTCACCACCCGTGACAGCAACCCGCTGCCATTACCACTGCGCAAGGCCGTGCAGGTCAACGCATCGCAGACCTACTAAGCTCGAACCTGCCGGCTCAGGGACGAGCCTGCAGGTCCTTCCCCAAGCGACGCACGTAGCCGTCGAACACTGCCATCACGTCCACATCCTGTGGGCTTCGCAGCCACTGAATCTGCAAACCATCCATCATCGAGAAAATCTCCTGGGCGATGGCCTTTACGTCCACGTCTGGACGAATCTCGCCGGCCTCGATCAACGCGTTCAGGTGCCCCCGCGCATGCTGATGGGTCAGGTCAAAGCGCTCCTTGTACCAGGACCATGCCGGGTGCGCCTGGGACAGACTCTCGGTGTTCATCACCAGTGACGCCTGGCACTCGGCCGCATCCTGGATGCTGAAGCTCATGCTCTGGCGCAGGAACTTGAGAAACCCCTCCAGCGTCATTTCGATGGTCAGTTCATGAAACCTTGAGGTAACACGCTGATCCCTGCGTTCCAGCAGCGCCTTGAGCAGTACTTCCTTGTTCGCGAAGTGGTGCAGCAGGCCGACCGTGGTAATACCGGCAAGCGCCGCCACGTCGCGCATGGATGAACTGGTATAACCGTCGCGGGCAAAGATAACGGTGGCCGCATCGAGCAAGGCAGCGCGGCGCATCTCGCCCTTGGGGGCTCGACGGCGCTTGGGCTCCAGGCCTTCAAGTGATTCGTTCCCTGATTCGTCAACTGACATAAAAATCCGATTATTGCTGCATTCAACTTATCCCAGCACTGCCTGGCTGGGCCCTTCCCGACAAAAACCTGCGTGCGACCACCGTGGCGGTGACGGTCGACATCACCGCGATCAGCGCGTTGCCCAGAAACATGCCGGGCATTGCTCCGCTGCTGCCAAACGAGTGTGTGCCTACGTACACGAACGGCAGCGTGCCGAGGGTTGCGCGCAACCAGGCGAAGACCGCCACCAGCCAGGCACGCTGCATGGTCACAAACACGGCGATCGCGACGAAGTCCAGGCCGATGATCACCCAAAGGCCCGCGCCTACTCGGCAGAACACGAGGAACAGTTCACGCCCCTCGCCTTCCAGACCATAGAAGTCGGCAATCATAGCGCATGACGCCAGCAATACAGCCCAGACACCCAAACCATAGGCAACCACCAGGCGCCGCGTGAACACGATGGCCGCCTGCACGCGCCAAGGCTGCTGGGCGCCGATGTTCTGGCCCAACACCGGCGCCAGGGCACTGGGCAGGGCAAAAAAGGCACAGAACGAAAACTGCATGACCCGGTCCAGCACCGCCATCGCCGCGAGGGCCGAAGTGCCGTAGACCGAGACGGTCGACACCAGATAAGCCACGCCGACCGGCGTCGCCATATTGGCAACCGTTGCCGGCAAGGCCACCCGTGCGATGCGACGCCCGTACAGCCGCAGCCGCTTGAGACTGACAGCCGTCGCCAGGCCGATGTGCCGCCGAACCCAATAGATGCCCACCCCGGCCGACACCAGCGCCGACAACGCGTAGGCGATCCCCGCGCCATCCAGCCCCAGGCCGAGCTCGAAGATCAGCAGCGGGTCTGCCGCTGCCAATGTCGCCGCTCCCGAGAGCACCACCCAGAATGCCCTGCGGCTGTCGCCGGCGCTCCTGAGCATCTGCACTGCCATTTGCATCGCCGCTTGCGCGACCGTGAACGGCAGCGTCAGCCAGATAAAACGGCGCGCCGCCTCGTACACCTCATCCTGTGCGCCCAGCCAGTGGGTGATCGGGGCCACCAGCGCCAACTGTACAGCCGCGCACAGCCCGGAAACCGCTATCACCATGAGCATCAGGCACGCAGTGAGGTGTGGCACCGTCTGCATCGCCCGATGGCCGATGCGCTCGGACAGCACCGAGGACGCCGCGATAATCAACCCATTGGCCAACGCGCCGTTGAAAAAGATCAACACTTTGGCGATGCCTACCGCGGCCAGCAGGACCGGCTGGTGCAGCATGGACACGTACACCAGCGTGAGAATATCCACCAGGAACACCGCGAACAGGCTCACGGCACTGGAACCGGCCATCACCGTCACATGTCGCGGGATACTGGCGCGGGTAAAACGCGCGTAGCTGCTTGGCATTGCGATCCCTGTAAGCGTCATCGGGTGGGCAGGTAGAGGTGACATGAGGCGGCGATTTTAACGAAGTGTACGGCACTTGAGGCTCACAGAGCGTCCGATAAAGCCTCCACGCATCCACATCCGGAAACCGCGCTAAGGCCGCAAGCACCAACGTGTGCCGCAATGGATCAGCTGCCAGTCTGGAATGCGCTGACCACGATTCCCCAAGCTCAGCGACAGAAGACGTCGAGCCTTGGTATCGCGATTGATCTGATCGCGGGATTTGCCTGGCAGTCTGGCGACTGTCCAGCATCGCCACTGGGGTGATCGTCGTGGGCCGTCACATTGAGCGCAAGCCCATCCGTATCGCCTAGCGTGTAGTCATTACCGCTGATTCGGGCGTGCCGAACGGCCATATGCGAGAGTGGAATAGCGAGCCACTGAACAGAGTCAGGGCCAGATGCTCATCTCGTTATCCAAGCTGCTCAAGCAGAAAACTGATTCAGTGCACATCCAAATCCAAGACTCTCATTCGGGACTTACATCGGGACTTAAACGCACCGGATAATGCTGGATTTCAGTGGTTTCCGCAGGAACGAAAAAAGGACCCGAAGGTCCTTTTTTCAATCGCTTACAAAATTCAATGGAACTCTGCAGCGCACTATTTGGAGCGGGAAACGAGACTCGAACTCGCGACCCCGACCTTGGCAAGGTCGTGCTCTACCAACTGAGCTATTCCCGCTTGGTGATGCGCATTCTATAGAATCCTTGGCACCCGTCAACCCCTTGATTCAAAAAAGTTTTATTTCTTTTCAACGGTGGTGCGCAAGTGGGGCCAGGCGGCGCGCAGGTATTGCAGCATGGACCACAGCGTGAGGCCCGCGGCGATGAGCAGCAAGGCGTAGCCGGTGAGCACCCAGAACGAGAAGTCCGACGGGTTGGCCAGCAGGATGACCAGCGCGAGCATTTGCGCGGCGGTTTTCCATTTGCCCATGTTCGACACGGCAACGTGGGCGCGGGCGCCGATTTCGGCCATCCATTCGCGCAGGGCCGAGACGACGATCTCGCGGCCGATGATGACGGCGGCCGGCAGGGTCAGCCACAGGTTGCCATGCTCTTGCACCAGCAGCACCAGGGCCACGGCGACCATGAGCTTGTCGGCTACCGGGTCAAGGAACGCGCCGAACGGGGTGCTTTGCTCCAGGCGGCGCGCCAGGTAGCCGTCGAGCCAGTCGGTGGCGGCGGCGAAAGCGAATACCGAACTGGACGCGGCATAGCTCCATTCATACGGCAAATAGAACAGCAGGATAAAAATCGGGATAAGCAGGACGCGTAGAACGGTGATCAGATTAGGGATATTCATCGGCACAACTGGCTACGAGGTGAGAAGGCATTCTATTCGCTGTGCAGATTGGCATAAATCAATTCAGCGAGCTTTTTACTGATACCGGGTGCTTTGGCTATTTCGTCAATGCTGGCACGGGAGAGCTCTTGCAAGCCACCAAAATGTTTAAGCAAGTCGCGACGCCGCGTCGGGCCGACCCCTGCCACCCCTTCCAGGGTTGAGGTTCGACGGGTTTTGCCACGTCGTGCACGGTGGCCGGTAATGGCGAAGCGGTGGGCTTCGTCGCGAATCTGCTGGATCAGGTGCAGTGCCGGCGAGTCGCCCTTCAAGGTGAACTCGTGGGCGGCATCATTCAAGTACAACGTCTCGAACCCGGCCTTGCGCGTGGCGCCCTTGGCCACGCCCAGCAGGATCAGGTCGGGCACGGCCAGTTCGTTGAGCACGTCACGGGCCATGGAGAGCTGGCCCTTGCCGCCATCCACCAACAGAATATCGGGCAGCTTGCCCTCCCCGTCCTTCAACTTGCTGAAGCGCCGCGTGAGGGCCTGGTGCATGGCGGCGTAGTCATCGCCGGCGGTGACGCCTTCGATGTTGTAACGCCGGTAGTCGGCCTTGATCGGGCCTTCAGGGCCGAACACCACGCAGGAGGCCACGGTGGCTTCGCCGCTGGAGTGGCTGATGTCGTAGCATTCCAGGCGCTGGGGCGGCTCGTCCAGGTTGAGGACCTCGGCCAGGGCTTCAAAGCGCGCGGCAACGTGCTGTCGATTGGCCAGCCGCGCGCCCAGGGCCTGTTCGGCGTTGGTCACGGCCAGTTGTTGCCAGCGAGCGCGGGTACCGCGGACGCGGTGGCTGATGTCCAGCTCACGGCCGCGCAGTTCGTGGATGGCCTCAATCAGGGTCGGGAAGTCTTCGTGGACCACGTTGACGATAAGCTCGGAAGGCAGGTCGCGCTCAGGGCTGCTCACATAGTACTGGCCGAGGAACGCGGCCATCACCTCAGAGACGTCTTCGTCGATACCGGTCTGCGGGAAGAAGTTCTTGCTGCCCAGCACCCGCCCGCCACGCACGCTGATCAGGTGCACGCAGGCGCCACCCGGGTTGACGAATGCGGCGATGACGTCGACGTCGCCGGTGCCGCCTTCCATGCTTTGCTGGTCCTGGACGCGGCGCAGCAGTGAGATCTGGTCGCGCAGTTCGGCGGCCTTCTCGAAATCCAGGGTACTGGCCGCCTGCTCCATGGCCCCGGACAGTTCATCGGTCAGCGCGTTGCTGCGCCCCTCAAGGAACATCACCGAGTGGCGCACATCCTCGGCGTACTCTGCCGGCTCGACCAGGCCCACGCACGGCGCCTTGCAGCGCTTGATCTGGTACTGCAGGCACGGCCGGGTACGGTTCTTGTAGAAGCTGTCTTCACACTGGCGCACAAAAAACGTCTTCTGCAGCAGGCTCAAGCTCTCACGAATGGCGCCAGCACTGGGGTAAGGCCCGAAATACTTGCCCTTTTGCTTTTTCGCGCCCCGGTGAATGCTCAACCGCGGGAAATCGCCGTCCGATAAAAATACGTAAGGGTAGGATTTATCGTCGCGCAGCAGGATGTTATAGGGAGGCCGCCATTCCTTGATCAGCGTCTGCTCAAGCAGCAGCGCTTCGGTTTCGTTGGCGGTAATGGTGGTTTCGACCTGGGCGATACGCGCGACGAGAGCCGCGGTTTTCGGCGCGAGACCACTCTTGCGAAAATAGCTCGCCAGACGGTTTTTCAGGTTCTTGGCCTTGCCCACGTAGAGCAGGCGCGCCTCGCTGTCGAACATGCGGTACACGCCGGGGCGGCCGCTGCAGGTCGAGAGAAAGGCACTTGGATCGAACGGTGTGGTCATGTCAGGCGCTGGCGTCCACCATGCCGTGGCGCACCGCGAGCAGGGTCAATTCAACATCACTGCTGATGGCGAGTTTCTCGAAGATGCGATAGCGGTAGGTGTTGACGGTCTTGGGCGACAGGCACAGCTTGTCGGAGATCGACTGCACCTTCTGGCAACCGACGATCATCAAGGCGATCTGGATTTCCCGCTCCGACAGTGCGTCAAAGGGCGAGTCGCTGGTGGGCTGGAAGGATTTGATGGCCAACTGCTGGGCAATCTGTGGGCTGATGTAGCGTTGCCCGGCAAATACCAGGCGAATGGCCTGCACCATTTCCGCCAGGCCGGCGCCTTTGGTGAGGTAACCTGCGGCACCGGCCTGCAGCAGACGCGTAGGAAACGGGTCTTCCTCGCACACCGTCACCACCACAACCTTGATGTCCGGATGACTGCGCAATAATTTGGTAGTGGCGCCCAGACCGCCGATCCCCGGCATCTTGACGTCCATCAATACCACATCGGGCTTCAATTCCCGGGCCTTGATCAGCGACTCCTCCCCCGACTCGGCCTGGCCGACTACTTGCAGGCCATCGATGTCAGCCAGCATTCGTGTAATGCCTGTACGAACGAGATCATGGTCATCGACTACTAGCACCCTAATCAAGCAGACACCTCGCGATATGGTCTTATAGGTTGCCGGACACCTTAGCAAAAAACCTGGGTGCAGACCTAGCCGCAAGCGTCATATATGTGGAGTTTGAGCGCTCGGCGAGCGACCATTGGGCAGCGGACCGCCGGATTTGCTGGGCAGAAGGTCAGGAATCCTGCGACTAAGGCTTGGCTTTTCCATTGCGAGAAAGGGAATGCTCGGCCAGGGTCGAGGTCAGGCGGCGGATTGCGTCCTGGTCCTCCTTGAGCATCGCCCGGTAATCCACCAGCACTTTCTCTTCAAGCTGGCTCAGATTCTCCAGCTGAATCGGCGTGGCGGTCCCGGTCAATACGTACAGGATGTCTACGCCTTTCTCGGCCACGCGAGACAGATAATCGGCTTTGGGTGCGCGCCCGCCGCTTTCATATTTGCCTTGTGCGTTTGCTTCAACGCCTCCGATTTCACCAAAAACTTTTTGCGACAGGCCAAGTCGCTCTCTTTCTTGCCTTAAACGCGAACCGATTCCACTCATTTGGATGTATGATCCTATTTGGCACACCCCAAGAGGTGACACACTCATCTCTTAGTTAAACGAAATTGAACGGTTTTGAACTATGCCCGGAATCCGTACTGCCGCACAAGCCAAGGCCTGGCTGGAACACCAAGGAAAGTCAGTTCAAGCGTTCGCCCGTGAACATGGCGTCGATCCGGCAACCACCTATCAAGTGCTCGCTGGGCGCAAAAAGGGACGGCGTGGGGAGGCCCATAAGGTAGCGGTCCTTCTGGGCATGAAAGAGGGCATCATCCTTGCAGAGGCTAGTGACCAGAGTAACGATCAGGAAGTCGGCTCCTGAGCCAGTATGCGCTTATTAAAACCCGGTGCATGTTTTAGCTTGAGCCGTGGCAGACGCGCTCCATCCGCCAGAACCCGTCCTCCTCACCGACAACACTGAAGCCTCTGCGCTGATAAAGGCTTTTGGCCGGATTAGCCTTGAACACCGTCAAACGCAACAGGCCCAGACCCTGCGCCTTGAGCGCCATCTGCTCCAGCACCCAACTGCCGGCGCCGAGTCCGCGGAAGGACTCGAGCATATGCAGCTCGCGAATGTAGAGCGCGTGACTGTCACGACTCAGGCTGATAAAACCGGCCACTTCGTCGTCATGGCAGATGAGCCAGTTTTCCCGACTCGCCCAGGCCCTGTCGAAACCGTCATTGGACCATAGCAAGCGGTTTTGCACGTAATAGCGGTCCATCGCCCGGTGGGTCAGGGCTCGCGCAAAGGGCAGGTCCTGGTCCGTCGCAGCGCGCAGGTAGAAGGCCATTTACACAGTCACCACGTGCCCAGTCCAGCGCTCGCCCTCGCGACGGGCAATCACCAGCGCTTCCCCGACGCCGGGCACCGCCGCAAGCAAACGGCCATCGTCCGCCCATATTGCGCTGCGGCCGGCGCACACCCAGCCACCCGAAGGGCCACCGTGGTTTGCCATCACTACCAGAAGCTGATGCTCGACTGCGCACTGCCGAAGCAACGCGCTGTCCATTGCGTAGCCACTTTCGCTGATCAACACCCCGGCGGCGTAGATATTGGCGCCTGCCAACGCAGCTTGGCGCGGATGGCTGGCGTGGGAAAAGTCAGCGCAAACGGCCAGCGCAATGCGTTCACTCCCTGATTCAAGCACTGCACCGCCCTGCCCCGCTGCAAACGCAACGTCTTCGCCCGGATGCAGATGCTGCTTGGTGTAGACCGCCAATGAGCCGTCAGCCCCGAGCACCAAGGCGGCAATCATGACGTCCGCCTTTGGCGCCAAGCGCACAGGCATACCCACTACCGCCGTCAACCGCAGCTCGCGCGCCATCTCACGTAATGGCGTCAGCACTGGCGACTCAGGGGCAATGGCCAAGTCGGCTGCCAGCGCAGGCTCATAGCCGGTCAATGACAATTCCGGAAACACCAGCAATTGCACGCCCTGTGTGGCCGCAGCCTGCATGAACACCAGATGTCGCGCGATATTGGCCGGTACATCGCCTGCAATGGAAAGGCTTTGCG